>NZ_JBEXYB010000017.1:0-155145 GCF_040630715.1 Streptomyces sp. NPDC005752 | reverse complement strand
GCCCCCCCCCGGGGGGGCGCAGGGGGGGGGGGGGGGGGGGCCGGCGGGGGGGGGGGGGGGGCGCCACACCCCCCCCCCCCCCCCCCCGGTGAACTCGACGCCCAGGTCGATTCCGCGCACGAGGATGCCGGTCACGGCGACGAGCACGAGCGCGGTGGACATCATCAGCCAGCGGCGCGGCGACCGGAACAGCTGGATGTCGCGCGTGTTCAGCCAGGTGCGGACGCGACCGGGCCGTGCGATGCCGTTGACTCCCCGGTAGTCGTTGACGAACCGGGAGCCGGCCGCGATCTCGGTGAGCGCGCGGGCGATGACGAGCGCCGAGAACATCGAGGCCAGCACACCGATGGCGAGCGTGACCCCGAAGCCCTTGACCGGCCCGGAGCCGAGGAAGAAGAGAAGCGCCGCCGCGATGAGGGTGGTGACGTTGGAATCGGCGACCGCGCTCCACGCGTTTCGGAATCCGGCCGTCAGCGCGGAGCGCAGCGAGCGGCTCGTCCGGCCCGCGTACTCCTCACGGGCCCGTTCGAAGACAAGGACGTTCGCATCCACCGCCATACCGATGGCGAGAACGAAGCCGGCGAGTCCCGGCAGGGTCAGGGTGACGCCCAGGGCGACGAGGGCGGCGTAGGAGATCACGCCGTACGCGCCCAGGGCCAGCGCGGCGAGCGCGCCGAACAGCCGGTACACCAAGGTGATGAACAGCGCGGTCGCGGCGGCACCGATGAGTGCGGCACGGGCGCTCGCATCGATGGCGGAGGCACCGAGCGTCGGGCCCACGGTCCGCTGCTCGACGATCTCCACGGGTACGGGCAGCGCGCCGCCCTTGATGAGCAGCGCGAGATCACGTGCTTCGTCGGCGCTGAAGGAACCGGTGATCTGGGTGGAACCAGAAGGCAGCCCGATCTCGCAGCCGACCGACGGATCCACCTGGGGTGAGGAGATGACCTTGCCGTCGAGGACGATCGCGACGCGGCGCCGTTCGTCCCCGGCCGGGTTGCAGGCGGCGTCCCCGGTGAGCCGCGTCCATTCCTTGCCCGCGTCCTCGTGGAAGTCGAGCGAGACCGTCCAGCCCGTGCCCTGCTGGGCGTCGAACTGCGCGGTGGCGTCCTGGACCCCGGCACCCGAGAGCCGTTCCGGGCCGAGTGGGAGAGGAGTGCCCTGTTCGTCGGGGAGCGTCTTCCCTTCGTCCTTCTGCGCGGCTTCGGGACCCTGGACCGCGTGGAAGCCGAGCTGTGCCGTCTTTCCGATGACCTCGGCGGCCTGTCTCGGGTCCTGGACGTCGGGCAGTTCGACGATGATCCGGTCCTCGCCCGAGCGCGTCAGGGTCGGTTCGGAGACGCCGAGGGAGTCGATGCGCTGCCGCAGCACCTCCAGGGTGCGGTCGGTGCTCTCCCGGTCGGCCTTGGCGGTGTCGGAGTCCTTGGCCTGGAGCACCATCCGGGTGCCGCCCTGGAGATCGAGGCCGAGTCTGGGTGACATGGTCAGTGTGACGAACACGGCGGCGAGCAGTACGGCGGCAGCCAGAACCGCTCGCACCGTGGTGGCGCGAGTCATGGGAGTCCCCTCGAGTGGGCGTCGTCCGCCCCGGTCTCAGCGGGGAGGGCGTGACGACAGGTCTGCGGAACAGGACCGGTGGAAGGCCGGCTGACTGGCCTTCACCCCCGGAGGGCCCCGCACACCAGGCAGCGCCGCCCTGATCCGTACGACGACGACCGGCCCGGCACCGGCTGTTCCCGCGACGGCACCCCGAGGGGGTGGAAGGTTCTGTGTACGCGGCGGCAGGGCGCCGTGACCGGGTGGGGGGCAGGGGTGCGGGGGGTGCGGGCGATCGGCGCCCGCACGCGGCCCCGGCACGGGAACGGCCTGTGTGGCGGCGTCGGCTGCATGCGCGGCACGCCGGGCGATGTGCGTGGCGGTGTCCGCAGCGTGCGTGGCGGTGTCCGCGGCACGGGTAACGGTGTCCGCGGTGTGCGCTGAGGGGTCGGAGAGCTTGGCGAGGGATGTGCCCGGCAGCACGGCTCCGGTTGCCGTCGGCACTCCTCCGAGCAGAGCCAGGACGGCGAGGAGCAGCGCGGCAAGGATGTGCCGCGCCTGGTGCGGCGGTGTGACATGCGGCACCCGCGGGGGCGCGTTCCCCCGGGCCGCCCCCGGGAGGGGGCTCACCTCAGCGAGTCCAGGATCAGCGCCGCGCCCCGCACCACGGCCGTCGAAGGGTCGGGGGTGACACGCACCGGAACGCCGAGACAGCCCTCGATCCGGTCGGTGACGTCACGACGGAGTGCTCCGCCGCCGGTGAGCACGGGGCCCCGGCGGAGCGCTCCGCGCATCGCGCCGTGCCGGTCTTCACGCCACATGGACGTGATCATATCGAGGACGTTCCCGACGAGTTCCGTCGGCGGTGCCTGCGGTCCGAGATCACTGAGCCCCACGTCGGCCTGGCGGGCGTCGACGACCGATCCGTCGACGAGCAGGGCGACTTCGGTCAGCTCCGCGCCCATGTCGACGACGAGCACGGGTCCTCCGCCCGGCGGTCCGGCGCACGCGGCGACGGCGCTGGCGCTGTTCAGCACCACGGCATCGGACGCACCGAGCGCGGCGAGGAGTTCCCCCGCCAGCGTCCGGTGCTCCGGTCCTGCCAGCACGGGGTGGCTCAGCACGATCACGCTGTCCTGCCGGTGGGGACCCAGCGCGGTGTCGGCGAGACGGTCCAGCAGCCCGGCGCAGGAGTCGGCGTCGACGATGCGCCCCCGCCGGACCGGCCGGCGTGCGCCGTCCTCCCGGTCGGCCGGTCCATCGGTGACGAGCCCCTGCCCGGGGACCCAGGCGCGGGCCCCGGAGCTTCCCAGGTCGATGGCGAGTCCCCTGACGGGGCCGGCCCGCCGGGACGCCGCACCGGCGGGTGCCGCCTGCCGCCGGAGGACCGGGCGACCGCGCCGCCGTCCGTCACGCGAAGAACGCATCGGCCCTCACCCTCAGGTCGCCCGCCACAGCCGCCGGCACTCACCGAGCCACTGATAGCGAGGCATGATTGACCCATCACTATGCAATACAAGGCACGGAAAGGCCACTCCCCCGATAATCCCAAGACACATGGTCGTGTATGGCCTCACACCTCCAGGGCCAGAAAGGCTTCGACCAGCTCGGCGAATTCCTCGGGCGCGGCGATCCGCACACCGAGGTCCTCGGCCTTGGCCCGCTTGGATCCGGCCTTCTCCCCGGCGACGAGCAGGCTCGTGCGCTTGGAGACGCTGGAGGAGGACTTCCCTCCGGCCCGCTCGATCAGTTCGTTCATCTGGTTGCGTGAGAGCTTCTCCAGGGCCCCGGTCATCGCCCCCGTCACCACGACCGTCATGCCGCCGAGTGGCAGGCCCGCCTCGGCCTGTTCGCCGGCACCCTCCTCGGACACCGCACCGGGTTCCGGCGGCGGGGTGGCTCCCGGCTCCGTCATGTTGACCCCGGCCACCGTCAGCTTGCCGATCAGCGGCGCCAGCTCCTGCAGTTCCCTGACGACCGCCGCCGCCTTCTCCTTGCCGATGCCGTCGACCTGCTGCAACGCCTCCGCGTCGGCCGCGACGATCCGGTCCATCGAGGCGAAGTGGCGCGCGATCCGGCGGGACATGGACCGGCCCGTACCGCGGACGCCGAGGGCGCAGAAGACACGGGACAGCGGACGGGACGCGGCGGCCTCGATGGCCGCCAGCAGATTGTCGGTGGAGGTCTCCCCCATCCGTTCCAGGGAGAGCAGCCGGTCACGCTCCAACGTGAACAGATCGGCGAAGTCCTGGACCAGGCCCGCGTCGACGAGCTGGACGACGCGGCTGGCACCGAGCCCCTCGATGTCGAGCTGATCACGGCCGGCCGCATAGGAGATGGACGCGACCACGTGGCAGTCGCGGCCCCGGATGCAGCGCCAGCGCTGCTCGCTCATGTCGATCTCCGAGCCGCACTGGGGGCACACCTCGGGAAAGACGACCGGCCGCTCCTCGCCCGTCCGCAGGTGCGCGACGGGCGCCTCGATGCGGGGAATGATGTCGCCCGCCTTGTAGACCATCACGCGGTCTCCCAGGCGCAGATCACGGCGGGTGATGTCGGCCGGATTGTGCAGCGTGGCATAGCTGACGGTGGACCCGTCGATCTCGACGGGCTCCAGCACGGCCCTCGGCGCGATGATGCCGGTCCTGCCCACGTTCCATTCGACGCCCAGCAGCCGGGTGACCTTCTCCACGGCCGGCAGCTTGTAGGCGATGGCCCAGCGCGGTGCCCGTGTCCCGGACCCCGCGTCGCGCTGGTCGGCCGCCCGGTCCGCCTTGATCACGATTCCGTCGATCCCGAACGGCAGCGAGGCACGCAGGGCGGCGATGCCCTCCACCCCTGCCTGCACCTCCTCGACCGTGGTGACGGTGCGTGGGGCGACCTCGGTGTCCGCCGCCGTGTGCACGCCGAGCCCGGCGACGTACTCCAGGACCTCACTGTGCGGGAGTTCGGCCAGGGTGGCCGTCAGCTCACCGGAGTCCGGGAGAGCCAGCGCGCCGTAGGCGAAGAAGGTCATCTCCACGCGGTACGGGCGGTCCTTGGCCCGGAGGGTGCCCGCCGCCCCGTTGCGCGGATTGGCGAAGGGCGCGGCGCCGTGCTCCGTACGCACCGTGTTGGCCTGCTCGAACTGCTCGTCGGTCATGAGGATCTCGCCGCGCACCTCCAGGGTGACGGGAGCACCGAGCCGGTCGGGCAGGCCGAGCACCGTACCGATCGCGTGCGAGACGTCTTCGCCGGCCGTGCCGTCGCCACGGGTGATGAGCAGGTCGAGGCGGCCCTGCTGATAACGCGCGGCGACGGCCAGGCCGTCGAGCTTGGGCTCCACGCTCCAGGCGGCGACGGGTCTGCCTGTCCGCCGCTCCACGGACGCGGTCCAGGTGACGAACTGCTCGGCGGAGAACACGTTGTCCAGCGAGAGCATCGGAACGGTGTGCGGCACGTCCCCCGACGCCGCCCCGCCCGCGACCTTCCCGGTCGGCGAGGCGTCCAGCACCTCCTGCGGGTGGTCCTCCTCGTAGGCCGCGATGCCGCGCACCAGCCGGTCGTACGCATCGTCGTCGAGCGGGCTCTCACCTGCGGTGTAATACGCGGCGGCGGCACGCTCGGCCTGCTCCACCGCGGCTGCGTAGGCGGCGGTGTCGGTGAGCACACCGGCTGAGTTCGTCATCATGACCACCATCCTGCCGCCTGCCACTGACAACGGCCGGGCAGCGGTCCGCCGTCCTGACTGCACCGGGTGCGGCGAGGCCGCTGACGTGCCGGAACCCTTCGCGTGTCCGTCGGACCACCCGGTATAAAGACAGCATGACTGCCGATGTCTCACCGCCCGTACGCCCCGCCACCTTGGAGGACGTGGCCGCGGTGGCGGGCGTCTCCCGGGCGACCGTGTCCCGTGTGATCAACGGTGCGACCACGGTGGACCCGGCACTGCGGCGGGTCGTGGAGGAGGCGGTGGCCACCACGGGCTACGTTCCCAACCGCGCGGCGCGGGCGCTGGTGACGCGGCGGACCGATTCGATCGCCCTGGTGGTGTCGGAGCGTGAACGGCGCCCCGTCTCCGAGCCGTTCATCGGCCGGATGTTCTCCGACCCCCACTTCGGGCGCGTGGTCGGCGGACTGATGGACGTGCTGCGCCCCGCCGGGATCCAGATGGTTCTGATGCTGGCCGACGACGAGGCCTCCCGCAACCAGCTGTTGTCGTATCTGCGCAGGGGCCATGTGGACGGGGTGGTGCTGATCTCCTCGCACGCCGACGACCCGCTGCCCGGACTGCTCCATGACACCCGGCTGCCCGCCGTGCTCGCCGGCCGGCCGCGCCGGCCCTCACCGCTCACCTATGTCGAGGCGGACCAGCGGGCCGGGGCACGGATCGCGGCCGATCATCTGGCGGGCCTGGGACGACGTTGCGTCGGAACGGTCGCGGGCCCGCAGGACATGCCTGCGGGGCAGGTGCGTCTGACGGGCTTCCTGGACGCGCTGCGGGAGCACGGTATCGGGGACGTGGTGACGGCCGAGGGGGACTTCACCCACGCGGGCGGGGCCTCGGCGATGCGGCGGCTGCTGCACGAACGGCCGGATCTGGACGCGGTGTTCATCGCGTCGGACCTGATGGCGCTGGGGGCACTCCCCGTGCTTCTGCGGGCGGGCAGGGACGTGCCCGGGGATGTGGCCGTGGTGGGCTTCGACGACAGCAACGCGGCCGTGGCGTGCGATCCGCCGCTGACGACCGTGCGTCAGCCGGTGGAGGAGATGGCCGCCGAGATGGCCCGGCTCCTCCTGAGGCAGATCGGCAGTCCTGGCGACGGCCCGGCGCCGTCGGTGGTCTTCCGTCCGACGCTGGTGCGGCGCGAGTCGGCCTGACGGCCGGAACCGCTCATCCGCGGGTACCGGGTACGGCGTCGTCGGGGTCCGGAACGGCCTCGTCGGAGTCCCGGGCCGCGGTGAGGGGGCCTCCCGCACCGGCCGGCCCCTCCTGCCGGTCCTGCTGCTCCTTTCCTTCCCGCCCGTCCGGGAAGGGCTCGTCGACCCGCACCGCCCCGGCGAAGCCCTCCTGCTGCAGCGGCACCTGGGGGCCGGACAGCTCCCTCAGCCAGCGCGCCAGCACCCGGTGCACCGTCTCCGCCCCCACCGGGCCGGCCGAGGGCGCTACCACGGGACCCTCCGGAGCCTCGCCCGGAGGGGTGTCCGCCGCCACGACGTCGAGGGGGTCCGTCAGCGTCCGCGGCCACAGGAGGAACGGCCGCGACTGTTCGCCGCCGAGCCCGCCGTGCGAACCGATCTGCTCCTCGAAGGCGTGTACGCGACCGGTCCCGGGGTCGTACATCGAATTGATCATGACGTCCGCCACGTGCGGGAAACCATCGGTGCGCCGCACCGCTTCCGCCGCCCCGGCGCCGAAGACGGCGATCGGCCCTTCCCCGTCCCTGAGCTCCGCCACGGGCACCTCGGCACCGCCCCGGCCCATCACCACCGAGCCGTGCTTCTGACTCCGCACGAGGAGAAAACCGACTCCGGGGTGGGAGGCCAGCGTGCCGAGCAGCGCGGGATGGCGGCGGTCGAGTTGCTCGCGTGAGGCCCGCCCCCCGATGTCCGGGAACGACAGCAGCCCCAGATTTCCGGAGGCGAGCACCACAGGGTCGGAGGGCTTGGCCGGGTGCTCCGCCTCGTGCTCCCCGGCGACGGGCCTGTGCAGTGCGATGCGTACGGCGTCACGGGCCTCCGAAGCGCTGCGGGTGCGCTGCGCCCGGCGGGGCACGGGGAGCCCGCAGCCGGCTCGCACGAGGTCCTTGAGCGTGAGGCCGTAACGCCCAGCGAAGGTCTCCCCCGGGCTCTGGCCGTGATCGGACAGCAGCACGATCCGGTAGTCGCGCGGGGTGTGGTCGGCGATCTTCAGGATGAGGCCCAGCGAGCGGTCGAGCCGGGTCAGGACCTTCTCCGCGTCCCGGCTGTGCGGCCCGGAGTGGTGGGCGACCTCGTCGTAGGCGACCAGGTCGGCGTAGACCGCGGTGCGTCCCGCGAACATGTCGCCGATCACCGCGGCGACCACCACATCGCGTTCGACGACGGTCGCGAACGCCCTGATGAAGGGGTACAGCCCACCGCGCTTGACCCGGGGTGACTCCTTGCGCACCCGTGCCCGTACCGACTGGCCTATCTCGCGGCCCACCTCGGCGACGAAGGACAGGGCCGTCCGGACGGCGTTGGCCGGGTCGGAGAAGTAGGCGAAGTAGCCGGCGCGCGAGCGTCGGCCCTTGCCGAGCCTGGCGGCCATCGACAGGACCAGGGCGAGCTGGTCCGCGCCGCCGCTGAAGAGGTTGCCGCGGCTCGCACCGTCGACGGTGAGCAGGCCGCCGTCATGGGTGCGGGCTATGGCCCTTCGCTGCAGTTCGAGGGCGCTCGCCGGTCTGCTGGAGACCATGACGGTGCCGGTCTCCTTCTCGAACCAGCGGAAGGCCGGCACGTCGAAGTTGCTCCCGTGCAGGATGCCGAGCTGGCTGGCTCCCGTCTGGCTGGACCAGTCGGTGGTCCACGGGGTGAGCCGGTGGCCCGCCTCGTCGGCGAGGAGGCCGGCCACGGTCGGCATCAGGCCGTCGGCGGCCGCCTGCTCGAGCACGTCGTGCCCCACCCCGTCGAGCTGGACGAACACGATGCCCGGCGGGCCACCGCGTCCGCCGTCGGCGCTCCTCGGCATGCCGCTGCGTCTGCGGCGCCGGTCGGCGAGGCGGGAGAGCCTGCGCCGGTAGGCGTCGTCGTCGCGGACCGCGAGGGCGGTGGACGTCGCGGAGGCGACGGCGGACATGACGGCCGCGACGACGACGGCCGTCTCCGGGTTCGCGTCGCCGCGCCCGTCCGGGATGAGCCGCAGCGCGATCAGCAGCAGTGAGCCGTTGAGGAAGAAGACGAGGGCGCCGAGGACCAGGGCGGGCACGATGAGCAGCGCTCTGACGAGCACCGGCCACACCAGGGCGGAGAGCAGACCGAAGGCCCCCGCGCCCCAGGCCGCGGTGAAGGCGGTCCTCGTGACGGTGTCGCCGTCGGCGGCCTGGAGCCGGAAGTCGGGCAGGATCCCCGCGAGCGTCAGCAGCGTGAGTGTGGAGACGGCCCACACCGCGACCACGCGTATCAGGGTTCCCCCGGCCCTACGCCATCGACCGTCGCTCACGCCGTTCCACCTCACGTCCGGGCCCGGTGTTCGTCACGGGCCGGCGTCAAGCCTGTCACAGCCCTCCGCGGCTTCGTCGAGGCCCCGCGCCCTCTCCGGCGATCAGCAGCCGTCGTATCCTGCGGTCGGCATGGAGAGTCGGCGGTGGACGTCGGCCTTGGTGCGCGCGGTGTAGGCGGGCTCCTCCAGGCCGGCGAATTCCAGCCGCACACCACGGCGCTCGCACTCCGCCGCGAAGTCCGCCGCCGAGTCGAGTGCCCGCGCGAGCACCCGGTGGCTGGGCGCCACGAACAGTTCGACCCGGCCGCCTTCGGTGTCGGCCCAGAGGGCCCGGTGATCGGGGCGCAGCCCGTGGACGCGGAGCTGGCGGGTGACGACGTGTCCCCGGTCCGCGGCCCAGCGTGCGCACATGGCGTGCTGGGCCCGGGTGTCGACGAGGAACGGGTCGCCGTCGAGCTCCTCCAGCGGTGTGAGACTGGCGATGGCCGCCACCCGCAAGCCTGCGACGACGTCGCCCATGGCCGGATCCCCCCGCACTCGGATGCTGGACACGACCCTACCCCTGCGGTAGCCCTCCGTAGCGGCCCGTGAGCATGCCGGTTCCGGCGCGAAGGAGCTCTCCGGCGTGGGAAGGGCGCAGAACGCCTACCCTCGTACGCGTACGGCGATGTCGGGGGCACGGACAAGGAGGCGGGGCGGTGGAGGTCACCTGGTGGGGTCATGCCACCTGCACGATCGAGGACACCGGGGTCAGAGTACTGACCGACCCGCTGTTCGCACGGCGCTTCGCGCACCTGCGGCGCCGCCGGGGTGACGTCCCGCCGCCAGAGGCCGCGGTCGCCGACGTGGTCCTGATCTCGCACCTGCACTCCGACCATCTGCATCTCCCCTCCCTGGCCCGCCTCGCCCCCGGCAGCCTGCTGGTCGTGCCCCGGGGAGCGGTCGGGGCCGTCCCGCGCCTCCGGATGCTGGGCCGGACGCGCGGGCTGCGCATCCGCGAGGTCGCCGCGGGAGACGTGGTGCGGGTCGGTGAGGTACGGGTCCGCGCGGTTCCGGCCCTGCACGACGGGCGGCGGCTGCCGGTCGGCCCGCGCCGGGTGCCGGCTCTCGGATACGTCGTCGAGGGCGAGGCCCGCACCTATTTCGCCGGGGACACCGGGCTGTTCGAGGGCATGGCCGACGCGGTGGGGCGGGTGGACGTCGCGCTGCTCCCGGTCGGCGGCTGGGGGCCCAATCTGGGCCACCACCACCTGGACGCGGCCCGCGCCGCGCAGGTGCTGACCATGCTGGAGCCGCGGTCCGCCGTGCCGGTGCACTACGGCACGTACTGGCCGATCGGGATGGACGGGATCCGGCCGCACGAGTTCCATGCGCCGGGCGACGAGTTCGTGCGGCAGGCGGCGCGGGTGGCACCGGAAGTGGCGGTGCACCGTCTGGGGCACGGTGAGCATGTGAGACCGGAGGCCCGTAGGTGATAGAGGAAGTACTGCGGCAGCTGCCGACGGAGTCGACGCAGCAGGCCGTCGGTTACCCGACGTTGTTCCTGCTCGTGGCGTTGGGGTCGCTGGTGCCGGTGGTGCCGACGGGAGCGCTGGTGAGCACGGCGGCCGTCGTGACGCTCCACCAGACGTCACCGTTCGCCCTGCTCGTGGTGTTCGCCGTGGCATCGAGCGCTGCGTTCCTCGGGGACATATGCCTGTACTGGCTGGGGCAGCGCGGGGTGCGGTCCAGGAACGGCTCGAAGTGGCTGGAGACGATCACCGGCCGGGCTGCTCCGGAGCGGCTCGCGCAGGCGCAGCAGAAGCTGGACGAGCAGAGCGGGACCGTGCTGGTGCTGTCCCGGCTGGTGCCGGCCGGGCGCATCCCGGTGATGCTGGCCTGTCTGCTCGGCCGGATGCCGATGCGGCAGTTCGCCCGCGGCGACGTTCCCGCGTGTCTGGCGTGGGCGGCGACGTATCAGCTGATCGGGATTCTGGGTGGCTCGCTGTTTCCGGAGCCGTGGGAGGGAGTGCTCGCGGCGGTCGTCCTGACGCTGCTGATCAGCGGGACGCCGGCGCTCTGGCGGCGGCTGAGGGCCCGCATGGCCGGCTGAGGAGCCTGTGCGCCGGCCGGGCACGGTCAGGCGTCCAGGACGCGTGAGCCGCCGACCGGCAGGTCCCAGAGGTCGGCGCGCGGGTGTCCGGCCTGCTGCCAGGCCGTGCGGAGCCGGGTCAGCGGTTCGAGGACCGGTTCGGCGGAGAGCAGGAACGTCGCCCAGTGCATCGGTGCCAGCGCGCGGGCACCGAGGTCCTCGTACGCCTGGACGGCCTCCTCGGGGTCGGTGTGCACGTCGGAGAGCCACCACCGCGGTTCGTACGCCCCGATCGGGAGCATCGCCAGGTCCAGTCCGGGATGGCGTCGGCCGATCTCCTTGAACCAGTGGCCGTAGCCGGTGTCCCCCGCGAAGTAGAGCCGGCGCCCTCCTCCGTCCCCGATCACCCAGCCGCCCCACAGGGACCGGCAGGTGTCCAGGAGGGTGCGCTTGGACCAGTGGTGGGAGGGCACGAAGTCGAACCGGACACCGCCGATCTCCGCCGACTCCCACCAGTCGAGCTCGGTGACGCAGGTGAAGCGGCGGCGACGGCACCAGCGGCCGAGACCGGCGGGGACGAGGAGCGGGGTGTCCCTGGGGAGCCTGCGGAGGGTGGGGGCGTCGAGGTGGTCGTAGTGGTTGTGGCTGATCAGGACCGCGTCGACGGGCGGCAGTTCGTCCCAGGGGACGCCCACGGGGGTGATCCTGGCCGGGGTGCCGAGGATGCGCCGGGACCAGACGGGGTCGGTGAGGACGGTGAGGCCCCCGATGCGGACGATCCAGCTGGCGTGTCCGGCCCAGGTGACGGCCATCGTGTCCGGACCGGCGGCGGGCAGTGGCCGGGGAGCGTACGGCAGCCGGTGAATGCCCCGGAGTCCCTCGGTGTTGGGCCGGAGGGCGCGCTCCCTGGCCAGGCGGGTCATGCCCCGGACACCCGGGAGCGGCGCGGTGAGCCGGTCCGCGAAGCTGCGGGGCCAGGTCCGGATCTCACCGAGGCGGCGCGGGGCGGCGACAGGGGGGCCGGCGGGCACGCGGCCGGCTCCGGTGGACGGACGCTCGGTCTGTTCCGTCATCGAGAGGCTCCTGTCATCGGAGTTCATCGAGGGCTGCTGCGAAAATGCTCAGTGCTCGGGCGACGTGGGGCAATTCCAGGGGCTCCACAGCAGTGAGTGACTCCGTCTGCTGCTCCGGGGTTGAGCCGAGCAGCGGCCCGGTGCCGATCCGCACCCGTAGCGCTCCCAGTTCGTCCCCGAACCGGTGCCCGCCGGGGGCGGGGGTGCCGAGACGTTTCGTCAGGTAGTCCTCCAGTTCCATCGAGTCGGTGACGCCCCGGGCGGCCAGCCGGGGGCGCAGCGGGCCGAGGTCGGCGTAGAGATGGCGGCCTGCCTGCGGCGGCCTGGCCAGGGCGCCCACGGTGAGCACCGCGCGGTGCGCGGCGGAGGCGACGTGGGCCTGGAGGTGTGCCGCCTGCCGGATCCGCTCCGTGACGGCTGCGGGTTCGCCCAGCGCGTGTGCGGCGGCACTCGCGACGGGCTCGGCGACGAGGGCACCGAGAGCGGTGAGGATGTCGAGTACGCGGGCCCGGCGCGCGGCGGCGCGCCCGGTGGCGGGAAAGCGTGCGACGGCGACCGGCCAGGCGGAGGGGGTGAGGGCTCCGGCCAGGTCGGTCAGGACGGTGACGTCGTCGGGGCACATCTCGGCGGGGCTGAGCAGGACGGTGTCGTGGGGCCGGTGCAGGGTGTCGCGCCAGGTCTCGTCGCTCACGATGTGCAGCCCCTCGGAGACCGCGGCCTCACACACCTCGCGCACCAGTTCCGGAGGGGCGAGGGTCGCGGTCGGGTCGTCGGCCACGGAGATCAGGAGCAGCCGGGGCCTGCCGCCCTCGGCCCGCACCCTGCGTACGGTCTCCAGCAGGGCGTACGGGTCCGGGATGCCGCCGCACTCGGCGGGCGTCGGCACGTGGTACGCGGGCCGGCCGAGCAGACGCGCCTGCGGCATCCAGGTCGCGGGACAGGGGCGGGGCATGAGCACGTCGCCGCCGTACGCGGCGATCAACGCGAGCAGGAGCGGCTGGGCACCCGGGGCCGCCGCGACGTCCTCGGGCCCCCCGTGCAGGCTCCGCCTCTCCCAGTACGCGCAGGCCGCCTGCCGCAGGATCGTTCCGCCACCGGGTGGCTCGGGACGGGGCCGAGCAGCCGAGGCGGCCAGCACGCCGGCGAGTTCGGGCAGTACGGGAAGGCCGGGGTCGGGGGCGGGCGGCCCGTAGCGGACCGGCCCGTGGTCCTCGCCGAGGGGGCGGGGCCGCTGCTTCCCCTCACTCCGGTGCATCCGGGGGCCTCCCTCCGCCTGTGTCGCCCTCAGGCCCCTTTATACGGAGGTTCTCAGGGGCCCGCCCCCGCACCGGAAGGGAACCCGGCAGAAATACGTACGGCGTCCCGTCGCCCGCTCATCCCGCGAACGGCGTCCCCGGCAGCCCCTGCCCCGCGTCCGGCAGCACGAGCAGGGAGCCCGACAGGGGGTGGGGCGCGTCCAGGCCCGTGCGGGCGGTGGAGACGTAGAGGTCACGGAGGCCGGGTCCGCCGAAGGCGCACGCCGTGGGCCGCCTGACCGGCAGCTCCACGACCCTGTCCAGCCGGCCGTCGGGGGTGTAGCGCCGGATGGCGGCGCCGTCCCAGAAGGCGACCCACACACAGCCCTCGGCGTCCACCGTCAGCCCGTCCGGCCACCCGGCCACCTGCTCGACGGCGACGAAGGGGCGCCGGTTCAGGGCGCGCTCCCCGTACACGTCGAGGACGTCGATGCGCCGTGTGGGGGTGTCGACGTAGTACATGAGCCGGCCGTCCGGGCTCCAACCGGTGCCGTTACTGACCGTCACCGCGTCGAGGACCGGGCTCACCGTGCCGTCCGGGGCGATCCGGGTGAGGGCGCCTCCCCCCTGGGCCTCGTCGTAGCGCATGGTGCCGGCCCAGAGCGCGCCGTCCGGGGCGACGGCCGCGTCGTTGCCCCGCCGTCCGGGTGCGGGGTCGTGGACGAGCCAGGAGAAGGCGCCGTCGGCGCCGTACAGGCCGGTGCCGTCCCGCAGGACGACCACGAGGCCGCCGCCCGCCCGTGGCTTCGCCGCCCCGACGTGCTGGCCGGTGACCATGACCGTGCGGCGGCCGGTCGCCGGGTCGTAGGTGTGGACGCGGGAGGAGAGGATGTCGACCCAGATCAGCCGGCCGGCCGCAGCGTCCCAGGTGGGACCCTCGCCCAGCTCGGCCTGTTCCCGCACGGCCACGTCCGGCAACGACCTCATATCTGGGCCCTGTGGTGTCCGAGCCGGCCGGACAGCGCGTCGGCGCCGCCCGCCGCGAGCTGCGCGAGTTCCGCCTCGCGCTCCTCGCTCCAGCGGATCATCGGCACGGAGATGGAGAGCGCGGCGACGACCCGCCCGGACCGGTCCCGGACGGGCGCGGCCACACAGCTCACATCCGGGTTCGACTCCCGGTGCTCCACCGCTATGCCCCGCTTGCGGACGGCGGCGAGCGCGGCCCGCAGCTCCACGGCGTCGGTGAGGCTGTTGTCGGTCATGGCGATGAGGTCGCGTCCGTCGAGACGGGCGTCGAGCTCCGCCTCCGGGAGCGCGGCGAGCAAGAGCTTGCCGACCGAGGTGCAGTGGGCGGGCAGCTTGCGGCCCGCGGCGGAGACCATACGGACGGCGTGCGTGGAGTCGACCTTGGCGATGTAGATGACCTCCGTGTCCTCCAGGATCGCCACGTGGACCGTCTCGCCGCAGGTCTCGGCGACCTCGCGGGCCACCTGCTGCCCCTCGGCCGCGAGGTCGAGCTGCTCGGCGTAGCGGCTGCCGAGCTGGTAGGTGCGCACGCCCAGCCGGTAGCGGCCCGGCTGTTCGGGGACCGTGACCAGGTAGGACCGTGCGGCGAGCGTGGTGAGGAGTTCGTGGACGGTGGTCCGCGGCAGTTGGAGCTTGCGGGTGACCTCGGGGGCGGAAAGAGTTCCCTCGCCCTGGAGGAAGAGCTCGAGGACATCCAGCGCCCTGGTCACCGCGGGGACGAGTCGTCCCATGATCGCCCGCCTATCTCGTTCGACACTCCGGCCATTGACCGGAATCACGAACGCAGGCTAACGGCAGGAATCTTGTCCGGGCAACGTGTTCGGCGAGGCGGAGCGGGCGGGACGGGGGCGATTCCCCTCATTCCCTGCGATTCGACCAGGATCCGGCGGAGGTCGCCGTGCGCGCCTCCTGGTTCACCGCCCGGTCGCAGGGTATTCGCTGTCCCATGTCGACAACGAACAGCCTCCCCTCCCCCGGCCGCTGGCGGGCCAGATTCCAGCAGCACGATCTTGCCGCGTTCCAGCGCGTGGCCGACCGACACTGGCCCGGCGCCGATGCCGTCCTGCCCCGGCTGAGCCGCGGCGCCAACCACGGGCTGCTGTGGTTCGGAGCCGCCGCGGGCATGGCGGCGCTGGGCTCCAGCGCGCGGTCCCGCAGGGCGGCGTTGCGCGGGATCGCCTCACTGGCGGTGGCGTCGGCCGCGATCAACACCGTGGGCAAGGGTGCGGTCCGCAGGGAGCGCCCCATAGTGGATCTGGTCCCGGTCATGCGGCAGCTGAAGCGGCAGCCCTACACCTCGTCCTTCCCGTCGGGGCACGCGGCGTCCGCCGCCGCCTTCGCGACGGGTGTCGCACTGGAGTCGAAGGGCTGGGGCGCCGTCGTCGCGCCGGTGGCGGCTGCCGTGGCGGCGTCCCGCGTCTACACAGGCGTCCACTATCCGAGCGATGTGCTGGCCGGTGCGGCGCTCGGCGTGGGTGCCGCGTTCGCACTGCGGGGCGTCGTACCGACCCGTGGACAGCTGCCCGCCCCCGGCAGACCGCCGGGCGAGGCCCCGGCACTGCCCGCCGGGCAGGACCTGGTGGTCGTCGTCAACCGGGAGTCCGGCTCCGCGACCGCCGCGGCGGCCCTGATCCGCGACGCCCTGCCGCTCGCGTCCACGGTGGAGTGCGCGCCGGCGGATCTGGCGGGATGCATGGAGAAGGCCGCGCAGGAGGGCAAGGCCCTGGGCGTGTGCGGGGGCGACGGCACCGTCAACATGGCGGCGGCCGTCGCGGCGACCCACAACGTGCCGCTCGCCGTCTTCCCCGGCGGGACACTCAACCATTTCGCCTACGACCTCGGCATCGAGACGGTGCAGGACACGGTGACGGCGCTGATCGCGGGCGACGCGGTCCGGGTCGACCTGGGCCGCTTCCGGCCCGGCCCGCAGGGGCCCGACGGCGCGCACGGGTACTTCCTCAACGCCTTCAGCCTGGGCGTCTACCCGGAGCTCGTCCGGACCAGGGAGCGCTGGTCGCCCAGGATCGGCGGCTGGCCCGCGGGCGTGCTCGCGGCCCTCGAGGCGCTGCGCGGCTCGCGCCCCCTGACCGCGGAGCTCCAGGGCAAGCGGCGCCCGCTGTGGCTGCTGTTCGTGGGCAACGGGCTGTTCCGGCGGGTGGGCCCCGCGCCGGGCCGCCGCCACAACCTGGCGGACGGCCTGCTGGACGTACGCGTGGTGCACGGCGGCAGGACCCCCGGCCTCCGGCTGCTCGCCGCGGCGGTCGCCGGACCGCTGAGCCGCTCCCCCGCCCACGCGGCCGTGCGTCGCCGCAGGGTACGGCTCGCCGGGCTCACCCCAGGGACTCCGTACGCCTACGACGGCGAGGTGGCGCACTCGGGGACGGAGCTGCTCATCGACAAGCTGCCGGAAGCGCTGACGGTGTACTGCCCGATGCCCGTCTAAATCAATCCACATAGCAAGACAGCTATCTCACAATTCGACATCACAGCTACCGTCGGCCCATCGCCCGCGACTGAGGTCCAAGAGGGGACGTCCGGCCATGCCGAAGGAAACAGCCGTCTACACCCACGGTCACCACGAGTCGGTTCTCCGCTCGCACCGATGGCGGACCGCAGCCAATTCGGCGGCCTACCTGATCGGCGCCCTCCGCCCGGGCCAGGCGCTCCTGGACGTGGGCTGCGGGCCGGGTACCATCACCGCGGACATCGCCGCGCTGGTGGCGCCCGGCCGGGTGACCGCGGTCGACAGGAGCCCCGACGTCCTGGACCGCGCGGCGGAGGCTGCCGCCGAACGCGGTGTGGACAACGTGGAGTTCGCCGTCGCCGACGTCCACGCCCTGGACTTCCCCGACGACTCCTTCGATGTCGTCCACGCCCATCAGGTGCTCCAGCACGTGGGGGACCCGGTACAGGCCCTGCGCGAGATGCGGCGGGTATGCCGCCCGGGCGGAGTCGTCGCGGCCCGCGACAGCGACTACGCGGCCATGGCCTGGTACCCGGAGGCGCCCGGGATGCGGGAGTGGCAGGAGCTGTACGGCCGGGTGGCCCGCGCCAACGGCGGTGAGCCCGACGCCGGACGCCGGTTGCTGTCCTGGGCGCGGCAGGCGGGCTTCACCGACGTCACCCCGACGGCGGCGGCCTGGTGCTTCGCCACCCCGGACGACCGTGCCTGGTGGAGCGGCCTCTGGGCGGACCGTACGACCGCGTCGGATTACGCGAAGCAGGCGGTGGACGGCGGACATGCCAGCGCCGGCCGGCTGACGGCCGTGTCGGAGGCCTGGCGTGCGTGGGGCGAGGAACCCGACGCATGGTTCATGGTGCCCCACGGCGAGGTCCTCTGCCGGGCGTGATCCGGCGGTCGGGCACGGAACCGATCACATACGGGCCTGCGGGCAACTACCCTCGTGGGCATGGAGATCCTGGGAACCACGCTGCGTATCTGCGTCGACGACCTGGAGGCCTCGGTGGCCTTCTACGAGGGCCTGACCAGCACTCCGGCTCTGCGCTTCGAGCGCGGCGGGGTCTCGGTGGCCGCGATCGGCTGCTTCCTGCTGATGAGCGGTCCCGAAGCCGAACTGGAGGTGCTGCGCAAGGTGTCGGCGACGATCGCGGTCAAGGACGTCGACGATGCCCACGCGGCTCTGACCCGGGTGGGCGCCAAGGTCATCGCGGGGCCCGTGCCCACGCCGGCCGGCCGCAATCTCATCGCCCTCCATCCCGACGGCTCCGTCTTCGAGTACGTCGACCGGAACGTGCCCGCCTGACCGGTCACGAGGACGCGCCGGATCACCGGCCCGGCGGCCTGTGGGCCCCTGCAGCCTCCCGCTGCCGAGGGTGCGGTTCACCCGGACGGTCGCGGCCGGCCGGCCGGACAGCCGTCAGCGGGCCGCACGCCTGCGGAAGAGGTAGGCCCCGCAGAGCGCACCGGCCACGAAGACCCCCAGCAGCGCCGCCCAGAGCGGCATCGTGACCTTCGGGATGATCACGCGGATGGTGACGTCGGCAGTGTTCACGCAGATGAAGACGATCGTCAGCACGGCCAGGAGGGTGACGGCGATCCGGGCGGCGCTGAACGCGCCCCTACTCCCGCTGTGTACGTCCTTGGGGCTCATTGAGCGGCCCTTTCGCTGAGTCCTGGGCTCCGGCTGCCGGGGGCGGCGGCCCCCGGCCCCAGGATGCCTCCGTCCGGGACCCGGGGAGCGATGAGCGGGACCGTACGGGTGACGGTCAGCCGACCACGGGGAGTTCCAGGACGCCTGTGTCCCCCGGGGCGCTGACCACGGTGACCGGCTTGACGCCCCGGTTGCCGAAGTAGGCCGTGTCGCTTCCGGCGACCACGAACCGCAGCCGGTGCCCGGCCTCGTACCGGTGGACGACGCCTGGGAGCTCGACGGTGAAGGGGCGGGTGACGTCGGGGACGCGCACCGGCGCGACGAGCCGGTTCACCAGCTTCTGGGTCCCGTCGGGCGCCACGTCGTACACCTTGGCGAACAGCACCAGCTTGTCCGCGGCGTCGCCGCTGTTCTGGACCCGTTCCGTCTTCGGCGATACGACCTTGAGCGTGGCCCTCGGCGCGCCTACCACGTCGAGCGGAGACGTCAGCGGCGGACCGGTCCACCCGAGGTAGGTGCCCTCGGTGTCGTAGGGCGCCGGGTCGGACAGCCCGATGAGCCCCGCGAGGGAGCTTTCCGAATGGCTCGTCGCAAGGAGCCGGTTGGCGTACTGACGACTGCCCCGGGCGACCTTCGAGCGGCTGTCCACCAGAGCGCCGTCGCCGGAGAGGTACATCGTGCGGGACATGCCCGGTACGGCGGCCGCGGTGCCGTAACCGCTCTCCCAGTCCCGGTAGTACGCGAACTCGGGTCCGGTGGAGGTGTTCTCGTCGTGGTGGAGGTACCGGTCGAACCAGGCGAGGATGCGCTGCCCGACGTAGCTGGTCTCCAGATTGCCGCTGCCCAGGTCGAGTTCGCCGGGCACCGAGCCGCCGCTGTGGCCCCACGACTGCCAGATCATCTTCGTCGTGGTGCCCCGGGCCTCGAGTGCCCGGTAGGTCGCGGTGGCCTCGTTGAGGTTGAACAGGCTGTCGGCCTGGCCCTGCACGAGCAGGGTCGGCGCGGTGACACCGGACAGGTAGGAGGCCGGCGAGACGCTCCGCGCGTACGTCAGCATCTCCCGCGTCGCGGCGGTGGGGTAGCGGCCGGAGTTCAGGAGGCGGATGGTGTCGCAGGCCCGCTCGGCGAAGTGCAGGCACCCGAGGCTGCCGAAACGCGACGGGTCGAGGGTCGGGACCAGCAGGGGCTGACCCTCACCCATCAGGTAGAAACCGTCTGTCCACTGCCACTTGAAGACGCCGGGCGTCTCGGAGGAGACACCCCGGGTCGCTCCGGCCGCGTTGGGTGCCAGCGAGTACGCCAGGTCGTTCCAGGTGATCAGCGGGACGAGCGCGTCGACGCGGTGGTCGGCGGATGCCGTCGCCAGTTGGACGGCTCCGCCGTAGGAGCCGCCGATCATGCCGACGACCGGGTCACCGGGTGCGTCCGAGGTGACGTAGTCGGCCTTGGTGCCGTCGTCAGCGGCGCGGGTACCGGCGAGGAAGTCGACGAGCCCGGAGGCCGCCTCGCCGTCGATCGCGGGGTCGTCGAGCGTGATGAGGCAGCCGGACCTGCCGAAACCCAGGCCCGAGTAGACGAGTCCGACGTAGCCGCGCTCGGCGAAGGACCTGCCGATGACGTCGGTGGAACCGTCGGACTTGCTGCCGCCGAAGCCGTTGGTGGCGAGGACGGCCGGGGCGGGATGCCGCGCGTCGACGCCGGCCGGCCTGTAGAGGTCGGCGTCCACGGTGCAGGACCGGTCGCCGGCCCGCACGGTGAACTCCAGCGCGGTGACGGTGTACTGCTCGGCCGCGGACGCCCGCGGTACGCCGGTCAGGGCCAGTGGGGCAAGGAGCGCCGCCCCCGCGAGCAAGGTGAGCGGACGGCGGAATCCGGGCACGGCGCGCGACACATGGACCTCCACACCGAGGACACCTTACCGACCGGTAAGTGCTGGGCCCGGCCCATGGTGTGACACACCTCATACCGCTGTCAATGTACGGGAGCCGGGTTCCCCCGGAAGATGCGCCGTGTCCGCGGCCTGCGCGTCAGACGAGCGCGGGCACTTGGGCGGTGAGCGTGCACCGGCCGCCGTCAGCCGGCGCGTCCAGCACCGCCGGGACGCCGAGCGGGACGGTCAGCGCCGTGGGTCCGTGACCGAAGCCCAGCTCCTCGACCACCGGAATCCCGAGACCGCCCAGCCGGTCGGCGAGCACGGCCCGCACGCCCTCGTACGGTCCGCACCCCTCCCACGAGCCGCACACCACCCCGGATATCCCGTCGAGGGCGCCGATCCGCAGCAGCCGGGTGAGGATGCCGTCCAGCCGGTACGGTTCCTCCCCGATGTCCTCGATCACCAGCAGGCCGCCCCGGGCGGAGGTCCTGGCCTGCGGGGTGCCGGCGTCGGCGGCGAGCAGGCTCAGACAGCCGCCGTAGGTGACCCCCCGGGCCGTACCGGGGACCAGCGCGGCCGCCCCGTCCAGACCGAGCCTCTGCGTCGACTCGGGTTCGAACAAGGTGGACCGCAGGGCCTGTTGAGTGGCTGCGTCCTTCAGGAAGACATCGGTGGCGACCATCGGGCCGTGCAGGGTCGAGAACCCGGCCCGCAGCGCGAACGCCTCGTGCAGCACGGTGACGTCGCTGTAGCCGACGAACGGCTTCGGCCCGGCCGCACGTATCGCGGACCAGTCCAGGAGATCGACCATGCGGTGTGCGCCGTACCCGCCCCTGGCGCACAGCACCGCGTCCACGGACGGGTCGCACCAGGCCTCCTGCAGGTCCCGCGCGCGGTCCTCGTCCGTACCCGCGAGGTGGTCCAGGACCGGGTGGGTGTCGAGGGCGTGCGGAGCCACGACGGGGTCCAGGTCCCAGCCGCGCAGCAGGTCGAGGCCGCGCGCCATCCGTTCGGCCGGCACGGGGCCGCTGGGGGCGACGACCGCGACCCGCGCCCCGGGGCGCAGCCGGGCCGCGCGGACGAGAGGTTCCAGGGTCACTTCGCGAGCTCCAGCCGCGGTACGTCGGGGCGGTCGATGCCGAACGTCTGCGCATACAACGACAGCTCGGCCTCCAGTGCACGCCTCACGGTGTCGGCCCGGCGGAAGCCGTGCGCCTCCCCCTCGAAGGCGAGATAGGCGTGCGGGATGCCGCGACCCTCGATCGCGGCGAGGAACCGGTCGCACTGGACGGGCGGGCAGATCGGGTCGTCGAGCCCCTGGAGCAGCACGAACGGCGTGGTGAGGCCGTCGGTGTGGTTGACGGGCGAACGCTCGCGGTAGCGCTCGGGCACCTCGGCGTACGGCCCCACGAGCGATTCCAGGTACTGCGACTCGAAGTCGTGCGTCTCTCCGGTGGCCCAGCCCTCCAGGTCGAGGATCGGGTAGCTGATCGCTCCACAGGCGTACACGTCGGTCCGGGTGAGGGAGGCGGCGGCGGTCCAGCCCCCGGCGCTTCCGCCCCGGATCGCCAGCCGGCCGCGGTCGGCCGCGCCCTCCTCGGCCAGCCCAAGTGCGACGGCGGCGCAGTCCTCCACGTCGACGACGCCCCACTGTCCGCGGAGCCGTTCGCGGTAGGCGCGGCCGTAACCGGTCGAGCCGCCGTAGTCGACCTCGGCGACGCCGATGCCCCGGGAGGTGAAGTAGGCGATCTCCAGGTCGAGTACGACCGGGGAGCGGCCGGTCGGGCCGCCGTGCGCCCAGATGACGTAGGGGGGCAGTTCACCGTCGGGCCCGGTGCGGTCGGGGTGGCGCGGCGGGTACACGTGGGCGTGGATCTCGCGTCCGGCCGGCCCCGTGAAGGTACGGATCTGCGGCTCGGGGTGGTAGGCGGGGTCGACCGCGTCCCGGTGGGGCGCGCCGATGGTCCGTGTGTGGCCCGTGGCCGTGTCCAGCTCCACCACTTCGTACGACGTGTGAGGGCTCGCGGCGATGCCGACCACCCGGGTGTCCTGCACGGCGAGCGACTCCGCCCACGCGGTCCACGGGCCCGCGGCGTCGACGAGGTCACCGGTCTCCGGGTCGAGCACACCGAGTGCGGTGGTGCCCCGGCCGTGGACGACGGCGATCAGCCCGTTGTCCAGGAGCTGGAACCAGCGCAGGCCGATCTTCCACAGCGGCCCGCCGAACTCCTCGTTGCGTACGGTGCAGAGGCGGCTGGTGGGCACGACCGCACCGGCGACGGCATCGGGCCTGATCCGCTGCAGCTCCCACCAGCCTCCGACGTCCGACACGAAGAGCAGCGAGCCGTCCCGGTCCCACTCCACCTGGACGACGGACTCGTCGATGTCGCCGACCAGGGGCCGGACGTCGGTGAATTCGCCTTCAGCGGTGACGTCGGCCATCTTCACGACGGTGCCGTCCCACGGCATCTGGGGATGGTCCCACGTGATCCACGCGGCCCGGCGGCCGTCGTGCGACAGCCTCGGGCCGGTGACGAACCGGTTCCGGTCGTCGGTGAGTTCACGTACGCCCGTGCGGTCCTCGGCGGCCGATCCGTCCAGGGGAACGGCGGCGATCACCCGGCGCACATCGGTGGGCGACTCCCCGGTGAACTCCTCCAGTACGCACCACACCTCGTCCCGCTCGAGGTGCAACTGCGGCTCCACCCAGCGCAGTCCTCCTCCGACGTCCGACACCGGGGTGAGCGGCCACGGCTCGCCCGGGCCGTCCGGTGCGTAGGCGTACAGCCGCTGGTCGGGGAAGTGGACGAAGACGACCAGGGGGCCGCCTTCCGCGCGCGGGGCACCGGCCCACGGCGTTCCGCCGTACTCGATGACGCGGCTGCGCGGGTTCCACGGTTCGGGGAGCACGGACCGGGTGCCGCCGTCGGCCGTGCGGCGCACGAGAGCACGCCGGCCGCCCTCGGCCGGGCGGGGTTCCGTCCACCACACCTCGTCGCCGACGGTCCCGACGAACTCGGGCCGTCCGTCGTGCGAGGCGGTGAGCTCCGCGTCGATCGGTGACGGCCAAGTGCCGTACGCCTCTGTGGACACCATGGACGGTTCCCCCTCTTCGGTCGGGCAATCGGTGTTGCGGCGGTGCAGTCCGCCGGGCGGTGCTTCCGGCGTTCGTCAGGCGGTGCGCAGGAAGTGGTCCAGGACCCGGACACCGAAGTGCAGGGCTTCGACGGGTACCCGCTCGTCGACACCGTGGAACAGCGCCTGGTAGTCGAAGCCGACGGGCAGCTTCAGCGGTGAGTAGCCGTATCCGGTGATGCCGAGCCGGGAGAACTGCTTGGCGTCCGTGCCGCCGGACATGCAGTAGGGGACGACGTGGGCGTCCGGGTCGAACAGCTCGATGGCCGCGCGCATCTTCGCGTACGTCGGTGAGTCGACCGGGGCCTGCAGAGCCACCTCACGGTGCTGGAACTCCCAGTCGACGCCGGGGCCCGTCAGTCGGTCCAGGGTCTCGCGGAACTCCTCCTCCCCGCCGGGCACCACGCGTCCGTCGATCTGGGCGGTGGCGTGGCCGGGGATCACGTTGACCTTGTAACCGGCGTCCAGCATCGTCGGGTTGGTGCTGTTGCGCACGGTCGGCTCGACCAGGGCCGCGGCCGGGCCGAGCTTTCCGAGGAGCTCGTCCACGTCGAAGCCGGGGGCTTCGGTGTCGACGCGGATGTGATGCAGCGCGGCGATCTCGGTGAGGGCGGCGCGCACCGTCGGGGTCAGCCGTACCGGCCACTCGTGGGCACCGATCCGGGCGACGGCGGCGGCGAGCCTGCTGACGGCGTTGGCCTTGTTGACCTTGGAACCGTGCCCGGCCTTGCCCTCGGCGGTCAGCTTGAGCCAGCCCGTTCCGCGCTCGCCCGCGGCGATGGGGTAGAGCGCCATGCCGGGGCCGGCGTGGAAGGTGAACGCCCCGGACTCGCTGATGCCCTCCGTGCAGCCGTCGAACAGCCCGGCGTGCCGGTCGGCGAGGAATCCGGCTCCGTCGTCGGCACTCGCCTCCTCGTCGGCCGTATAGGCGATGACGATGTCGCGGCGCGGTCGTACGCCCGCGCGCGCCCAGGCCCGGACCACGGAGAGGACCATCGCGTCCATGTTCTTCATGTCGATGGCCCCGCGTCCCCACACGACGCCGTCGCGCACCTCGCCGGAGAAGGGGTGCACCGTCCAGTCGTCGGCCACGGCGGGCACCACGTCGAGGTGACCGTGTACGAGGAGGGCGTCGGCAGAGGGGTCGGTTCCCTCGATCCGGGCCACGACGTTCGTCCGTCCCGGGGTGCGCTCCAGGAGGACGGGCTCCAGCCCGGCCCCGGCGAGCCGCTCGGCGACGTATTCGGCGGCGGGGCGCTCGCGGCAGCTCCCGTCGCCGCTGTTGGTCGTGTCGATGCGGATCAGCTCGGAGGTGAACGTCACCGCCTCCGAGAGCGCCTGCTCGTCGACCGACCCGGTGGGCCTGCTGTCCTCAGCCATACTGTTCCTCCACGGCGGCCGACACGATCGTCGTCACCGCCTTGAACGTCCGAATACCTTCGTACATGGTCCCGCTGGTGTAGGCGACGCGCCGCTCGCCGCTCGGCGCCACACCGGGGACCACGGTCGCGGCGGACGCCAGATGCTCGGCGTCGAACTCCAGCTCCACTTCGTAGGTGCCGCCTGTCACGGGTGCCCGGCGCCCGGCGAGCGCGGTCGCACCGGCGGCGGCCGCCCTGATGTCGGCGGCTGTACGGGCCGGGGTGCGGCAGACGGCGGCGTAGCGCGAGACGTAGTCCTTCACCGCGACCGTGCGCGCCTCCGGGGCGTAGCCGTGTGCGTCCACACAGGTCAGGTCGTCGCCGGTGACCAGGATGACGGGGACGCCGTACTCCGCCGCGACATGGGCGTTGAGCAGCCCCTCACTGGCACGGACCCCGTTCAGCCAGACGCCGGTGATGGAGTTCGCGAGGTAGGTGTGGGCGAGCACGCCCTCGGTGCCGGCGCCCGTGTGGTAGCCGATGAACGCCACGGCGTCGACGTCGCCGTGCTGGATGCCCTCGACCATGGAGAGGGACTTGTGCTTGCCCGTGAGCATCTGGACGCGGTCGTCGAGCCGTTCCAGGAGCAGATTGCGCATGGTCCAGTGGGCCTCGTTGACGAGGACCTCGTCGGCACCCCCGTCGTAGAAACCGAGTGCCGCGGCATTCACGTCGGAGGTGAAGAACGAACGGCACCGCTCCCACTGCGGGGTGCCCGGCAGCACATCGGCCGGCCAGGTCACTCCGGTGGCGCCTTCCATGTCGGCGCTGACGAGGATCTTCACGCTCACCGCTCCCTTACTCGCAGGTCAACCCTATGGGATGCCCTGCCGGCGTCCCCTCCCGGCATCGGCCCCCGCCACTCTCGGACAGATCCTGGACGCTGTCCAGTTCCCTTCGCCGGGAGTTCAGCGGCGGCGGGGCCGCGCACGGCAGGGGGCCGCCCGTCCGGTCCGGCGAGGACATCGGCGGGCGGCCCGAGCGCGGCGGTCGGTTCCTGGCACGCGGCTCCGGCACGGGCGACCGCACACGGCACCGTCGCGGGGCGACCGCGGGCCGTCAGCCCCGGGCCGTGCCCTTGACCAGCTCGTCGATCCGCGCGAGCTCGTCCTCGCCGAACTCCAGGTTGCGGACCGTCGCCACGCTGTTCTCCAGCTGGCTGACGCTGCTGGCGCCGACGACGGCGGAGGTGACCCGGCCTCCGCGCAGCACCCAGGCGAGCGCCATCTGGGCGAGCGACTGTCCGCGCCCCAGTGCCAGGTCGTTCAGCGCGCCCAGTCGGCTCACCAGGTCCGGGGTGACCGCCTCGGCCGACAGGAAGGGGCTGCTCCCCGCCGCACGCGATCCGTCCGGGATGCCGTGCAGGTAGCGGTCGGAGAGGATGCCCTGCTCCAGTGGGGAGTACGCGATGGAGCCGGTGCCGAGCTCGTCCAGAACGTCCAGCAGTCCGTCCTCGACCCAGCGGTCGAGCATGGAGTAGCGCGGCTGGTGGATGAGGAGCGGGGTGCCGAGCTCGTTCAGGATGCGGGCGGCTTCGCGGGTCTGCTCCGCGGAGTAGTTGGAGACGCCTGCGTAGAGCGCCTTGCCCTGGCGGACCGCTGTGTCGAGCGCGCCCATCGTCTCCTCGAGCGGGGTGTCGGGGTCGAAGCGGTGGGAGTAGAAGACGTCGACGTAGTCGAGGCCGAGCCGGTCGAGGCTCTGGTCCAGCGAGGAGCGCAGGTTCTTGCGGGAGCCCCACTCCCCGTACGGGCCCTCCCACATGTGGTAGCCCGCCTTGGTGGAGACGACGATCTCGTCGCGGAGTCCGGCGAAGTCCGTCCTCAGGGCCCGGCCCATGGCGGTCTCGGCGGAGCCGGGCGGCGGGCCGTAGTTGTTGGCGAGGTCGAAGTGGGTGATGCCGAGGTCGAAGGCCCGGCGCAGGATCGCACCCTGGCTCTCGGGGGTCCGGTCGCCTCCGAAGTTGTGCCAGAGCCCGAGGGACAGCGCGGGGAGCAGCAGGCCGCTGCGTCCGGTGCGCCGGTAGGGCATGGCGGTGTAACGGTCGGCGGACGGAAGGTACATACGAGCACTCCACGGGGCGCGGCACAGCGCGCCAGGTCTGGTGCGCGCCCCAAGCCTGGCGGAGAACGATCCAGCGGTCCAACAGGAGATTCCGCTGAGATTCATCGGTTAGATTGCTCAATCATGGAACTGCGTCAGCTGGAGCACTTCGTCGCCGTCGCCGAGGAGCAGCACTTCACCCGCGCGGCCGAGCGTCTGGCCGTGTCCCAGTCCGGGCTGTCCGCGTCCGTCCGGGCGCTGGAGCACGAGTTGAAGACGCCGCTGTTCAGTCGCACGACGCGCACGGTCCGGCTCACCGAGGCGGGGTCGGCCCTGCTGGTGGAGGCGGAGCGCACCCTGGCGGGTGCCAGGGCGGCGCGGGACGCCGTCGACGCGGTACGAGGGCTGCTGCGCGGCACGCTGACGCTGGGGGTCGAGCAGTGCGTGGCCGGGGTCAGCACGGCGCGGCTGCTCGCGGCCTTCCACCGGGAGCACCCGCACATGGAGATCCGGCTGCGGCAGGAGGGCACCTCCAGCCTGCTGGAAGGGGTGGCGGGAGGACGGCTGGACCTCGCGTTCGCCGCGACCGTGAGTCCGCCCGAGTGGCGGGGCGAACTCGTACCGCTGGCCCGGGAGCCCATGGTCGTCCTGTGCGCCCCCGGCCACCGGTTCGCCCGGGAAGGCGCGCGGGTGGCCTGGGGCGATCTGCGCGGTGAGTCGTTCATCGACTTCCACCCGGACTGGGGGCCCCGGCGCGCCGCGGACGAGGCGTTCGCCGCGGCCGGGGTCCGCCGCAGCACGGTGGCCCTCGAGGTCAACGACGTGCACAGCCTGTTGGAGCTCGTGCACGAGGGCCTCGGGATCGCGGTGGTGCCGCATCACTTCTCCCGCAAGCCGGAGGCGCGGGACCTGGTCGCCGTCGAGCTCGGGGGGACGCGGAGGCCGGTCTACGAGAGCGTCGTGGTGCTCCCGCCGGCCCGGGCCATGAGCCCGGGGGCGAAGGCGCTGATGGCACTGGTCCGGGAGACCCCGCCGCGCTGAGCCCGCCCGGCCGACGCTCAGCCGCTCGGCGCTTCGGCGGGCGCCCCCGCGTCCTGGTCCGCTCCACTGCAGCTGTCCGAGGCTGTGGAGGTGTCCTCCTCCGAGGCGCACTCCCGGTCGCGGAAGGCCGCCCACAGGGAGAGCGCGCCGACCCCCCGGCGGGTGGCGAAGGAACGCAGTGAGGCGGCGTCATCGAGGGTGAACGTCTCCCCCGCCTGGACAGCCTGTCGGTGCAGTTCGGCGTCGCGTGGGTGCTGATCTCCGCTGCGGTGGCGTGCCTCGGCTGGGTCGAGGACGTCGCGGCGGGACGGAGGCCCCGTCTGCTGCCGTGAGTACAGGGGGTGTGCGGGATGCTCCGCACACCCCCTGTCCGGCTGACCGGCCGTCAGTCCTCGTGCCCCAGCTGGAGGTCGCGTTCGGTCCGTCCTCCTCCGGGGAGTTGGAGCACGGTGGCGACCGGCGGGTAGCCGGCGGCGATCACGGTGTACTCACCGGTCGACAGGTCCACGAAGCGGAACGCCCCGTCGGAGCCGGTGGTGAGGGTGTCGACGACGTTGCCCGCCGCGTCCAGAAGCGTGACCCTGGCGTCCTCGACGGCGCGTCCGCCGGGTGCGCGCACGATCCCGCGCAGCACCGCGCCGCCCGCCAGCTCGATGTCCTGCCTGGTCTCCCGGGCCGCCTGCACGCTGACCGGGAGGGCGGCGGGACGGAAGGCCGGGGCGCTGGCCGCCAGGGTGTACTCACCGGCAACCAGCTCGCTGATGACGTAGGCGCCTTCGCGTCCGGTCCGGGTGGTCGCCACGACTTCCCCCCGTACGTCGGTGAGGGTGACCGCGGCGTCGCTGACGGGGGCACCGTCGGGGGTGAGTACCGCGCCGGCGAGCCGCCCGGCCCCGCCCAGGACCACGTCGAGCTCCACCGGCCGGTCGCTGACCGTGACGCTGACGGCCTGCGGCTGGTGTCCGCCCGCGGCGGCGATCAGCACATAGGCACCGGCCCCGGGCGCACTCAGTGCGTACCGCCCGTCCCCGCCGCTCGCCCCGCGCCCGACCTGGCGTCCCTGGACGTCGATGAGAGTGAGCGCGGCCCTCCCCACCTCCGTGCCGTCGGGGTGCTGGACAGATCCGCAGACCGGGACCCCTGAAAGGGGACCGGGCTGCGGCGGGCCGGGGTCGGTGCGGGCCGCGGGGATCGTGGAGTGCGCCACGGTCGGGTCGGTGGCCGTCTGCGGAGTGTGGTGGGACACCAGCGGTTTCTCCTTGAGGAAGAAGGCGAGGAACAGGCCGAGCAGAAGCACCGGCACCAGGTAGAGGAAGATCCGTGGCATCGCGTCGGCGTACGCCTGGATGTAGGCGTCGCGCAGCGCCGGCTCCATGGCGTGGACCAGCTGCGGGGTGATCGACTCAGGATCGGGAAGGTCGGCACCGGAGGGAAGCCGCACCCCGAGCGCGTCCGCGAGCCGCCCCGCGAACAGGGTGCCGAAGATCGCGGCGCCGACGCTGCCGCCGATCTGCCGGAAGTAGTTGTGGGCGCTGGTGGCGGTGCCGAGGTCGGAGGGACGTACGGAGTTCTGCACGGCCAGGACCAGGACGGACATGACGAGGCCGATCCCGATGCCCAGGACCGCCTGCCAGATGCCGTACTCCAGCGCCGAGGTGTTGGTGTCGAGCAGGGAGAGCAGCCACATGCCGACGGCCGAGACCGCTCCGCCCACCAGTGGATAGACCCGGTAGCGGCCGGTGCGCGAGACCAGCTGTCCGGAGACGACGGAGGCGATGACGATGCCGCCCATCATGGGCAGCATCAGCAGCCCCGACTCGGTGGCGGACACACCCTCGACCATCTGGAGGTAGGTCGGCAGATAGCTGGCGGCCCCGAAGAGCGCGACTCCGACGACCGCGCCCACGAGCGAGGTGACGTTGAAGACCGAGTCGCGGAACAGCCGCAGCGGGATGACGGGTTCGGCGGCGCGGTGCTCGACGACGAGGAAGAGCAGGGTCGTTCCGGCGGCTCCGGCGGCGAGTCCCAGGATGGTGCGCGAACCCCAGGCGTACTCCGTACCGCCCCAGCTGGTGAGCAGCACCAGGCAGGTCGACGCGGCGGCGAGCAGCAGCGCCCCCAGCACGTCGAGGCGGGGGCGGACCGCCGGCTTGGGCAGCTTGAGTACGACCGCGATGACGGCCAGGGTGACGATGCCGAACGGCACGTTGACGTAGAAGCACCAGCGCCAGGAGGCGTGGTCGGTGAAGAAACCGCCGAGGAGCGGCCCCGCGACGGAGGCGAGGCCGAAGACGGCCCCGATGAGGCCCATGTAGCGACCCCGTTCCCTCGCCGGGACGATGTCGGCGATGATCGCCTGCACCCCGATCATGAGGCCGCCGCCGCCGATGCCCTGGACGGCCCGGAAGGCGATGAGTTCGTCCATGGTGCGCGACCAGCCCGCGAGGGCGGAGCCGATGACGAAGATGATGATGGCGAACTGGAAGACGCCCTTGCGGCCGAAGAGGTCGCCGAGCTTCCCGTAGATCGGCAGGCCGATCGTGGAGGCGAGCAGATAGGCGGTGACCGCCCAGGACATCTTGTCCAGCCCGTGCAGCTCACCGACGATCTTCGGCAGAGCGGTGGCGACGATCATCTGGTCGAGCGCCGCGAGCAGCAGGGTGAGCATCAGCCCGAGGAAGACCAGCCGAACCCTGCGGGGGCTGATCTCGTCCGGCGGCGCGGCCGGTCCGGCGACGGACGGGGGCGGGGGCGGCTCGGCCTGCACCGGGGTACCGGGCCCGGGTGGCCCGTACCCTGTGTCTCCCGGCTCGTCCTTCACCAGAGTGATCCCACCCACCACGTGACGCTCCCCTCATCGCAGCTGCGCCGCCCATTTCTCGCATCAGGTGGCAAGGCGGGGCAAACGCGAAGAGGCGCGCGCACGGCGCACGCAGAGGGCTTATGCGCCGGTGGGAGGCACTACGGCGCGCAACCGGCCACCCGGGAAAACCACCCGTTCCGGTGAGGCCGGCCGCACGCCAACAGCAGGGGGCGCAGGCTTACTTCTCGACCTCGGCAGCGAGGTTCTGCAGCACTTCGTCGTAGATCCGGCCGAGTCCCTTGGGCGCGAAGGTCTTCTCGAAGAACCCGCCGATGCCGCCGGCGCCGTTCCATACGGTGGTGACGACGGCCCTGGACTTACCCTCACCCGCCGGGGTGACGGTCCAGGTGGTGACCATCGAGGAGTTGCGGTCCTTCTCGATCAGCTGCCCGTCGGTGGGCTCGGTGACCTCGAGCAGACAGTCACGGACCCGCTTGCTCGTGGCCTGGAGCTTCCAGTGAACGAGGGTGCCTTCGCCGTCTCCGCCCTCACGCACCTCGTACTCACTGAAGTGGCCGGTGAGCACCTTGCCCCGGACCTCCTTGTAGTCGGCCAGCGCATCGAACACCGTCTCTGCGTCCGCCGCGATGATCCGCTCTGTCGTGGCCTCGACCTGCGCCATGCCTGCTCCTCCAGCACTCGGTTGTTCGGGGTGCTGCTGAGCCAACCACCTCGGGTACGGCCCCTCAAAATCGGGTCCGGCGCTCCGCCGCGCACGATCAAGGGAACATATGTTCTATTCTCTGCTGAGTGCTACCGAGGAGGCGTGCATGCGCTGGGACAATCTGGCAGAGAACACCGCAAAACCGGGTGAGGGCGCGCTCTTCGCCGCGGACGCGGTGACGACGCGCACCTTCGACACCCCGGAATTCAAGGGGATCACCTTCCACGAGATCCGGGCCCGCTCGATCGTGAACCGGGTACCGGGGGCCTCCCGGATGCCGTTCGAATGGACCGTGAACCCGTACCGGGGCTGCTCCCATGCGTGCGTGTACTGCTTCGCACGCAAGACCCACACCTATCTGGACCTGGACACCGGCCTCGGTTTCGACTCCCAGATCGTCGTGAAGGTCAACGCTCCCGAACTGCTGAGCCGGCAGCTGGCCTCCCCTCAGTGGGAGGGCCAGCACATCGCGATGGGCACGAACGTCGACTGCTACCAGCGGGCCGAAGGCCGCTACCGGCTGATGCCCGGCATCATCACGGCCCTCCGCGACCACGCGAACCCCTTCTCCATCCTCACGAAGGGCACCCTGATCCTGCGCGACCTCGACCTCTTGCGGCAGGCCGCCGAGGTCACCGAGGTGGGCGTCTCCGTCTCCGTGGGATTCACCGACCCCGAGCTGTGGCGCACGGTCGAGCCGGGCACTCCCTCCCCCGAGCGCCGGCTGGACGTCGTCCGCGCCATGACGGACGGCGGGATCGGCTGCGGGGTACTGATGGCCCCGGTCATCCCTTTCCTCGGTGACCACCCCGATCAGCTACGCGCCACGGTCCGCGCCGTGGCCGCCGCCGGGGCGACCTCGGTCACGCCGCTCGTCCTGCACCTGCGGCCCGGCGCCCGCGAGTGGTTCATGCAGTGGCTCGCACAGCACCACCCGCACCTGGTGCACCGGTACGAGCGGATGTACGCCGACGGGGCGTACGCGCCGACCTGGTACCAGCGGGGCATCACCCGCCGGGTGCACGAGCTCGCGGCCGAGTTCGGCATCGGCCCGGCCGACGGCCGCGGCGCCCACCGCACCGCCCGCGACGCCCCGGCGTCCCTCCCGGACGCTCCCGCGACGGGCCCCACCCAGCTGTCGCTGCTCTGACCGCGGCGACCCCCTCACCGAACGGGTCAACTCTGGACGACATGTGTCCTTCGGCATCCGGATCCGGGAAGCATGCGGCCGGGGCTGTGCCACCCACAGCCGCTACGCCCGACCACGGGAGGCCGTATGACGAAACGTGCAGGAATTCTGGTCGCCGTCGGCGCCGCGGTCGCGGGCCTGGTGACCGCCGCGCCGTCCACCGCGTCCGCACCGCCCGCACCGGCCACCGGGACGGACACGGTGACACCACGCGTCGCCGCGCCGCTCAGGTGGACCGGCTGCGGGACGAAGGCGTATCCGACCTTGCAGTGCTCGACCGTCCGCGCGCCGCTGGACCATGACAACCCGTCGGGCAGGCCGGTCACCCTCGCCCTCTCCCGGATCCCGCACACGGCGAAGACGTCGCAGGGGCCGCTGCTGGTCAACCCCGGCGGCCCGGGCGGCAGCGGGCTCTCGATGGCGGGATTCGTGGCGTCCTCGCTGCCCGCGAAGCTCGCCGCGCAGTACGACGTGATCGGGTTCGACCCGCGCGGGGTCGGGAAGAGCACCCCAGCCCTGAACTGCGTGCCGAAGTACTTCGACCCCGTACGTCCCGACTCCGTGCCGGACTCCTACGAGGCGGAGCGGACCGCGCGCGACCGGGCCGCGTCCTTCGCGGCTGCGTGCGGCGAGAAGCACGGCGACCTGCTGCCGTACATGGACACCGTCAGCGCCGCGAAGGACCTCGACGTCATCCGCCGGGCTTTGGGCGCCCGGCAGGTCAACTACTTCGGATACTCCTACGGCACGTATCTGGGCGCGGTCTACGCCAAGCTGTTCCCCGAGCGCGTACGCCGCCTCGTGCTGGACTCGGTCGTCGACCCGGACGGCGTCTGGTACGAGGACAACCTCGGCCAGGACCACGCGTTCGACGCCCGCCACAAGGCCTTCGCGGCGTGGGTCGCGAAGAACGACGCGACGTACGGCCTCGGCAAGGACCCCGCCGGGGTGGAGGCCGCCTGGTACGGGATGCGCGACGCGGTGAAGAAGCACCCCGCCGCCGGCAGGGTCGGGCCGGGCGAGCTCGAGGACACCTTCATGCCCGGCGGTTACTACAACGGCTACTGGCCGCGACTCGCCGAGGCGTTCGCGGCGTACGTGAACGACAAGGACCAGGACGCGCTCGCCACCGCGTACGAGGACTTCGCCGCAGTCGACAAGGCCGGCGAGAACGGTTACTCCGTCTACACGGCCGTACAGTGCCGGGACGCCGGCTGGCCCCGGACGTGGAGCACCTGGCGCAACGACACCTGGCAGGCGCACCGCAAGTCGCCCTTCATGACCTGGAACAACACCTGGTACAACGCCCCGTGCGCCACCTGGCCGGTGGAGCCGCTGGAGCCCGTGCGGGTCACCAACGACCGGATCCCACCGGCGCTGATCTTCCAGGCCACCGACGACGCGGCCACGCCCTACGAGGGCGGCGTGACCATGAGCCGCAGGCTCAAGGGCTCCGGCCTCGTGGTCGAGCAGGGCGGCGGCAACCACGGCATCACCCTGAGCGGCAACGACTGTCTGGACGCCCACCTGGTGGACTACCTCACCGACGGCACCCTCCCGAAGGGCGGTGGCAGCGGGGGCGCGGACGTGGTCTGCGACGCCCTGCCGGAACCGAAGCCCGCACCCGCCACGAAGGCGGGCGCGAACCTGAAGGGCAGGACGCTGCACGGCCTGCTCGGCTTCCGCGGCTGAACCGCAGCTGAGAAATACCGGGCCCCGCACCGGGGGCGTACGCCAGGATGGGCCGCGTGACCACTCGGCCCGATCCCGCGTACGCCCCCGGCCTACGCATACGCGACATGACGCTCGACGACTGCGCCGCCGTGGCGGACATCCGGGTGCGCGGCTGGCGGCACGCGTACGCGGGTCTGATCCCTCAGGGATACCTGGACGCGATGGACGTCGCCCGGGACGCCGAACGCCGACGCACGTACCTCGCGGCGGAAGGCGGCCCGGTGAACCTGGTGGCCGAGGCCCCGGACGCCACCACCGTGACCGGCTGGGCCTGTTACGGCCCGTGCCGCGACGAGGACGCCCTGCCCGGCAGCGCGGAGCTGTACGCGCTCTACGTACACCCGGACCGTACGGGTACGGGCACCGGACGCGCACTGCTGGCCGAGGTGACTGCGCGCGCACGGGCGGACGGATACGCCGGGATGTCGCTCTGGGTACTGAAGGAGAACGTGCGGGCCCGGCGCTTCTACGAGCGGGCAGGGTTCGGGCCGGACGGTACGGAGGAGCCCTTCGAGGCGGGAGGTGCCGTGGTGCCGGAGGTCCGGTACGTCCGTGCCATCACCCCGCCGGCAGCCGCCTGAGCGCATCCGCCGCCGCCGTGCCGAGCCGCGGGTGCGGCAGCGCCGCCTCCAGGACCGTGCGGGCCCCGTCGTCCCCCAGGCTTCCCAGCCCCTCGACGCACGCGAGCGCCACGCGCCAGTGCGGTTCGTCGGGGGTCAGCAGCCGGTGCAGGGTGCTGACCAGGGCGGGCACCGATTCGGGTGCGCGCAGGGCGGTGAGCAGCCGGACCGGGTGCAGGGCGTAGCCCGTCCGCAGGCTGTTGGTGGCGAGCGCGGCAGCCGCTCTGGGGGTCCGGGGGTCACCGAGGAGCCGGAGGGCGTGCGCGGCGGACACGCAGCGCTCCGGATCGCGGTGGTTGAGGAAAAGGACCAGTGCCTCGAAGGCCCGGCGGTCGCCACGGCAGCCGAGCCGGAACGCCGCGATCTCGCGGGCCCAGAGAGGGCGTTCAGGCTCCACGAGGACCCGGGCCAGCTCTTCGTCGTCCTCGGTGCCGAGCAGCCTGCGGAAGGCCTCGGACCCACCTGCCTCGTCGCCGAGCCTGTCCGTGAGCGAGCGGAACTCCTCATCCATGACGCTGAGTTTAGAGCGGTGGACACACCGTGGTCGACGAACTGTGTGCCAGTGCACAGGCAGCCAGGGCTGGCGCGCTCGTTACTCGCCGGTTAAGCTCAGGTGAGCGGGACACACACCCGCCGGCTCCGATGGCCTGGTGACGCAGCCATCCGGAGTGCTTGTCGGTTCGGCAGTTCGTGAGACGCGGCTCGGGACAGAGCCCGTCACCTCATCCCCGCGTGCCGTGCGCACCCGGGACCGTGCACCACGACACGTAGTTCCCGCACCCCGAGCGCCGGTCGTCTTCGACCGCGCCCTCCGCCGTGCTCCTCACAGTCGTCACTCACCCTGGAGTCCCGTGATGGACACCCCTCTCTCCACCATTGCCGTCGTCGGCCTCGGCACCATGGGCACCGGCATAGCCGAGGTCCTGGCCCGCGCGGGCCGCGAGGTCATCGGAATCGACATCAGTGAGACCGCCGCCCGCCAGGCCGTCGCCTCCCTCGAATCCTCCACGGCGCGCGCCGTGCGGCGCGAGCGGATCACCGAGCAGGAGCGGCGCGACATCCTCGCCCGGTTCCGTACGTTCTCGGACCTGCAGGCCGCCGCGGACGCGGAGCTGGTCATCGAGGTCGTGCCCGAGACGTACGAGATCAAGCAGCAGGTCTTCCGGGAGCTCGACGCCGTGGTCTCCCCCACCACGATTCTGGCGACGGGCACGAACGCCCTCTCCGTGACCCGGCTGGCCGCCGAGTCGCAGCACCCGGAACGCGTCCTCGGCCTGCACTTCTTCAATCCGGCGCCCGCCATGAAGCTCGTCGAGGTGGTCTCCTCCGTGCTGACCGCACCGCCGGCCGTGGACAGCGTCACCCGGCTCGCCCGTGAACTGGGCAAGGAGCCGGTCGCCGTCGGCGACCGTCCGGGCTTCGTCGCGGACGGCCTGCTGTTCGGCTACCTCAACCAGGCCGCGGCCATGTACGAGGCGAACTACGCCTCCCGTGAGGACATCGACGCCGCGATGAAGCTGGGCTGCGGGCTGCCGATGGGCCCTCTGGCGCTGCTCGACCTGATCGGCATCGACACGGCACGCACGGTCCTGGAGGCCATGTACTCCGCGTCCCAGGACCGGCTGCACGCCCCGGCCCCGGTGCTCGGGCAGCTGAGCGAGGCGGGCCTGACCGGCCGTAAGGCGGGCCGGGGCTTCTACACGTACGACGCCCCCGGCGGCCAGGAGGTGGTGCCGGACGCCCTGACTCCGGCGGCCGGCGCGGGCGCCGTCACCGGGCGCGAGGTGTCCTCGGTCGGCGTGGCCGGCTCGGGGACGATGGCCTCGGGCATCGCGGAGGTGTTCGCGAAGGCCGGGTACGCCGTCGTCCTGGCCGCGCGCAGCCAGGAGAAGGCGGACACGGCGAAGGCACGGATCGCCAAGTCCCTGGGCCGTTCGGTCTCCAAGGGGCGGCTGACCGAGGAGGCGCGGAACGAGACCCTCGCCCGGATCACCCCGGCGGGATCACTGGACTCCTTCGCCGACGTCGACCTCGCGGTCGAGGCGGTCGCCGAGGACCTGGACATCAAGCGGGAGCTCTTCACCACCCTGGACAAGGTCTGCAAGCCGGGCGCTGTGCTCGCGACCACCACGTCGTCGCTGCCGGTCGTGGCGATCGCCCGGGTGACCTCGCGCCCCGAGGACGTCGTCGGGATGCACTTCTTCAACCCGGCGCCCGCGATGAAGCTGGTCGAGGTGGTCCGTACGGTGCTCACCGCCGACGACGTGCACGCCACGGTCCGCGAGGTCTGTGTGAAGGTGCGCAAGCATCCGGTGGACTGCGGGGACCGGGCCGGTTTCATCGTGAACGCGCTGCTCTTCCCCTACCTCAACAACGCGATCAAGATGGTCGAGGAGCACTACGCGACGCTCGACGACATCGACGCGGCGATGAAGCTGGGCGGCGGCTACCCCATGGGGCCGTTCGAACTCCTGGACGTCGTCGGCCTGGACGTCTCCCTCGCGATCGAGAAGGTTCTGCACAGCGAGTTCCGCGACCCGGGTCTCGCCCCGGCGCCACTGCTCGAGCACCTGGTGGCCGCGGGCTGCCTCGGCCGTAAGACGGGGCGCGGCTTCCGCGAATATGCCCGCCGCTGACGCGGGGGCCGGGTGGGGCGGGTTGCTGGGCCCCTCGGGCGACCCGCCCCCACAGGCGCGCTCCCCTGCACCGATGGGTTACGTTCACCTCATGTCCCAACCCGCCAGGTCACCTCGTTCCTCCGCCGCGACGGACGCCCCGGAGAGTGCCGCCGGCACCCGGGCCGCCGCCCAACGACTCAAGATGCGCCGCGAACTGGCGGCGGCGGCGATGGAACTCTTCTCCACCAAGGGGTACGAGGCGACGACGGTCGACGAGATCGCGGGGGCGGCCGGAGTCGCCCGCCGCACGTTCTTCCGTCACTTCCGCTCCAAGGAAGAGGCCATCTTCCCGGACCACGACGACACCCTCGTCAGGGCCGAGGCCGTCCTCAACGCCGCCCCCGCGCACGAGCACCCGCTCGACACCGTGTGCCGCGGCATCAAAGAGGTCATGAAGATGTACGCGGCCAAGCCGGCGGTCTCCGTCGCGCGCTACAAGCTGACCCGCGAGGTGCCCACGCTCCGGGAGGCCGAGATCGCCTCGGTGGCCCGCTACGAGCGACTGTTCACGCGCTATCTGCTGGGCCACTTCGATGAGCGCGACCACCATGTGGGCAATGACGACCCGCTGCTCGCCGAGGTCGCCGCGTCCGCCGTGGTGACCGCGCACAACCACGTGCTGCGGCGCTGGCTGCGCGCGGACGGCCAGGGTGACGTGGAGTCGCAGCTCGACCACGCGTTCGCGATCGTCCGCGAGACCTTCGGCACGGGGATCGGAGCGGGGCGAACCGTGGGGGGCGAGCCCGCGAAGCCCTCTGCGGCGTCGGTGTCCAGGGAGGGCGAGGTGCTGGTCGCGGTGGCCCGTACGGACGCACCCCTGGACGAGGTCATGCGCACGATCCAGCAGGCGCTGAAGGAGCACTGAGCGTCCGCCGGGGCGGCCGGAAGCCGGTCGCCGGCGCCGACGCTGCGATCGCGGCACAGGTGCGGAACCACACCGCCCTCGGGCACGACGGGTTCGAGTGGAAGCCGTACTCCCACGACCGGGCCTTCGTTACCGACCGTTCCCGGCTGAGTCGGCAGACGCCGAAACCCGGCTCGCCGAGACCCCCGACACGTTGGTCGCGGTCGTGGCCCTCGCGGATGGTGAGCCGTAGCCGCCGCCCGCATGGAGCTCTCTACCCCCACACCGGCTTCGCCGGCCTCTGGGGCGGCGGTACGGCGGCACCCTGGCGGGGCAGGGGCATCTACCGGGCACTGATCGCCCACCGGGCCCGTACGGCCGCCGGGCGCGGCTACCGCCATCTGCAGGTCGACGCGACCGACGAGTCGGCCCCGATCCTGCGCCGGCCCGGCCTCACGGCCCTGAGCACGACGACCCCGTACACCTGCCGCACCACGCCGTAGAGCCGCCACCAACGGGATCAACCCGGCATACCGGCCATGATGTTGCTCATGCGTGCCTACGAGATGACAACTGAGAGAAATTGTTGGCACTGGGTGCCTTGCCACCTGTCACGCAGTGCCATACGTTGAAGGTGTCCGGGCGGCCGGCGTGCAGAGACCTCTCGCACGTCGGCTGTCCCCGCAAACCACCGTGTCTGCGCGCCCGGACGCCTGCGTCACAGGCAACCCTTCTGCTCCACCGAGCAGGCCGAAGCACCACCCCGCCGAACCGACGGCACACCTCCAGACCGCACTGCACCCCCCTGTCCACAGGGGTACCTCCAGCGTTCCCCGGCGCTGGAGACCCGATCTGCCGGAGGCAACACCGTGAAGGAAATCCTGGACGCGATCCAGTCGCAGGACAGCACAGCCGCGGACTTCGCGGCTCTGTCCATCCCCGAGTCCTACCGCGCGGTGACCGTGCACAAGGACGAGGCCGAGATGTTCGCCGGCGTCGACAGCCGCGACAAGGACCCCCGCAAGTCCCTCCACATCGAGGACGTGCCGGTGCCGGAGCTCGGCCCGGGCGAGGCCCTGGTGGCGGTCATGGCCAGCTCGGTCAACTACAACTCCGTGTGGACGTCGATCTTCGAGCCCGTCTCGACCTTCGGCTTCCTGGAGCGGTACGGCAAGCTCAGCGACCTCAGCAAGCGCCACGACCTCCCCTACCACGTCATCGGCTCCGACCTCGCGGGCGTCGTGCTCCGCACCGGGCCCGGCGTCAACGCCTGGAACCCGGGCGACGAGGTCGTCGCGCACTGCCTGTCCGTCGAGCTCGAATCGAGTGACGGCCACAACGACACGATGCTCGACCCCGAGCAGCGCATCTGGGGCTTCGAGACCAACTTCGGTGGCCTGGCGGAGGTAGCGCTCGTCAAGTCGAACCAGCTGATGCCGAAGCCGAAGCACCTCAGCTGGGAGGAGGCCGCTTCCCCGGGCCTGGTCAACTCCACCGCGTACCGCCAGCTCGTCTCGCGCAACGGCGCCGGCATGAAGCAGGGCGACAACGTGCTGATCTGGGGCGCGAGCGGCGGACTCGGCTCGTACGCCACCCAGTTCGCGCTGGCCGGCGGCGCCAACCCGATCTGTGTCGTCTCCAGCGACCAGAAGGCGGACATCTGCCGGAAGATGGGCGCGACCGCGATCATCGACCGCAACGCCGAGGGCTACAAGTTCTGGAAGGACGAGCACAACCAGGACCCGCGCGAGTGGAAGCGGTTCGGCAAGCGCATCCGTGAGCTGACCGGCGGCGAGGACGTGGACATCGTCTTCGAGCACCCGGGCCGCGAGACCTTCGGCGCGAGCGTCTACGTCACCCGCAAGGGCGGCACGATCGTCACCTGTGCCTCGACCTCCGGCTACAACCACGAGTACGACAACCGCTACCTGTGGATGTCGCTCAAGCGCATCATCGGATCGCACTTCGCCAACTACCGTGAGGCGTGGGAGGCGAACCGCCTGATCGCCAAGGGGAAGATCCACCCGACGCTCTCCAAGGTCTACTCACTGGAGGACACCGGCCAGGCCGCGTACGACGTGCACCGCAACCTGCACCAGGGCAAGGTCGGCGTCCTCGCGCTGGCGCCCCGGGAGGGCCTGGGTGTGCGCGACACGGAGCTCCGCGAACAGCACATCGACGCCATCAACCGCTTCCGCAACGTCTGAGGTCCACGATGACCGAACGTCAGAAGGACCGTCCGTGGCTCATGCGGACGTACGCCGGTCACTCGACCGCCGAGGCGTCCAACGAGCTGTACCGGCGCAACCTCGCCAAGGGCCAGACGGGGCTCTCGGTCGCCTTCGATCTGCCCACGCAGACCGGCTACGACCCCGACCACGTCCTCGCCCGCGGCGAGGTGGGCAGGGTCGGCGTCCCCGTCTCGCACCTCGGTGACATGCGGCGGCTGTTCCAGGACATCCCCCTGGAGCAGATGAACACCTCGATGACGATCAACGCCACCGCGATGTGGCTGCTGGCGCTCTACCAGGTGGTCGCGGAGGAGCAGGGGGCGGACCCGGACAGGCTCCAGGGCACGACGCAGAACGACATCGTGAAGGAGTACCTGTCGCGGGGGACGCACGTCTTCCCTCCGGGGCCGTCGCTGCGGCTGACGACCGACATGATCACGTACACCGTCAACCGCATCCCGAAGTGGAACCCGATCAACATCTGCAGTTACCACCTGCAGGAGGCGGGGGCGACACCGGTCCAGGAGATCGCGTACGCCATGTCGACGGCCATCGCGGTCCTCGACGCGGTGCGCGAATCCGGCCAGGTGCCCGAGGAACGGTTCGGGGACGTCGTCGCGCGCATCTCGTTCTTCGTGAACGCGGGCGTCCGCTTCATCGAGGAGATGTGCAAGATGCGCGCCTTCGGCCGCATCTGGGACCGGATCACGCGCGAGCGGTACGGCATCGAGAACCCCAAGCAGCGCCGCTTCCGCTACGGCGTGCAGGTCAACTCCCTGGGGCTCACCGAAGCGCAGCCGGAGAACAACGTCCAGCGCATCGTGCTGGAGATGCTGGCCGTCACCCTCTCCAAGGACGCGCGCGCCCGCGCCGTGCAGCTGCCGGCCTGGAACGAGGCCCTCGGTCTGCCGCGCCCCTGGGACCAGCAGTGGTCGCTCCGGATCCAGCAGGTCCTGGCGCACGAGAGTGACCTGCTGGAGTACGAGGACATCTTCGCCGGCTCGCACGTCATCGAGGCCAAGGTCGAAGAACTGGTCACCGAGTCGCTGGCCGAGATCGACCGGATCCAGCAGATGGGCGGCGCGATGGCCGCCGTGGAGTCCGGCTACCTGAAGTCGGAGCTGGTCTCGTCGCACGCGACGCGCCGGGCGCGGATCGAGGGCGGCCAGGAGAAGATCGTCGGCGTCAACATCTACGAGACGACCGAACCCAACCCGCTGACGGCGGACCTGGACGCCGCGATCATGACGGTGGACCCGGAGAACGAGGCCCGCGTCGTCGCGGCTCTGCACGAGTGGCGCGACAACCGTGACGAGGCCCGCGCGACCGAGGCGCTGTCGGCCCTGAAGAAGGCCGCGGCCGGCACCGAGAACATGATGGAGGCGACCGTCGAGTGCGCGCGGGCGGGCGTCACCACGGGTGAGTGGGCATGGGCCCTGCGCGATGTCTTCGGTGAGTTCCGGGCGCCGACCGGAGTCTCCTCCGCGCCGGTGGCCGTCGCCGCGGAGGCGGGGACGCCGCTCGCGCTGGTCCGGGAGAAGGTCACCCGGACCGCCGAGGACCTGGGCGTGGGGCGACTGCGCCTGCTGGTCGGCAAGCCCGGTCTCGACGGGCACTCGAACGGCGCCGAGCAGATCGCCGTGCGCGCCAGGGACGCCGGCTTCGAGGTGGTCTACCAGGGCATCAGGCTCACGCCCGAGCAGATCACCGATGCCGCACTGGCCGAGGACGTGCACTGCGTCGGCCTTTCCATCCTGTCCGGTTCGCACGCCGAGCTGGTGCCGGACGTACTCAACCGGCTGCGCGAGGCCGGTGCGCCGGACATCCCGGTGATCGCCGGCGGCATCATCCCCCCGGCCGACGCGCACGCCCTCATCTCCGCCGGCGTCGCCGCCGTCTTCACCCCGAAGGACTTCGGCATCACCGAGATCATCGGCCGTATCGTCGACGAGATCCGGAAAGCGAACAAGCTCGACCCTCTGGAGGTCCCCGCATGACCACGCCCACCGCCCAGGTGAACCGTCTTCGTCCGCGCCGCTCCTGTCTGGCGGTGCCGGGCTCGAACCCGCGCTTCCTGGAGAAGGCCCAGGGCCTCCCGGCCGACCAGGTGTTCCTGGACCTGGAGGACGCGTGCGCGCCGCTCGCCAAGGAGGGCGCCCGTCACCACATCGTCGACGCGCTCAACAACGGCGACTGGACGGGCAAGACCCGGGTCGTGCGGGTGAACGACTGGACGACGCACTGGACGTACCGCGACGTCATCACGGTCGTCGAGGGCGCGGGCCCCAATCTCGACTGCATCATGCTGCCGAAGGTGCAGGACGCGCAGCAGGTCGTCGCGCTGGACCTGCTGCTCACCCAGATCGAGAAGACCATGGGCTTCGAGGTCGGCCGGATCGGCATCGAGGCGCAGATCGAGAACGCCAAGGGCCTGGTGAACATCGACGACATCGCCGCCGCCTCGCCGCGTGTGGAGACCCTGATCTTCGGCCCGGCCGACTTCATGGCCTCGATCAACATGAAGACCCTGGTCGTCGGCCAGCAGCCGCCCGGCTACCCGGCGGACGCGTACCACTACATCCTGATGCGCATCCTGATGGCGGCCCGCACGCACGACCTCCAGGCCATCGACGGGCCGTTCCTCCAGATCCGCGACGTGGACGCGTACCGCGAGGTCGCGGGCCGCGCGGCGGCCCTGGGCTTCGACGGCAAGTGGGTGCTGCACCCCGGTCAGGTCGACGCGGCGAACGAGGTGTTCTCGCCCTCGCAGGAGGACTACGACCACGCGGAACTCATTCTCGACGCGTACGACTGGTGCACCTCGGAGGAGGGCGGCAAGAAGGGCTCGGCGATGCTCGGCGACGAGATGATCGACGAGGCCAGTCGCAAGATGGCCCTGGTCATCTCGGGCAAGGGCCGCGCAGCCGGCATGCAGCGCACGTCCAAGTTCGAAGCTCCGGAGGCCTGACATGCAGTTCGGACGCACCTATGAGGAGTTCGAGGTCGGTGCGGTATACAAGCACTGGCCCGGGAAAACCGTCACGGAATACGACGACCACCTCTTCTGCCTGCTGACCATGAATCACCACCCGCTGCACATGGACAGCAACTACGCCGAGAGGACGACCGATTTCGGGAAGAACGTCGTCGTCGGCAACTACATCTACTCGCTGCTGCTCGGCATGTCCGTACCGGACGTCTCCGGCAAGGCGATCGCCAATCTGGAGGTCGAGTCGCTGAAGCACGTCGCGCCCACCTTCCACGGCGACACGATCTACGGCGAGACGACCGTGCTGGACAAGACGCCGTCGAGGTCCAAGAGCGACCGCGGCATCGTGCATGTCGAGACAAAGGGCTACAAGCAGGACGGCACGCTGGTCTGCGTGTTCCGCCGCAAGGTGATGGTCCCCACCGAGACGTACATCAAGGAGCGCGGCGGAGAGCAGCCCGGCCGCCCCGAGATCGATCAGCCGTCGAGCAAGAACGTGGAGAAGTAGCGATGAGCCGACTCGCGCAGACAGCCGGTCTGACGGATATCCAGCAGGAAATTCTCTCCACGGTCCGGGATTTCGTCGACAAGGAGATCATTCCAGTCGCGACGCAGCTGGAGCACCGTGACGAATATCCGACGGACATCGTCGAAGGGCTCAAGGAACTCGGCCTGTTCGGGCTGATGATCCCGGAGGAGTACGGCGGTCTGGGCGAGTCGCTCCTGACGTACGCCCTGTGCGTCGAGGAGATCGCCCGCGGCTGGATGAGTGTCTCGGGCATCATCAACACGCACTTCATCGTGGCGTACATGCTCAAGCAGCACGGTACGCAGGAGCAGAAGGACACGTTCCTGCCCCGGATGGCACTGGGCGAGGTGCGGGGCGCGTTCTCGATGTCCGAGCCGGCGCTCGGCTCGGACGTCTCCGCGATCTCGTCCAAGGGCGTCTGGGACGGTGGGGGCGCCTCCCGCTCGAGCGGAGCCGAGAGCGGGGGAGAGTACGTCCTCGACGGCCAGAAGATGTGGCTGACGAACGGTGGCTCGTCCACCCTGGTCGCCGTCCTGTGCCGGAGTGACGAAGGACACCCCGAGGGAACGGCTCCGCACAAGTCGATGACGACTTTCCTGGTGGAGAAGGAGGCGGGCTTCGGGGAGGTCCGCCCCGGTCTCACGATCCCGGGGAAGATCGACAAGATGGGCTACAAGGGTGTCGACACGACCGAGCTCATCATGGACGGACTGCGCATTCCGGCCAATCGCGTGCTGGGCGGCACCACGGGCCGAGGTTTTTACCAAATGATGGACGGCGTCGAGGTCGGGCGGGTGAATGTCGCCGCGCGTGGCTGTGGCGTCGCGCAACGTGCGTTCGAACTGGGTGTGTCGTACGCCCAGCAGCGTGAGACCTTCGGAAAACCGATCGCCCAGCACCAGGCGATCCAGTTCAAACTGGCTGAAATGGCCACCAAGGTCGAAGCCGCCCATGCGATGATGGTCAATGCAGCACGCAAAAAGGACTCCGGGGAGCGGAACGACCTGGAGGCAGGGATGGCGAAGTACCTCGCCTCCGAATACTGCAAGGAAGTCGTCGAGGACGCCTTCCGCATCCACGGCGGTTACGGCTTCTCCAAGGAGTACGAGATCGAGCGCCTCTACCGCGAGGCCCCGATGCTGCTGATCGGTGAAGGTACCGCCGAGATCCAGAAAATGATCATCGGTCGCCGGCTGCTCGAGGAGTACCGGCTCCAGGGCTGAAATGTCTCTTTCGGGGTGATTTGGTGGCGAAGAACATCACATCGAGTCACCCCCGTCCGGAGCCTTTCAGCTGTCCGACTCGGCTGCTGGCTTGCCCAGTTGCCGCTCGCACCCGATAGCATCGCGGGAAAGCCGCCGTCCCCCCGCTTGCCAGCGCGGCCTCATCCGCTACGAAGGTCATCCATGCCCGACAGCCAAATCCCTGCACCTCGCGGCGGGGTCCGCCTTGCACGCGGAGCATCGCCGTGGCTCCTCCCGACCGTCGCCACCGCGGCACTCAGCCTCGTCCGGGCTCGCAAGTCCGGACGCTGGGCCGCCGTGGCCGTGCCCACCACCGCGCTCGCGGCGGGCATGCTGTGGTTCTTCCGCGACCCCGAGCGCGAGATCACCCAGGGCCGCGTCATCTCGCCGGCCGACGGCGTGGTGCAGAGCATCATGCCGTGGAAGGACGGGCGCACCCGCGTCGCGATCTTCATGAGCCCGCTGAACGTTCACGTCAACCGGGCTCCACTGGCCGGCACCGTGACCTCGGTCGAGCACATCCCGGGCGGGTTCGTCCCGGCGTTCAACAAGGAGAGCGAGAACAACGAACGCGTTGTCTGGCACTTCGACACCGAGCTCGGCGACATCGAGATGGTGCAGATCGCGGGAGCGGTCGCCCGTCGCATCGTCCCCTACATCCCGCAGGGTACGAAGGTGGAGCAGGGCGAACGCATCGGTCTGATCCGCTTCGGCTCGCGCGTGGACATCTACCTTCCGGAAGGTGTCGATGTCGCGGTCGAGGTCGGCCAGGCCACGACCGCGGGGGTGACTCGAATTGACCGTGATTGATCCCGACACCCAGGCGAACTGGGTTCCGGAGGCCGACGAGCAGGACGACTCCGAGGACATGCCGCTCTCGATGCGGCTGTCGATAGCGGACACCCTCACTCTCGGTAACGCCACCTGTGGCTTCATGGCGGTGTACTTCACCACCACGGGGATCCTCATCCCGCACCTCACCGGCAGCGACGAGTCGGGCATGGCCCGGCACTCCGCTGCCACCGCGGTGATCCTCATGCTCATGGCTGCGGTGTTCGACCTCTTCGACGGGCTGGTGGCGCGCAAGCTGCGCTCCTCCCCGATGGGTGCGGAGCTGGACAACCTCTCCGACCTGATCAGCTTCGGCCTCGCACCGGCGTACTTCGTCCTGGTGTACGGCATGGTCGCGGACGACGCACACCAGCGGGTGTCGGCGCTCGCGGCGATCGTGGTGCTGCTGGCGGTGGTGCTCAGGCTTGCGCGGTTCTCGTGCGTCACCTTGAAGGACGGCATGTTCCAGGGCATGCCGAGCCCCTTCGGAGCGCTCACGGTCGTCTCGATCGTGCTGCTTGAGCTGCCCTTCGTACCGACGCTGCTCGCGATCATCGGTGTGGCGTGGCTCATGGTCAGCCGGGTCGAGTACCCGAAGCCGCGAGGCGTCCTCGCGGTGGCGATGCTCAGCTGGATCGTGGCCGCGATGGGGCTCCTCGCCGCCTGGGCCTTCGACGCCCCGGGCGGTCAGCTGCTCCTGCAGACCGGCTGCGCCCTGCAGGTCGTCCTGGGTGCGGTGATTCCGCTCTTCGCCACAGCGCGACGGGTGAACACCTTCCGTGACAACCGGCGTGAGGCGCGGGCGACACAGCCGTAATCACGCGCGACGCAATGACGAGGGCCCGGATGCTCCCCAGCATCCGGGCCCTCGTGCGTGGCGCGGCCGTGGGCTCCTGCGCCCCTCCCCCCGCAGGGACGCGGGGACACCCCGCGTGCCGCACCGGCGCGGCCGCGAACCCGTCCGGGGTGCGCGGCCGCCCGTCACGGAGGACGCTGGAAGGCGTGCAGGACCATGCCTCCTCTGTCGCCGCCACGGGGTCGGGCACGGAGCTGCTCGACAGCGCCGTCGCAGCCGTGGTGCGAGACACCGGCGCGTCCGTGGCGATGTTGTACCTGCTCTCGGCGGACGGCACCACGCTGCATCTGGCCGTGCTCGCGGGGGTACCGGGTCAGCTGTCCGCCCCGTGGACCCGGGTGCCGCTGTCGGCTCCGATCCCGGTGGCCGACTCCGTCCGCCTGCGGTGCCTGATCTGGCTGGGCAGCCAGGAGGAGCTGGCCCGCCGCTATCCCCGTCCTGCGCTCGTCCTGCCGTACCAGTTCGCCCTGGGTGCCGCACCCGTCCGTACCGGCGCCACCGACCGGGGCGGACTCGTGCTGCTGTGGCCCGGTTCGCACCCGCCGCTGCTGGCCCCCTCCGAGCGTGAAGCATTCGTCAGGAGCTGCCACGGCATCGGCACGCTGCTGCAGCAGGCCGAGAGCAGTGGTCACCCGGTCCTGCCCGGGGCCCTGCCGAGGGTCCTCCCGCCGCCGGAGCCGCCCGCCCCGGGTCCGGCCGAGGCCGCGGCCGTCGCGGAGTTCGTCCGGCGGCTGCCCGGCGGAAGCTGCTCGCTGGCGATCGACGGGACGGTCGTCTTCCTCGACGAAGACGCCGCGGGCCTCCTGGGAGTCCGTGCGGAGGACGTGCTCGGCACCCTGCCCTGGGCGTCGCTCCCCTGGCTGAACAACCCCGCCGTCGAGGACCACTACCGCGCGGCCGTCATCAGTCGTCAGCAGACGTCCTTCACCGTGCTGCGGCCACCGGACCAGTGGCTGTCCTTCCACCTGTTCCCGAACGCCACCGGGATCAGCGTCCGGATCGTGCCGGCCATACGGCCCGGCCCCCGGGACCTCGTCGCACCCGCGCTGCCCACCACGACCGGCGTGCCGAGCAGGGCCACGGCTCTCTACCACCTGATGCATCTGGCGGCGACACTCACCGAGGCCGTGGGCGCCCAGGACGTGATCGAGCTGAGTGCCGACCAGCTGATGCCCGCCTTCCGGATCCAGACACTCGTCGTCATGATGTCGTCGGAGGGCCGGCTGCGTGTCGAGGGGAGCCGCGGCAGCCATCCCGCGCTCATGGACCGCTTCGACGGCGCTTCCCTGACCTCCGCCACGCCCGCCGCGCACGTTCTCATGACAGGTATCCCGGACTTCTACTCCTCCTTCACCGAACTGGAGCGCGCCTACCCGGCGGCGGACCTGCGTGACGCCGTGGCCGCCTGCGCGTTCCTCCCGCTGATCGTCTCGGGGCACGCGGTCGGCTCCCTGGTCCTCGCCTACGACCGGCCGCACCCCTTCGAGCCCGAGGAGCGCGCCCTGCTCACCTCGATCGCGGGACTGCTCGCCCAGGCGCTGGACCGCGCCCGTCTCTACGACGTCAAGGACCGGCTCGCGCACAGCCTGCAGGCGCACCTCCTGCCCCAGACCCTGCCCGCGGTGGCCGGCCTGGACGTGGCCGCACGCTACCTGCCGTCGACCCGGGGCATGGGCATCGGCGGCGACTTCTACGACCTGATCCGGCTGGACGACACCACGGCCGCCGCCGCCATCGGCGACGTACAGGGCCACAACGAGAACGCCGCCGCGCTCATGGGACAGGTCCGTACCGCCGTGCACGCCTCCGCCGGGGCGCCGCCCGACGAGGTGCTCGCCCGTACCAACCGGCTGCTCACCGACCTGGATCCCGGCCTCTTCACCAGCTGCCTCTACGTCCATCTCGACCTGGCCGGGCACACCGCACGCATGGCCACCGCGGGCCACCCCTCGCCGCTGCTGCGGCAGCCGGACGGGCAGACCGAGGCTCTCGACCTGCCGCCCGGACTGCTCCTCGGCATCGAACCCGCATCCCGGTATCCGACGGCAGAGGTCCCGCTGCTCCCCGGTGCGGCGCTCGCCCTGTTCACGGACGGCCTCGTGGAGGCGCCTGGCGTGGACTTCCACGACGCCGTGACCGAGCTGGCCGCACACTTCGCCCTCGCCCTGGACCAGGACATGGAGTCCGTCGCCGACACACTCGTGCGGTACGCGAGACATGCCACCCCGGGCACCGACGACATCGCCCTGCTGCTCCTCAACGCCCTGGGCCCGGACGGCTGACGGAGCACTGCGCGCGGTGGAGAGCCCTGGGGCACCGAGGCGGTGGGGTTCATAGGTGCCCCAGGGCGGTCAGCGGGGTGGTGCGTCCCTCGGCCACGGGCCGGGCTCAGTCGCCGTAGAGGTCTCCGAGACTGATGCCGGTGGTGCTGGAGGCGCCACCGAGCCTGACCTCGTGGTCGAGCCCGACGAACTTGCCGCCCGACTGCCAGAGGGCGGGCTCGAGCAGCGCGTACTTGGCCTCGTCCCAGGTCGCCCAGTCGTGGCCCAGCAGGCCGCCCGTGTCCCCGGAGTTCGGGTTGATGCACCAGAAGGTCTGGTGGATGCCGTTCTCCACGATCAGATCGCGCAGGGCCGTCATCCACTTCTGGTTGGGCCCGTTGTCGAGGTGTCCTCCCCATTCACCGATGAACAGCGGTGCGGTGCCGTCCTTGTGCAGGTAGAGCCAGTTGGGATCCCAGACGTCCCGCTCCAGGGTGGTGCGGTTCCACTCGCCCTGGAACCAGGGCTGCTGGTACACGAGAGGTCCGTAGTCGTGCGGGGAGTAGACCAGCTGGTCCTGCTGGGACCCGAGGTCGACCGGGTGGTCCTTCGCCCCGCGCAGATTTCCGCCCCACCACATGCCGTGGTAGTCGGCCGCCGCGGTGGAGGACCAGTTCACGCCGTCCTTGGGGTAGATCTCGATGCCTTCGCACATGACGAGGACGTGGGGGTTGATCGCGAGGATGCGCTTGCCGGCCGTCTCGCAGGTGTACTTGAAGTTGTCCTGGTCCGTGGAGCCGTCCCATTTCGCCCGGGGGCTGTCCGACTGCTTGCCGTGCGGCTCGTTCTTGACGTCCATCGCCACGAGCGTGTCGTCGACCTTGTAGCGGGCGGTCACCCACTCCCAGGCGGAGTAGAACTGCTCGGTGGTGATCGCCCCCTTCCACCACACGGGATACACATGGCCGGAGTTGTCGGCCTCCGCGCTGTGGACGTCCAGCATCACCTTGACGCCGTACTTCTCGGCGACCCCGAGGAACGCGTCGAACACTCCGAGGGTCGTCTTGTCCTTGAGCTCGGGATTGGCCCAGGTGTTGACCGCGCTGGACGTCGCGGCCTGGCCGTTCTTCCACTCCAGCAGGAGCTGTGTGGAGATCGGGACACGGAGGATGTTGATGCCCCGCTCAGCCGACTGCCGGACGATCGTGTCGAGATTGGCGGACCAGAGCCCGTGGAACACCCTCTCGGTGGCGTTGAAGCCGAACCAGTTGGCCCCGGTGAGCCAGACCTCGTCGCCCCGGTCGTCGACGATCCGGTTGCCCTCGGTGTGCAGCCAGTCCGTCCCCACTCCGGCCGCTGCCGCCGCCGGAGTGGCTGTCGCGGGCTGTGCGACGACCGGGCCGGACAGCGTCATCAGCAGAGCGGTGGCGGTCACGGCGGCGGCAAGCGCCGTACCCAGCGGCTTTCTGGTCCATGGCTTCATCCGTTGTCGCCTTTCATGGGGGTGAGGCGGGGTGTGCTGATGGGAGCGCTCCCATCGGCTTGTTCACATGAAGCCAGGGCGACCGAACAGCTGTCAATGGACATGACAAGACTTCACTTCCTGAAGACACATGCCCGCTCCACTCGAGCGCCATTCCCGTTCCGAGTCGTTTATTTGAGCGATGAAGACGAAATCTTGCGCAGCCCCGTGGACTTCTTTACTCGGGTGCTCCTAGCCTGTGGGTCGTCCGAAGAGCCCTTCGAGCCGCAAGGACGACCACACGTGACCCCACCACTCCCCGGACCACGTCTGTTCAGACGTTCTCTGTCCGCCTCCCTCTCCCTCGCGCTCGCCGCCGCGGGCACCGCCGCCGCGTTCGTCCTGGCCGGTGCTCCCCCCGCGCAGGCCGCCGCGGTCCCCGCACCGTCACCGGTCGGGATATCCGGCCGGGGCGCCACCGTGCCGTTCAAGGAACAGGAAGCCGAGTACGCCGCCACCAACGGCACCCTGGCCGGCCCCGACCGCCTCTACGGTTCCCTGCCCTCCGAGGCCTCGGGCCGGCAGGCCGTCACACTCGACGCCACAGGCGAGTACGTCGAGTTCACACTCACCGCCCCCGCGAACGCGATGACCTTCCGCTACTCGCTCCCGGACAACGCGGCCGGGACGGGCCGCGACGCCTCCCTGGACCTGCGCGTCGACGGCTCCTCGCTCAAGAGTGTGCCGGTGACGTCGAAGCACGGCTGGTACTACGGGGGTTACCCGTTCAACAACAACCCGGGTGACACCAATCCGCACCACTTCTACGACGAGACCCGGACCATGTTCGGGTCCACCCTGGCCGCCGGTACCAAGATCCGGCTCCAGGTCACCTCGACCGCCGCCTCGCCGTCGTTCACCATCGACCTGGCGGACTTCGAGCAGGTCGGCGCACCGGTCGGCAAGCCGACGGGGGCGCTGGACGTGGTGAGTGACTTCGGCGCCGACCCCACAGGGGCCGCCGACTCCACCGCGAAGATCCAGGCAGCGGTCGACGCGGGCCGCAGCCAGGGCAAGGAGGTGTACATCCCGCAGGGAACCTTCAAGGTCCAGGACCACATCGTCGTCGACAAGGTGACCCTGCGCGGCGCGGGCCCCTGGTACAGCGTGCTGACCGGCCGTCACCCCACGGACCGTGGCAAGGCGGTGGGGATCTACGGCAAGTACTCCGCGCAGGGCGGCAGCAGCGACGTCACCCTCAAGGACTTCGCCATCATCGGCGACATCCGTGAGCGGGAGGACAACGACCAGGTCAACGCCATCGGCGGCGCCATGTCCGACTCGGTCGTCGACAACATCTGGATGCAGCACACCAAGTGCGGCGCCTGGATGGACGGCCCGATGGACAACTTCACCATCAGGAACAGCCGGATCCTGGACCAGACGGCCGACGGCGTGAACTTCCACTACGGCGTCACGAACTCCACCGTGACCAACACGTTCGTCCGCAACACCGGGGACGACGGTCTGGCCATGTGGGCGGAGAACGTCCCGAACGTGAAGAACAAGTTCACGTTCAACACCGTGATCCTGCCGATCCTCGCCAACAACATCGTCACCTACGGCGGCAAGGACATCACGATCTCCGACAACGTCATGTCGGACACCGTCACCAACGGCGGCGGACTGCACATAGCCAACAGGTATCCAGGCGTCAACTCGGGCCAGGGCACGGCTGTCGCGGGCACCCACACCGCCGCCCGCAACACCCTCATCCGCACCGGCAACAACGACTTCAACTGGCGCTTCGGCGTCGGCGCGATCTGGTTCAGCGGACTCAACGAACCGATCAGCAACGCCACGATCAACATCACCGACAGCGAGATCCTGGACAGCTCCTACGCCGCGATCCATCTGATCGAGGGTGCCTCCGACGGGCTGCACTTCGACAACATCAAGATCGACGGGGCCGGTACGTACGCACTCCAGATCCAGGCCCCGGGCACGGCGTCCTTCAAGGACGTCGTCGCCACCCACATCGCCCAGTCCAACCCGATCCACAACTGTGTCGGCAGCGGCTTCCAGATCACCCGCGGCACCGGCAACTCGGGCTGGTACGCGAACCCGCCCGCCTGCACCGGTGTCTGGCCCGACCCGGTGTGGACCAACGGCGGGGTTCCCGGGGACGGCGGCCCCACGGACCCGACCGATCCCCCGGACCCGACGGACCCGCCGGAGGAGACGGGCAACCTCGCGCAGGGCCGCCCCGTCACCGAGACCGGCCACGCCGACGTCTACGGCGCCGCCAACGCGGTGGACGGCAACGCCGGCAGTTACTGGGAGAGCCGCAACAACGCGTTTCCTCAGTCCGTCACCGTGGACCTCGGTGCCGCCAAAGCGGTCAAGCGCCTGGTGCTGAAGCTGCCTCCGGCCGCGGCCTGGGCGACGCGTACGCAGACGATCGGGGTGTCGGGCAGCACCGACAACTCCGCCTACAGCTCGCTGAAGGCGCCCGCCGGCTACACCTTCGACCCGTCGGGCGGTAATGCCGCGACAGTGACACTCACCGGGACTCCGGTCCGGTACCTGCGGCTGACGTTCACCGCCAACACCGGCTGGCCGGCCGGTCAGCTGTCCGAGCTGGAGGCCTACACCCACTGACGGCGCACCGGGACGGGCCCGGCCTCAGCGGCCGGGCCCGTCGCTGTGCGGGGAGGTCAGGGCTTGAGCCCGAAGGACTCGGCCGCCGGAGCCACCTCGGCCGGGCGGACGACCTTGAGGCCGCCGGGGGTCTTGGCATCGGGCTTCATGACGACGGTCTGCCGGGTGGAGGGCGCCGACGGGTCGGTGAAGTCGTGCGAGATCCCGAAGTCGCCGCCGAAGTCCTTGATGGTGAGCAGAGCCTTGTCGACCCCTTCGCGGGTCAGGTCCTTCGACTCACAGGCCGCCTTCAATGCCTCACCGAAGACGGAAGCAGCGTTGTACCCGGCGATGACCCCGTTGTCGAGGCCGTCCTCGGGGTACTTGGCCGCGTAGGCCTTCGCGAGCTTCGCCGGTCCGTCCGCCGCGTCACCGATGGGCAGGGTGGAGGCACCGATGTAGTAGTCCTTCTGCAGGGCCTTGCCCGCCTGGGTGGCCAGGAGTTGCGGGGCGTACGCCGAGTTGTTGCCCACTACGGGGACGTCGAAGCCGGTGGCCGCGGCGACACCGACGAGGGAAGCCGCCTGGCGCGGCCCGGCGCTGACGACGACCGCCTTCACACCGGCCTGCTTGAGCGCGGAGACCTGGGCGGTCATGTCGTTGTCGGTCGGCTTGATCTTCTGCTCGACGACGGTCAGGCCCGCCTCCTCGGCCGCGTGCTCGGAGCCGGCCAGGGCGTTCTCGCCGTAGTCGCCCTCGAAGTACACGTGACCGATCTTGTCGCCCTTGGCGATGCGCTTCTCGTCGAGCAGGAAGTCGATCAGGTTGATCGTCTCGACGTCGTAGGTGGCGCCGATGACGCGGACGTACTCGGATCCGACCAGGTTCGCCGACCAGGCCTGGGGCAGGACGATGGCCTTGTCCTGGCCGTCGATGCGCGATTCGACGGCGGAGACGAACGGGGAGCCGATGAACTGGGTGAAGCCCAGCACGTCCGGTTCCAGCTCCGTGTAGGCGCCGATCGCCTTCTGCGGGTCGTATCCGTGGTCGCGGACGGTGAGCTCGATCTGCCGGTCGCAGATACCGCCCGCCTTGTTGGTCTCCTCCACCCAGAGCTGCTGTGCCTGGGTGACGCTCTTGCCCAGCGAGGCGTACACGCCGGTCATGTCGGTCAGGGCGCCGAGGGTGATCTTCGACCCGGTGACGCCCTCACCGGTCTTGACGCCGCTCTTGTCCGCGGCGCCGTCGTCCGACGACTTCGCCTTCCCGCTGCATCCCGCGAGGGTGAGGGTGAGGGTGAGAGCCGCTACGACGGCTCCGACAACACGTGGCTTCATTTCTTCTTCTCCCCTGGAGTCTTCAGACGCGCAATGCCGCCGGGCAGGAACAGGACGACCGCGACGACCGCGGCGCCGTACAGATAGCGGGACGCCTCGCCCGGTGCGATGCCGCCCGTACCAGGGGCGGACACCAGGGGGAGGGAGTCGCTGTAGTGGGTGAGCACCTGCGGGAGCAGCGACACGAACGCGGCGCCGATGACGGCTCCCGCGACGCTGCCCAGACCGCCGATGACGATCATGGCGAGGTATTCGAGGGACAGGATCATGCCGAAGTACTCGGGCACGGTCCGCTGGAAGACCAGCGCGAGCAGGACGCCCGCGAGGCCCGCGTACATGGAGGACAGGACGAACACTCCGGCCCGGTACCTGGCCACCGGTACCCCCATCACGCCCGCGGCGATGCGGTGGTCCCGGATGGCGTTGAGCGCCCGGCCGGGCCTGCCCCGGAGCACCCCGCGGGCGAAGAGCCCACTGGCCAGAAGGGCAGCCAGACCCAGGTACCAGAGCTTCTCGGACGACTGGAAGGGCACGGCGGCGACGACCACTTCGGCGTCGTCGAAGGTGAACCCGAAGAGCGAGAGGGGCGGCACGGGGCGGCCGTTGAAACCGCCGGTGAGCGTGCCCGCGTTGAACAGCACATGCTGGCCGATGAAGATGAGTGCGAGCGTGGCGATTCCCAGGTAGGCGCCGCTCAGCCGCCCGGCGATGGGGCTGAAGAGTCCGCCCGCGGCGCCCGCCAGGAGCACGGCCAGGACGGCCGCGAGCCAGGCGGGCAGGCCGAGGCCTGTGAGGGCGTGCCCGTTCTCGGTGCTGCTCTCGCCCCCGAGGACGCAGTAGCCGTACGCGCCCACCGCGAGGAAGAAGGCGTGCCCCATGGAGAGCTGGCCGGTGGAGCCTGTGAGCAGGTTGAGCCCGATCGCCCCGATCGCGGCGGCCATCGCGAACAGCCCTGCCTGGAGCCAGAATCGGTCCAGGTAGAACGGGAGGAGAAGGAGCAGCACCGAGCCGGCGAGCCAGAGGTACGGGGCAGGCCGGCGCAGCCGGTCGGTGAACGACGTCCCGGTGGCGCGGGCCCCCGCGGGGGCCGGAGCGACGGCGTCCTTGGTGGCTTCAGACACGGGACAGCTCCTTCGTACCGAAGAGTCCCGCCGGCCGGACGAGCAGGACGACCACCATCACCAGATACGGCGCCAGATCACCGATGCCGCGTCCGAGGAAGGAGAGGTCGCTCTGGTAGCCGGTGGCGAGTGACTCGGTGACTCCGACGACGAGCCCTCCGACGAGGGCTCCGGTCGTCGAGTCGAGACCGCCGAGGATCGCGGCGGGGAACGCCTTGAGCGCGGCGAGTGAGGTGGCCCGTTCCAGGCCGGGGGTCGGGAACACGGTCAGGAAGAGCGCGGCGACGGCGGCGAGGGCTCCGGCGACCGCCCAGGCGGACAGCGAGACCCTGCCCAGCCGGATGCCCATCAGCGCGGCGGTCTGCGGGTTCTCGGCCGCGGCACGCATGGAGACGCCCCACGAGGTGAAGCGGAAGGCGAGCAGGAACACCGTGATGAGCAGCCCCGCGACTAGGAACGCAGCGATGCGTGTCTCGGCGAGGGTGACGCCCCCGACGGTGACGACGTCGTCGCCCCACGGGTCGCCGAGCGACATGACGTCCGTCCCCATGCGCCGGACGAGTTCGGTGGTGAGGAGGATGTCGACGCCGATGGTGACGATGGCCAGGACGCTCTGGTCGCTGCCACGGTAGCGGCGCATCACGAAGAACTCGATCGCCGAACCGACGACCGCCGCGCCCGCGATCCCGACGCCGAGCGCCGGCCAGAAGCCGATGTCGTCGTGGAGCACGGCGGTGACGTATCCGCCGGCCAGGAGCAGTGAGGCGTGGGCGAAGTTGACGACCTCGGTCGCCTTGAAGATGACGACGAAGCCCAGGGCGATCAGTGCGTAGACCGAGCCTATGGACAGGCCGCCCAGGAGGAGTTCGATGAAGGTGGTCATTCCTGTGCCCCCAGGTAGGCCTGCACGACGGCCGGGTCGTTCTGCACCTCGGCGGGCGTACCCCCGGCGATCCTGCGTCCGAAGTCGAGTACGGTCACGGCGTCCGCGAGCCGCATCACCACCCCCATGTCGTGTTCGACCATGACGATCGAGATGCCGAGGCTGTCGCGCACACCGGCGACGACGGCCGCCGTGCGGCGGCGTTCGTCGGCGGTCATACCCGCGATGGGCTCGTCCAGGAGCAGGATCTCGGGTTCCATGCACAGGGCGCGGCCGAGTTCGACGAGCTTCTGCTTGCCGTACGGAAGGGCCCCGGCCGGGAAGTCGAGTTCCTTGTCCAGACCGATGAACCCGGCTATCTCCCGCACCCGTTCGAGGTGCCGGTGGGCCTCCCGGGTCGCGGAGGGGAGCCTCAGTCCGGAGGCCACGAAGCCGGCGCGGGTGAGCCGGTGCCGGCCGAGCATGAGGCTTTCGGCGACGGTGGCGTGCGGCGGCAGGGCGAGGTTCTGGAAGGTACGGGCGATGCCGAGGTCGGCGATCCTGTGCGGGGCGAGCCCGGTGAGTTCGGTGTCACCGAGGTGCACGCTGCCCGAGGTGGCGCGGTAGACGCCGGAGAGCACGTTGAAGGTGGTGGACTTGCCCGCGCCGTTGGGGCCGATGACGGCGTGCACGCTGCCCGGCTCGACGGTGAAGGACACCGCGTCGAGGGCGGTGAGCCCGGCGAAGCGTACGGTCACGTCGCGCACGGTGAGAGGGGCCGGGGAGGTCGTCACGCGGACCACCTGCTCAGCGTGCGGGTGACGCCTTCGGCCCGTGCCGCGTCCTCGGCGGCCGTCTCGTCGACGACGCCGAGATAGCGGCGGCGTACCTCGTCGGAGGCTGCCAGCTCGTCGGCGGGACCGTCGAGTGCGACCTCGCCGACGTCCAGTACGTACGCCGTGGAGGCGAGCCGCAGCGCGATGGCCGCGTTCTGCTCGACGAGCATGACGGAGGTGCCGCCCGCGTTGATCTCCTGGATCGTCTCGGCGATCCTGGCCGCCATCAGCGGGGCGAGGCCGAGCGACGGCTCGTCCAGCAGCAGCAGGCGGGGGCCGGCCATCAGGGCTCTGCCCATCGCCAGCATCTGCTGCTCGCCGCCGGACAGCAGTCCGGCCCGCTGGTGCGCGCGCTGGGAGAGGACCGGGAACAGTTCGTGTACGCGGCGGAGGGCGGCGGCCGTCGCCTTGCGCCCGCCGCGTGCCCCGAGTGCGCCCGCCCGCAGGTTGTCCGCCACCGTCATCCGGGCGAACACCTGCCGCCCTTCCGGTACCTGGATCACTCCCGCCGCCACCACCTGGGCGGGGCGGAGCCCGTCCAGAGGGCGGCCGTCGAAGCGGATGGTGCCCGTGCCCGTGCCGCGGTGGAAGCCGAGGGTCCGCGACACGGCCCGCAGCAGCGTGGTCTTGCCGGCGCCGTTGCCGCCGAGTACAGCGGTGATCGCGCCGGCCGGCACGTCGACGGAGACGTCGCGCAGTGCCCGTACCGGGCCGTAGCCCACGGACAGTTCGCGGATCTCGAGCGTTGCCATGCGTCCTCCTCCTTCCGACTGGTCGTCGTGGTGCCACAGACCAGCAGCGGGCGGGGCGCGCGTCCACGGCCCCGGGCGCAATCGCTGCGGGTGACCAGTCTTCGAAGGCCCTGGTTGTGCGGGTGCACAGAAGGAGGTGACGCGCCGTCGTACCCGGCACGGCCGGTGGCATCCTCACGAGCCATGAGCGGCTCGGCTGCGGGACGGAGCGAAGACATGCGGCAGCGCAGTGACGAGCGGGGCCGGGTCCTGCTCGACGCCCTGCTGGAGGGCCGGTCGGAGCCGGGTCTCGTGGCGCGCGCGGCGAGCGGTCTGGATCTGCCGGAGCGGGGTCGCTACGCGGTGGCGGTGCTGCGGGTGGCCGAGGGCGGCCCGTCGGGCGTGGCTCCGGAGACGGACGGGCTGCGTTTCCTGAGGCGGAGGCGCGGGGACCGCGAGACCTTCGTCGTCGCGCTGGGTGACCGGGATCCGGCGGCGCTCGCCGAACACCTGGCGCGCTGGTGCCGGGGCCCCGGCGGAATCGGCCCGGTGGCCGACGGACTGTCCGGGCTGGGAGCGGCGCGCCGGCTGGCCGAGTTGGCACTGCTGACCTGTCCGCCCGGTACGACAAAGATCGTGCGGCTGGAGGAACGGCTGCCCGCCGCGCTGGTGGTGAGCCAGCCGGAGCTTTCGGCCCGGTTGATCGCGGATGTCCTGGGCCCGCTGCTGGCGTTGGCCCCTGCGGACCGGGCGCTCCTGGTGCGGACGCTCGAGGCGTGGCTGGAGTGCGGAGGGTCGGCGGGGCGGGCGGCGGGACGGTTGTACTGCCACCGCAACACCGTGCTCAACCGCTTGCGGCGGCTGGAGCGGCTGACCTCTCGGTCGCTGTCACGGCCCCGCGAACTGATCGAGATGATGCTGGCGTTGGACGCGTTCAGGCTGTCGGCACCGCAGACGTGAGGGGGCGGGGCGGCCGAGGAGGGGGCACAGCGCCCGTGAGGGGGAGCCCGGCGGGCCGCCCCCTCACGGCGGTGCGTCAGGACAGGAAGTCGCGGGCGATCGTCCCGGCCGCGCGTTCCAGGAGGGGGCCGGCCTGCGCCATGCAGACGGCGGGGTCCGGTTCCAGGTCCGTCAGGGCGTAGGCCCGGCGGATACCGGCCCGGTCCAGTGCCTCCTGCGGCAGTGCCAGGCGTCCGCACACGGCGACGACTTCCACGCCGGCCTCGCGGGCCGCGGCCGCGACGCCCGCCGGGGCCTTCCCGTGCAGGGTCTGCTCGTCGAGCGAGCCCTCCCCGGTGACGACGAGCGTGGCACGGGCCAGCGCGGGGGCGAAGCCGAGGACGTCGAGCATGACCTCGATGCCGGGCCGGAAGCGTGCGCCCAGGGCCACCAGTGCGCCGTAGCCGATGCCTCCGGCGGCTCCCGCTCCCGGCAGCTCGGCCGTCCCGGGTCCCAGCACGGAGGCGTAGTGGACCAGCGCCGCGTCGAGGACCGCGATGTCGTCCTCGGTGGCGCCCTTCTGCCGTCCGTAGACCTCGGGAGCACCCTTGGGACCGGTCAGGGGGTTGTCCACGTCGCTGGCCAGGATCAGGTCGATGTCGGCGAGCCGGGGGTCGAGCCCCGAGAGGTCGGCCTCGGCCAGTCCGGCGAGCGCGCCGCCGCCGGGGCCGACGGGCTTGCCGGCGCCGTCCAGGAAGCGGGCTCCGAGCGCGGAGAGCATGCCCGCGCCGCCGTCCGTGGTGGCGCTGCCGCCGACGCCGAAGACGATCGTCCTCGCGCCCGCGTCGAGCGCGGCCGCGAGCAGTTCCCCGGAGCCGTACGTGGTCGCCGTGAGCGGGGCGAACTCCCCCGCCGGCAGGTGCTGGAGGCCCGAGGCCTCGGCCATCTCCACCACGGCGGTGGCGTCGCGCACCGCGTACGCCGCCGTCACCGGGGTGCCCAGCGGCCCGGCCACCCGCACCTCGCGGCGCTCGAATCCGGCGGCCACCGCGGCGGCGACCGTACCGTCACCGCCGTCCGCGACGGGCAGGGCCTCGACCCGCACCCCGGGTACGACGCTCCGCAGCCCGGCCGTCACCCGCTCCGCGACCTGCACGGCTGTCAGTGAGCCCTTGAACTTGTCCGCCGCCACGAGCACGTGGGGGGTCTCCATCACTGCTCCGTCCGCCACCTTGCATCCCTTTGCTTTCGAACAGGCAGTCGCGCCGCCCCGACCATATCCGGACCACCCCTGATCTGCCCATGGCTGTCCGAAACCACGTGCGCGCCCCCTACGCTGCCCCCGTGACCACCTCTGACTACGCCACCTACATCGCAGGCCTCCCCCGTGTACTGGCCGGGGCCGCCACCCTCTTCAGGGACGGACGGGGACGGGTCCTGCTCGTCGAACCGAACTACCGGGAGGGCTGGGCGCTGCCCGGCGGCACCATCGAGTCGGGCGACGGCGAGAGTCCCCGGCAGGCCGCCCGCCGCGAGACCGCGGAGGAGATCGGCCTCGACCTCGCACCTGGGCGGCTGCTCGCCGTGGACTGGGCACGGGGCGTGGACCGTCCTCCCATCGTCGCCTACGTCTACGACGGCGGTGTGCTGGCCCGGGAGCAGCTCGACTCGATCCGGATCCAGGAGGACGAGCTCCTCTCCTGGCGGCTGGTGGACCGCGCCGAACTCGCCGCGTACCTGCCCGACAGGCTCGCACGGCGTGTCTCAGTGGCGCTGGAGGTGCTCGACTCCGGTGCCGGCGCGGCCGAACTGGAGGACGGCGTACAGGTCCCGGGGTGAGGGTCAGCCCTGGGGGTCCTGCGGCCTGGCGTCGGCCTCCCTCCGTGCGTCGTCCTGCGAGGCGGCCCGCGCTTCGGTGCGATGGCCGCGTGCGATGTAGTCGCGCACGACGAGTTCGACGGCGTCCTGCGGGTTTCCGACGCCCGCCAGCACCATGACTTCCACGACGAGTTCCGCGTCCAGATTCACGACAACCTTGGCCATGGCCCGGACCCTAGAGGCTGCCCTCGGAAATGTCATCGCGGCGGGGCGGTGGCGTCCGTAGGCTCGGAGCATGACTCTCGTCGCGATCCTCAGCGGCGCCGGCATCTCCACGGACTCCGGCATCCCCGACTACCGCGGTCCGCAGGGCCTCTGGCGGAAGGATCCGGAGGCGGAGAAGCTCGTCACGTACGACTTCTACATGTCCGATCCGGAGATCCGCCGCCGCTCCTGGCAGATGCGCCGCACCAGCGCGACGTGGAGCGCCGAGCCGAACGCGGCCCATCGCGCGGTGACCGCGCTCGAACGGTCCGGCACCCCGGTCCGGGTCATCACGCAGAACGTCGACGGACTTCACCAGTTGGCCGGCCTGCCCGCCCGCAAGGTCGTCGAACTCCACGGCACGGCACGCGAGGTGGTCTGCACCCGCTGCCACGCCCGGTCGCCCATGGCGGACGCGCTGGCCCGCGTCGAGGCGGGCGAGACGGATCCGCCCTGCTCGGTCTGCGGCGGGATCCTGAAGTCGGCGACGGTCATGTTCGGCGAGCGCCTCGATCCTCAGGTGCTGGCGGAGGCGATGGCGATCACCAAGGCGAGCCAGGTGTTCGTCGCGGTGGGTACGACGCTGCAGGTGCAGCCCGCGGCCTCGCTGGCCGGGATCGCGGTGGAGCACGGGGCCCGGCTCATCGTGGTGAACGCGGAGCCGACCCCGTACGACGAGCTGGCCGAGGAGACGGTGCGCGAGCCCATCGGGACGGCGCTGCCCGCGCTGCTGGAGCGGCTGTCCGCAGGCGGTACCTGATTGATCCGGGGGCGGCCGCCGATCGGTGAGGATCTCCGCGGGGACCTGGGGATCGGCGGGTCACGACACCTCGTTGCACCGTGACCACCCACCGGACCCGGGACCGTGGCGTGAAGCGGAGTGCCGCCGGCCGGACGAGCCCCCGCGTACGGACCGGCGGTTCAGGGCACTAGGACCCCTTCCCCTCCAGTCCGGCCCGGATCCGGCGGGACGGGCTGAAGGCGTACAGGTCCAGGATCTCCGGCGGGTCCGCGAGGCCGGGTCCGCCCTCCCCCGCCCACGTGGCGATGTCGGCGACGGCCTGCGGATCGTTGACCAGCCCGAGCCAGACGGGACGGCCGCCGACGCGGCGGCCGTCGGCCGAGGGCTGTACGACGATGACGTTGCCGTGCTCGCAGGCGTCGAGGCACTCCACGGCCCGCACGGCGGCGGCCCCGTCGAGGGCCCCGCGCAGCTGCGCGAGCTGCCCGGCGTGGTCCACGCCGGGGATCTTCGGGGTGCCGCAGCAGCATCCCCGGCAGACGCTCACCGTGGGCCTGGACGGTCCCGCTCCGGCGGCCTTGCGGGGGCGGCGGCTCATACGGGGGCACTCCCGGGGGCGGCGTGGATGATCACCCCAGGACTGTACCGAGCCACTCACCCGCAGGTCCTATGGGGTATCGTTGACGGCTGCGAAGGGGAGTAGCCCCGAAAACCGGTCGTCGACACACTGGAGCCCTCGGGTTCCCGGTGGCCGGGCCCGTGGATCCTCACGGGTGGGCGAGACCTTCGGTCAGGTATGACACGCCCGCGCCCTGCGGGCGCCGCCGTCATGCCGGGCCGAGTGGTCCTCCGAAATGCCGAGTGGCGCTTCGCGGAAGGCCCGGGGCCCGGCTCGCACAGAAAGCCACCCGGAATGCACCTCGACCTCCTGGCGATCCTCACCGCCTTCGGGCTGATCTTCCTCGCGGAGCTCCCCGACAAGACGATGTTCGCCTCCCTGGCCATGGGCACTCGCATGCGGCCGCTCTACGTCTGGTTCGGCACCTCGTCCGCGTTCATCGTGCACGTCGCCATCGCCGTCGGGGCGGGTGGGCTGATCGGCCTGCTCCCCGACTGGATCGTCAAGCTGGTCTCGGCCGCCCTCTTCGCGTTCGGCGCGTTCATGCTGCTGCGCAGCGGCGGCGGTGACGACGACGAGGACGAGGAGATCAAGACCGTCACGGGCTTCTGGCCCGTCTACTCCACGGCGTTCATGGCGGTGTTCATCAGTGAGTGGGGCGACCTGACGCAGATCACCACCGCGAACCTCGCCGCCAGCAACGGTGCCTGGTCCACGGCCGTCGGGTCGGCGATCGCCCTCATGTCGGTGTCCGCGCTGGCGCTGCTGGCGGGCCGTTTCATCGCCAAGCGGGTGCCGCTGAAGACCGTGCAGCGCATCGGTGGCGTGTGCATGCTGGGCTTGGCCATCTGGTCGGTCGTGGAGATCTTCACCGGCTGAGTGTCGCGGGCGGACCGGGGCGCCCGGGCCCCGGCCTGCCACATGACCGGCGAAGGCGCCGTGCACTCCGGTCCGCACGCCCGCTCAGAACAGGGCCGGTGTCGCGCCCTCCGCGCCCCGCTCGAAGGCGAGCAGCCGCTGCTTGCGGTCCAGTCCGCCTCCGTACCCCGTCAGGCTCCCCGAGGCTCCGACGACGCGGTGGCAGGGGACGATGATCCCGACCGGGTTCCTGCCGTTGGCGAGGCCCACCGCCCGGGAGGCGCCCGGCTTGCCGAGGTGTCCGGCCAGTTCGCCGTACGACCGGGTCTCGCCGTACGGAATCCGTACGAGCTCGGCCCAGACACCGCGCTGGAACGGGGTGCCCTCCAGGCGCAGGGGGAGGTCGAACTCCGTCAGCTCGCCGGCGAAGTAGGCGTCCAGCTGGCGGACGGTCTCGCCGAACGGCCGTGGGTCCGGCGCCCCGAAGGTCTCCTCCGGCGGCCGGTGCCGCTGTCCGGTCATGTAGAGACCGGACAGCACGCCGTCGGTCGCGACCAGGGTGAGCGCCCCGTACGGGCTGTCGACGACCGTGTGATGTCTGGTCGTCGTGGGTGTGGTGGTCATGGTTCGTCCCTACGCTCTCAGACGGGCAGGTGGTTGATGGGGTGGTCGTCGACGGTCCACAGATACTGCACGGCGTACGCCCGCCAGGGGCGCCACCGCACGGCACGCGCGGTGAGGGCCGCGGGGGTCGGCGGGAGGCCGAGCTGCTCGGCCGCCCTGCGGATCCCGAGGTCGGTGGGGAGGAAGGCGTCCGGGTCTCCGAGGGCGCGCATGGCGATGACCTCGACCGTCCAGGGGCCGAAGCCGGGCAGGGCGGCCAGTTCCGTGCGCGCCTGCTCCCAGTCGGTGCCCTCCTCCAGACGCAACGATCCGCCGGCGAGTGCGGCCACGAGCGTCGTGAGGGTCGTGCGGCGGCTCCGCGGCAGGGCGAGCGCCTCGGGATCGAGGCCGGCCAGTGCCTCGGGGGCGGGGAAGAGATGGGTGAGACCGCCCTCGAGGTCGTCGACCGGCGTGCCGTGGGCGCGGACCAGACGTGCCGCGTGGGTACGGGCGGCAGCCGTGGAGACCTGCTGGCCGAGTACCGCGCGTACGGCGAACTCGGACGCGTCGACCGTACGCGGCACGCGGCGTCCCGGAGCCGCGTCGACGAGCGGAGCGAGCAGCGGATCGGCGCGGAGCTGGTCGTCCACGGCGACCGGATCGGCGTCCAGGTCGAGGAGTCTGCGGCAGCGGCTGATGGCCTGCGTGAGGTCGCGGGGGTCGGAGAGGGAGAGCCGGCAGTCGATGTGGCCGGTCTGCGGGGTCAGCGCCACGATGCCGTGTCCGTGCGGGAGCGTGAGCGTGCGACGGTACGCTCCGTCGCGCCATTCCTCCACGCCTGGGACGGCGGTCGCGGCGAGGTGCCCGAAGAGGTTGCCGGGGGTGAGCGGCGCGCGGTAGGGCAGTCGGAGGGCGATGACCCCCGGGGTGGCCGGCGCGCGGCGTCCTCGCGCGGCGCGGGTGCGCAGTTCACCGGGGGCGAGCCCGAAGACCTCCCGCACGGTGTCGTTGAACGCACGGATCGAGGAGAACCCGGCCGCGAACGCGATCTCGGCCATGGGGAGCCCGGTCGTCTCGATGAGCACCCGGGCGGTCTGGGCGCGCTGGGACCTGGCCAGCGCCAGCGGTCCCGCGCCGAGTTCGGCGAGGAGCTGGCGCTCGACCTGCCGGGCGGAGTATCCGAGCCGGGCGGCGAGTCCCGGTACGCCCTCACGGTCGACGACCCCGTCCTGGATGAGACGCATGGCCCGGGCTACCGAGTCGGCGCGGGCGTTCCACTCCGGGGAGCCGGGGCTGGTGTCGGGCCTGCACCGCTTGCAGGCGCGGAATCCGGCCTGCTGGCACGCGGCGGCGCTGGGGTAGAAGGTCATGTTGCGGGCCTTGGGCGCCACGACGGGGCAGCTGGGCCGGCAGTAGATCCGGGTGGTGAGGACCGCGGTGAAGAACCAGCCGTCGAAGCGGGCGTCCTTCGACTGTACGGCCCGCACGCAGCGCTCGGTGTCGGTGTGCATGGTCCAAGCATCGGGCACGGGGGACCGGGCGGCTGGCGGAAATCCGACATCGAGCTTGCGCGGGAATCCGACACCGGTTCACGTCGGGTTCAGGCCTTGCGGCCGGCGTCGGGGGGACTTCCAGCCCCACTATCCGATTCAGATGTCTGAACTTTAATCACCTACAGGTGTATTGACGCGCTCACGACAGGCCCTTACGGTCCGAGAAAGCGCTTTCTCCCCACCCAGCGTGGTGTCGGCCGCGCTGCCCGTTCAGAAACTCGAACCGGCGGCAGTAGTCACATCACGAGTCGAGACAGGAAGGGCCACCCCCGTGCACCAGTTCGGCCCCACCCGCCCCGGTCGCTTCCGCACCGGACCGGGTCTTCCCACCGGGGAGTTACCCGATGCACCGGTCCGACGCCCGCTGGTCAGTCGAACCAACCCGATCTGGAGACGAACGATGCAGAAGAAGAAGCTCGTCATCGCGTGTATCGGCCTGGTGACCGGATCGCTCGTCGCGCTTTCCGGCACCATGGCGCAGGCCATCCCCACCCCCGCCGGCGCCACCGGTGCCCGGGCAGCCCTGGCCGCCGACGCCCTGTACGTGGCGCCGGGGGGCAGCGACGACGCGGCCGGTACGGAGTCCGACCCGACGACGCTCTCCTCGGCGATCTCCCGCGTCACCTCCGGCGGAACCGTCTACCTGCGCGGCGGGACGTACGCGTACTCCGAGACGGTCACCATTCCGCCGGGCAACGACGGCACCTCGAGCGCCCGCACGACACTCGCCGCCTATCCGGGCGAGACCCCGGTCCTGAACTTCGCAGCCATGAGCGAGGACCCGGCGAACCGCGGCCTGGCGGTGAACGGCGCGTACTGGCACGTCGACGGGATCGTCGTCGAGCACGCCGGTGACAACGGCATCTTCGTCGGCGGCAGCGACAACGTCATCGAACACGTCGTGACGCGCTTCAACCACGACTCCGGCCTGCAGATCTCGCGGATCGCCTCCGACACCCCCGACGACGAGTGGCCGGCGAACAACCTCGTCCTGAGCTCGGAATCGCACGACAACGCCGACTCCGACGGTGAGGACGCGGACGGCTTCGCCTCGAAGCTCACCTCGGGCCCGGGGAACGTCTTCCGGTACACCGTGTCCCACAACAACATCGACGACGGCTGGGACCTCTACACCAAGTCGGAGACCGGCCCCATCGGGCCCGTGACCATCGAGGACTCCCTCTCCTACGACAACGGCACCCTGTCGGACGGAACCGTGAACTCCGACGGCGACCGCAACGGCTACAAGCTCGGCGGAGACGGCATCGAGGTCGACCACGTCGTCCGGCGCAACATCGCCTACGGCAACGGCCACCACGGGTTCACCTACAACAGCAACCCCGGCTCGATGGCGGTGTCGGACAACGTCAGCATCGACAACGCCGAGCGCAACTTCTCCTTCGACAAAGGCACTTCGGTGTTCCGCGACAACGTCTCCTGCCGCAGCGACGACGGTTCCAACGACAAGACCGTGGGCGACGCCGACAGCTCCAACCAGTTCTGGACCGGCTCCAACGGGCCGGCGTGCTCCGCCTACTCCGGCGCGATGGACTGGTCCTTCGCCGGCGACGGCTCCCTCGTCATGACCTTCGGCGGCGCGAGGGTGACGCCGTAGCCGCACGCGCATCCGTGGGCACCATGCCTCCATCGGTCCGTCCGCTCCGTGCGGACGGACCGGCGGGGGCACTGCGGCGTCCGCGACGGGAACAGGGAGGCGTCGTGATCTGCGACGCTGTCGTGGTGGCCGGTTCCGTCCACCACGAGTCCCACGGCGGGCGCGACGCCGCCGAGTTCGGAGTTCCCGCCGTGCTTTTCGACATCACCCGCGGCCGACTCGCCGGCCTCTTCGGCGAGGGCCGGCTGGTGACCCTGCCGGCAACCGCCTTCCCGCCCGCCGCCGCGGACACCGAGGGCGCCCGCCTCCTGCAGGCCGTCGGTGTCCCCACAGGGACGCTCTGGCTGCGTGAGCACGACACCGGCGGGCTGCCGCTCGTCCGGGACGTCGCCCACGTCGAGGACTTCGAGAACGTCCCCGAGGGTGCCCGCGAATGGCCCGTCGTCGGCTGGCTGCTCAACGCCCACCTGGCCCTCGACCCCGGTTCCGGCACGGTGCACGCCTTCGACCCCGACGAGGAGACCGTGCGGCAGCTCCACGCGGACGTCTCCTCCCTCGTCCAGGTCGGCCTCCGGTTCCAGCGCCTGCTGGAGGAGTTCACCTTCGAGGACGACAGCGACGAGGAGGCCGGCTTCGAGCGCCTGGACCGCGAGGTGGACCGGGTCCGCCGGGAGACGAGCGCCGTCGACCCGCTCCCCTTCCAGGACGACGAGACCGTCTGGTCGGTGATCGGCGACGAGATCGCGGCGGGACAGCACTTCAGGGGCGACAGCCCGGGAGCACGCTCGCTCCCAGGATGACCGCCGTCCGGTACGGCGTGCGCGCCGCGCGGTGGGCACTCCGCCGTTCTGTAATCCCGGAGTCCCCCGCCGATCCCCGGACCAGCTGTGCTGCTGTCCGTGGCCCCGGGTACGATCGCGGCCTCGATGGGCCGGACGGAGATCGTGAGGGACTCGCGGCCATGGGGGGTGGGTCGCACAGGCCCCGGCATCCAGCTCGGGACTGGAGGTATCTTGCCGTATCCCCACCCCCCTCCCTCCCCGTTCGGGTTTCGGGGTCGCGGCCTGCCGCGTCATCGGCCGCCTCGCCCGGGCGCCCGCCCTGCAGCAACGCGAGCGGTTCCGCGAGAACACACTTCTGCAAGGACACGGTTGTGCAGGACGGCCCGGGCACGACGTCGGTCCACGGGAAGCACTCAAGGGCGGGACCTGCACAGTTCCTCGCCCACGAGGGTGCTGAGGGCCGGCCCCGTGTCCGGGCCGCCTTCGCTGGTGGCGTACACCACGGCCGTCCGGGCGCCGTCCGCCGTGACGCCGCTCCAGCTGCGGTAGCCGAGCAGTTCACCCGGGTGACCGAAGTAGGTGCCGCCGCAGGGCAACGGGAGCTCGCCGAGACCGAGTCCGTACCTCACGCCGGGCATGCCCAGCCCCGGCGCGGACACGGTGGTCGTCATCTCCTCGAGCTGCGCCGGGGCCAGCAGCCGCCCTCCGAGAAGCGCGGAGTAGAACCGGCTCAGGTCGTGCGTCGTGCTGATGAGTGAACCGGAGCCGACGGCCATGCCGGGGTCGAGGACCGTGACATCGATGCCGATGCCGGTCCCGGTGCCGAACGAGCTGTAGCTCCGGGCGTGCGGGTCCGGGACGGACGTCGAGGGTCCTGGTGCGAAGGTCTCCCCGAGGCCCAGCGGACGGATGATCCGCCGGTCCACCTCCTGGGCCCAGCTGTGACCCGTGACCTGACGGATGATCATCGCAGCGAGGACGTAGTTGGTGTTCGAGTAGGACCAGTCGCGCTCGGCGGCGGCCGGGGGAGACTGCCGCACAGCCAGCCGCACCAGCTCCTCGGGGGTGTAGGAGCGTGTCCGCTGGGCCCGGTAGCCGGCCGCGCTGTTCAGGGCCGGGATCTCCGGCTGCACGTCGGGGACGCCGCTGGTGTGCTGGAGTAGTTGTCGCACGCTGATGAGGCGGCCGTCGGCCGCGGTGCCCCGGAGCACTCCCGGCAGCCACTGTTCGACGGTGTCGTCCAGCGACATGCGTCCCTCGCCGACGAGTTGCAGTACCACCGCCGCGGTGAAGGTCTTGGTGGCACTGCCGATCCGGAAACTGCCGTCCCGCGGCATCGGCCCGGCGGTATCCCTGCGGGCCGTTCCGGCGCGCGCACGGTCACGGGTGTGCCGTGACGTCACCTCGGCGGACACGCCGACGACTCCGGTGTCGTGAATCGCCTCCACGTGCCGTCGCAGCGGATCAGCCTGCCACGGCGTCGCCGCCGTCGACGGCCCGGTCGATACGACGAGGAGGGCCGCGGCCAGTCCGGCCAGTCCGAGTCCGCCCCGACGGCGCCTTCGGGAAACACCCATGCCGATCCCCAATCCGCTCCGGGTCTGACTGCGCGTGGGACCACCCGGTCCGTGGTCCGTGACTGATCCGCCCCGGGACGGGCGGTCGGTCACCATCCCATCGGTGGACGGGCCGTCAGCCCATCCGGCTGTCCCCCGTAGTGATGACGCGCTGTCCCCCGGGCGTCCCGGGGGTTGTCTCCCGCGCACAAAGGGGCGCGGGGCCGACCAGCGGGATCCGGGCGCGGACGTGCCGTGGGAGACCGGTGCGGGACCTCCGGGGTACCACTCCGGTATTCCACGGGGGCCGCCGTCCGCATCGGCTACCGTCCTGGCCATGACGACTGCCATGACCAGGACGGTCGATGACGTGAAGATCGGGAGCCTGCTGCGGGTCTGGCGCAAGCTGCGCGGGATCAGCCAGCTCGAGCTGGCCCTGCGGGCCGACAGTTCCGCACGGCACATCAGCTTCGTCGAGACCGGCAGGTCCACGCCGAGCAGCACCATGGTGCTGCATCTCGCCGAGCACCTCGACGTTCCCGTGCGCGAGCGCAACTCGCTGCTGATGGCCGCGGGTTACGCCCCCTCGTACCCGGAGACCTCACTGGCATCCCCGGAGATGACGACGCTTCGTGCCGGTCTGGATCAGCTGCTGACCGCCTACGAGCCGTTCCCCGCTCTGGTGATGGACGGGATGTACGACGTGGTGACCGCGAACAAGGGTGTGGGGATGCTGCTCGACGGGGTGTCCGGTCACCTGCTGCAGCCGCCCCTGAACGCCATGCGCCTGACGCTTCACCCGCAGGGCCTGGCCCCCAGGATCCGCAATCTGGGCGAGTGGCGTGCCCACCTGCTGGAACGGATGGACCGGCAGGCCGCCCTGCGTTCCTCGGATGCGCTGCGCGGCCTGTACGAGGAGGTCGCCTCCTATCCGGCACCGGCCGGCGACACCCACACCGGTCCGGACGGGCGTACGGATGAGCCAGGACCCGCTGCTCACCCGTACGCACTGCCGCTCCGGATCGAGGCGGGCGGGCAGGTGCTGTCGTTCATCTCGACGGCCACGACGTTCAACACCCCGATGGATGTGACCGTCTCCGAACTGGCCGTCGAGACGTTCCTGCCGGCGGACCCGGAGACGGCGGCTGTTCTTCGAGCGGCGGCCTGAGAGGGGGTTGTCACGCCCCCAGCAGGCGGTCCAGGAACCCCGCAACGCTTGTGATCCGGCCGTCGTCGGCGAGTGTGATCACGTCGAAGCCGGCTGCGGGAGCGGATCCGTCAGCGGTGGAGACCAGGTCCCAGGTGAAGCGCACCAGGTTGTGGTGCGCGTCCGGCGTACCGGTGAGCTCGAACGCGAATCCGGGGAACTGCTGGTGGGCGCCGGTGATCGCCGCCTCGATCCCTTCGTGGCCCTTCGCCTCCCCCAACGGGTCGGTGTAGGTCCCGTCCTCGGTGAACGCCGAGGCGACCGCTTTGGCCAGGTCCTCGGGGGTGGCGGCGTTCCAGGCGGCGAAGTAGCGCTCGACGGCGTCCTCGTGGGTGGTCACGGCGGTGTCCTCTCGTTCGGTACGGGCGCACCCGTGCGGCGCGTCCGCGACAGGGCCGCGCTTCCCGCCCCTTCGGCGGGAAGCCTGGCCGGACGGCGGCTCACCGGCCGCCCGCCGCCCTGCCCTGCATACCCGCAGCGTGCCGCACGTGTCGCAGGGGGTCGATTACCGCTGAGGTAATCCCAGGGCCCGTACCGAGCCGCCCGGGCTTCCGCCGGCGCAGGACGACGGGGCAGCCGGGCGGTCGGTCAGTCGGTTGTCGCGTCGGCCCCCAGGGCGTACAGGCGCGGCAGATTGACCACGATCGCCTCCTGGGTGCTGCGGGCTATGACCACCACGGCCTCCTCGGTGGGGTCCGGGTTCTCCTCGCGGTGCGGGACGAACGGCGGAACGAAGATGTAGTCGCCCGGCGAGGTGCGCAGCCGCACTTCCTCCGGCTCGTCCCCGGAGTCGTCCACGAAGACGAACTCCGGGTGCCCACTGACCACATGGATGGCCGTCTCGGACTCGCCGTGGTGGTGGTCGGAGGACGCCGTCGAGGGGGCGACGTGGGTCTGGCCCATCCACAGCTTCTCGGACCCGACGGTCTTCCCGCTCACCGCGCTGAACCTGCGCATGCCACCGGTCTGCGCCGTGTCGCCGTCCAGCGCGTCCGCGCGGATGTGGTGCAGGCGGGTGCGCAGGGGTGCCGCCGGGCGGCCCGGGGCGTCATGGAGGTGAGGGTGGAACCCCTCTCCGGGGGTCGTCAACGGCTCGCTCATGACGGGGACGCTAGGTCGGCGCCGAAAAGGATGTCAAGAGGTGTCCTTTCCCCTTCACCTGCGGCAATGTTCCCGCAACAGACCACGGAACCAGGAGCGGAACGACCGGGTGAGCCGCGCCCGGGCCCGACGTGGGGGCATGATGTGGGCATGCATATCTCCGCGAAGGCGGACTACGCCACGCGCGCCCTTCTGGAGCTCGCGAGTGACCCCGGCCGTCCGCTCTCCTGCGAAGCCATCGCCTCCTCGCAGGAGATTCCGTTCAGATTCCTGAAATCCGTGGTGGGCGAACTACGCAGGGCCGGCCTGGTGCGCAGTCAGCGTGGCTGCGAGGGCGGGTACTGGCTCGGCAGACCGGCCGGGGAGATCACCCTGCTGGATGTCGTACGCGCCGTCGACGGAGAGCTGATCACGCTGCGGGGCGAGTCGCTGGCCGGGCTCGACTACCCCGGCCCGGCCGAGGGCCTGCCCGCGGTGTGGAGACGGCTCGAGTCGGACGCCGCGGTGGCCCTCGGCGGGCTCACGCTGGCCGCACTGCTGCCTGCCCCCGCACGCGAACAGCCGTCCGCGATCGGTGCCGCGTGAGCGGGGGCGCGGATACGCCGGCGGTGGAGGTGGTGGAGTACACCGACCCGATGTGCCCCTGGGCCTGGGGGTCGGAACCGGCCTTCCGCAGGCTCAGGACCGCGCTGGCCGGCCGGGTCCGCTGGCGGCGGGCGTACGCGGTCCTCTTCGACGACGAGGACGACCCGGCACCCGATCCGGCGGCCGAAACCGCCTACTACGCGGGCTACGTCGAGAGGATCTGCGCGCACACCCGTGCACCACGAGCGGCTCGGCTGAGCCGGGTCGCGGCCGGCTCCTGGCCCTCGTCACTCGTGGCGGGGGCCGCCGAGCTCCAGGGGGACGACGTGGCCGAACGGGTCCTGCGCAGGCTGCGGGAGACCGTCTTCGTACTGGGTGAGCCGGCGGACACCATGGAAGCCGCGGTGACCGCGGCACACGGCGTCCCGGGCCTCGATCCGGACCGGCTGCGGTGGGACGCGGCCTCGCCGGACGTGCTGGAGCGGGTGCGCGCCGACCGCGCGGAGGCACGGCGGCCGGTCCCCGAGGTCCTCTCCGTGCGCAGCGCGTCGCCGCATCCGGGCGCGGCGAAGGAGACGTCCGAGGGTGGGTACCGCTACGCGTTGCCGACGCTTCTGCTGCGCGCCCCGTCGGGATACCGCGCGATCCCCGGCTGGCGGCCCTACGAGGCCTACGCGGCGGCGGTCGACGAGCTCTGCCCGGGTCTCCTGGACTCCTCCGCGCCGCTCTCCCCCGCCAAGGCGCTGGAGCTCCACGGAAGCCTGACCGAACCGGAGCGTCACCTGCTGGCGGAGGGGGTGTGGCCCCCGCCGGGGGCGGTCCCGCTGGGGACCGGAAACGGCCCCCTGTGGCTGCATCCTGACGAGGCGTCATCACGTCCGGCCTTGCCCTCCGGCCCTACAGCAGCGCCCTGAGCTGCGATTTGAGCACCGTCCCGCTGAATGAGACACCAATGGGTGTCCATTGACAGGCGCGGACGGCTGCCGCCAGGATATGTCCATGCTCACGACGCATCCCGGCGTGGTGTGCCGCTACGTGGACCTGCGGCGCACTTCCAGCGCACTCTGTCGCTGACCGCCCACCACCCCCGTTCCGCAGGCGCTGCCCCGGCCTCCGCCGACAGCACCGGCTGCCCGCCGGTCCGCTGATCCGCGCCTGTTCCCCGCGTCGGCTCTCCGCCTTCCGTCGTGCCTTCTTCGTCGTATCCCCGTTCGGGGTCGTGCGTTGCTCGACACCCCGCCCGGGGCCGCTCCCGCCCAGCCGTGCACCACCACCTCGGCGACGCATGCCCGCCTGGGCGACGACGGTTCCGTACGAGTGCCCCGCACCCTTGCTCGCGCTCCCCCGCCTCCTCCTGCCCTGCTTCGGGTCGGGACCCACCAGAGAGAACGAGATGTCCGCACGACTCACGATCCGCCACCGACCGGACGTCCGGTCGGCCCGACGGGCGGGTGGCCTGAGGGTCGCTGCCCTCGGAACCGCCCTTGTCGCCCTGCTCGTCCCGGCTCTGAGCGCTTGCGGCGGCAGCGCCTCGTCGTCGGCCGGCAGCGCCACCCTGAAATGGGCTTCCTCCTACTTCCCGGGCCATTGGGATCCGGTGGTGTCGGGAAGCGGTGCACAGTTCCGTGAACTTGCTCTCGTTTACGCCTCGTTGACCCGTACCGACGAGACGGGCAAGGCCGTTCCGGACCTCGCCGAGAGCTGGGAGTACAACGGGAAGGGCGACCGGATCACCTTCCATGTACGTCCCGGGCTGAAGTTCAGCGACGGCGAGCCCGTCGACGGCGCAGCCGTGAAGGCCGCCGTCGAGCGTGCGCAGAAGCAGAAGAACTCCGCGCTCTTCGGTGACCTGACGTCGATCGGTTCCGTCGAGGCCGATGGCCTGGACGCCACGCTCGACCTCACTCAGGTCGACTACCAGATACCGCAGTTGCTCGGCGAGCGCGTCCTGCAGATCGCCAGCCCGAAAGCCGCCGCGAACCCCGCGAAGCTGGACCAGAACCCCGTCGGCGCCGGACCGTTCGTCATCGACCAGCTGGTTCCGGGCACCAAGGCGGTCCTGCGGAAGAACCCCGACTACTGGGACGCGAAGAACATCCACATCGACAACGTCGAGCTGGTGTCCGCCCCCGACGCCTCCACGGTCGTCTCCGGACTTCAGACCGGGGTCTACAACTTCGCCGACCTCGACCCGAGTCAGGCCGCCGCTGCCGACAAGGCGGGCCTGGACGTGTTCTCGCAGCCCGGCTTCAACGCATCGAACATCAGCCTGAACGTCAACAAGGCACCCTTCGACGACGACAGGGTCGTCGACGCGCTCCGCTACGCGGTCAACCGCGAGGAATTCGTCGACAAGCTGACCTTCGGTCATGGCGAGGCGACCGACCAGCCGTTCCCGAAGGGCTACGTCGCCTACGACTCCGAGTCGGAGAACGCCTACCCCCACGACCCCGAGAAGTCGAAGAAGCTCCTCTCCGAGGCGGGTCACCAGCCCGGCGACATCAAGCTGAACCTGGTCATCCCGGCAGAGGATCCGCAGGCCGAGATCGTCCAGTCGCAGCTGGCCGCGGTGGGCATCAAGGTCACCATCAAGATCGACAAGAACTGGGCCACGCCGTTCTTCGCCAAGGACCTGGCCTTCTCCCTGTACTCGACGACGGGCCGCGACTCCGCGGTGCAGACCCTCACCGCCCATTTCGGTCCTGACGGCCCGCTGAACCTGAGCACTCCCTATGAGCCGGACGGCTTCAGGCAGGCAGTGGCCAAGGTCCGTCAGACGCCCCTGGACGCACCCGACTACGCGCAGGTCCTCCAGGCGGCGACGCGCGCGGGCCTGGAGAGCAAGGCCCTGATCTTCACCTTCTCCTCGCCCAACCTCTTCGCCAAGAACAAGGCCCTGTCCGACCTGCCGAAGAACCCCGCCCACATCGACTGGACCGGCGTGAAGATCGCCGACGGCTCCTGACCACCCATCCATTCCAGAGAGGGGGCAGCCCCATGACGACGGACACACCGGCGGTCACTCCCGAGCGCCGCCGCCGGCTCGTCCCGGCCGGAGCGCGGCATGCGGCGGGGCGGGTGACGGCCGCCCTGGGCCGGTCGGTCGCGATCTTCGTGCCGGTGTTCCTGGTGGCGACCTTCGTGACGTTCGCGTTGCGGTCCATGAGCGGGCTCAGCCCGGCGCGGATCCAGCTGGGCGAGGAGGCGACGCCGGAAGCGATCCAGCGCATCGAGGCCGAGTGGGGGCTCGACAAGCCCTTCCTGGCCCAGTACTGGGACTGGTTCACCGATGTCCTGCACGGACAGCTCGGTACCAGCTGGGTCAACGGGGCCGACATCTCCACGCTGATCGGCCTCGGACTGGGCGTGAGCCTCTCGGTCGCGACCTTCGCGCTGGTCGTCGGCGTGGTCGTCGGCTTCATCCTCGGCACGGTGGCCGCGCTCCGGCGCACCACCCTCGTCGACCGGGCGATCACGGGGTTCGTCACCGTGATCTCGGTGATGCCGGCCTTCGTCGTCGGCATCGTGCTGGTGGCGGTCCTCGCGGTGGGATTCGGTCTGTTCCCCTCGGCCGGCTACATCCCGTCCGAGCAGGGCGTCGGCCCCTGGCTCGCCCACATCACGCTCCCCGCGCTCGCACTGAGCTTCGACGTCATCGCCGACGTGGCCCGCCAGTTGCGGTCCAGTCTCATCGCGGCGTACGGGGAGAACTACGTGACGGGCGCGGTGGTGCGGGGCCTGAGCCCACGGCGCGTGTTCTTCGGCCACGTCCTGCGTAACGGCCTCGGGCCCGCCCTCGCCACGATCGGCCAGAAGTTCCCGGCGCTGGTCGGCGCCTCCGTGGTCACGGAGTGGATCTTCGGCCTCCAGGGCTTCGGCCGGTTCGCCAACGACTCGGCCCAGGCCGGTGACGTACCGGCGGTGCAGGGCGTGCTGGTGGTGTCGATCGTGCTGGTCGTCTCCTTCAACCTGATCATCAATCTGGTGCTGGCGCGTGTGATGCCGGCATCCCAGCGGGGGGTATGACGATGGTGCGCCGCGTCCTGTCACTCACATCCGGCCGGATCGCCGTGGCGATCCTCGTGCTGATCGCCCTCCTCGCCGTCTGCGGCCCCTGGCTCGCCCCGCAGGATCCCCTGGCGACCAGCGACAACACCCTGGCTTCGGCCTCGGGCGCCCACTGGCTGGGGACGGACTACCTGGGCCGTGACGTGTTCAGCCGCCTTCTGGACGGCTCACGCGTCAGCGTGCTGGGATCGCTGGAAGTCGCGCTGACGGCTCTCGTCGTCGGCGCGATCCCCGGCATCCTGTCGGTCTACTCGGGCCGGGTCTTCGAATGGCTGACCCTCCGTCTGGCCGACACCCTGGTCGCCCTGCCGTTCCTGCTGTTCGCCATCGCCGTGATCGCGTTGCTCGGCAACGGCATCACCCAGGCCATGCTCGTCACGGGCGCCCTGGTCTCCCCGCTCTTCTACCGGGTGTCCCGTGCGGCCACGCTGGCCGTGGCCCGCTCGCCGTACGTGGAGGCCGCGATCGTCTCCGGAGCCTCGACCGGCTGGGTCGTCCGCCGCCACGTCTGGGTCAAGGTGCTCCCGCCGATCGCGGTCGCACTCGCCCAGACCATCGGCGTGGGCTTCGTCATCGTCTCGAGCCTGACGTTCCTCGGTATCGGCGTCCAGCCCCCGGCTCCCACCTGGGGCGGTCTGCTCGCCTCCGACCTGGGCTACCTCAGCCACCAGCCCTGGGCTCCGGTGCCGCCCGCCCTGCTGATCATGGTCACCGTCTGGGCGTGCAACCTGCTCGCCGACGCCATCCGCGACGTCTCCGGCGAAGCGGGCAGGGCGTTGGTCAACCGGCGCAAGGCCCGGGACCGCTCCGGCGCATCCGCCCCTCTCTCCGTGGGAGGTTCCCGATGAGGACCCTGTTCCAGCACACCGACCTCGGCCGTCCCGCGGATTCCACGGAGAGCGAGGCCACCGACGCGGCCGCCCACACAGCCGCTCCGACCGCTCCGCCGGTCATCGCCGTGCGCGACGTGCGCATCAGCGACCGCGTCACCGACCGGGAGGTCGTCCACGGCATCGGCTTCGAGCTCACACCGGGCAAGACGATCGGCATAGTCGGCGAGTCCGGCAGCGGCAAGACCCTCACCTGCCGTGCCGTGCTCGGCATCCTGCCGCCGCACTTCGAGGTCTCCGCCGGATCCGTCGAGATCGACGGCACCGACATCGCCACCCTGACGCCCCGTCGGTGGACGGCCCTGCGGGGCACCACGGTCGGCGCCGTCTTCCAGGACCCGGCGTCCTATCTCAACCCGTCGATCCGTGTGGGCGCCCAGATTGCGGAGGTCATCCGGGTCAAGAAGGGCGTGAAGCGGCGCGAGGCACGACGGCGGGCACTCGAACTCCTCCGCGCGGTACGGCTGCGGGACCCGGAGCTGGTCTACGGCCAGTACACGTACGAGCTGTCGGGGGGAATGCTCCAGCGCGTCCTGATCGCGTCGGCGATCGCCGTCGAGCCCCGCGCGCTCATCGCCGACGAGGCCACGACGGCACTCGACGTCACGGTGCAGGCCGAAATCCTAGACCTGCTGGCCGAACTGCGCGAGCGCACCGGCCTGGCGCTCGTCGTCGTCTCCCACGACCTGGCCGTCGTCGCCCAGCTGTGCGACGAAGTCCTGGTCATGCGGCAGGGCGAGGTGGTGGAGCAGGGCCCGACGCGGTCCGTACTCCACGACCCCCAGCACGAGTACACCCGGCTGCTCATGGCCGAGCACGAACAGTACGGCCTGGACAGGTTCCTCACTCCGAAGGCCCCGGACGCATTTGAGGAGGCGTCATGACCACCGTGTCACCCGAGGCGAAGGCCACCGGCCGCAGGGAGGAGGCGCGGGGGGAGGCGGCCCCCTCCCCCGTCCTGGCCGTCGAGGACCTGGAAGTCCGTTACGGCCGGGGACGCCGGGGCCGCAGTGCCCTGCGAGGCGTCTCGCTGAGCATCGCACCCGGGGAGACGGTCGGCGTCATCGGCGAGACGGGCTCCGGGAAGTCCACACTGGCCCGCGCCGTGCTCGGCCTCGTGCGTGCCTCGGCCGGTTCGATCCGGGTCGACGGCGATGAGGTCACCGGATTCGGCCACCGCCAGTGGCGCGGCCTGCGCCGGCGGGGCGTCGTCCAGTACGTCTTCCAGGACCCGCTGCGCAGCCTCGACCCGGACCTCACCGTCGAGGACTCCCTGACCGAACCGCTCCTCATCCAGGGCGTGCCGCGCAAGGAGGCGGCCGATCGGGCCCGCGCGTTCCTCGACCGGGTCCACCTGTCCGGGGAACTCCTCGGCCGACTGCCAGGAGAGCTCTCCGGCGGTCAGCGGCAACGGGTCGCCGTGGCCCGCGCCCTGGTCACCGAGCCAGCCCTGGTCATCCTCGACGAGCCGGTCAGTGCCCTGGACTCCGCCAACCGCGTCCAGGTCCTGGAGATCCTCAAGGAGCTCCGCGACTCCGGTACGTCCCTCGTCTTCATCTCGCACGATCTCGGTTCCGTCGCCGGGACCGCCGACCGCATCGCCGTGCTCTACGGGGGTGAGCTCGTCGAGGTGGGGACGGCACATGACGTGATCAACCACCCGCAGCACGTGTACACCCGCCTGCTCGTCGGCTCCGCGCCCACGCTGCGCGGGCGGACAGCCGACCGGAGCGAGCGCGAGGCCCTGCGCGCACGGCTGAGCGGCTGACCGCACGGCGTCCGGCCCCCTTCCGCGTCTCCCGCACCACTGAGAGGAACACCCCATGTCCCGCAGGATCCATCTCGCACTGCACCCGTACGGCGTCGGCGGCCCCGGCCAGCACGGCCTCTGGAAGGACCCGGGCGTCGCGAAGAACGCCAGCATCGACATCGACTACTACATCCAGCAGGCCAAGGCCGCCGAACACGCCCTGTTCGACGCACTGTTCGTCGTCGACAGCCAGTTCATCAACGCCACCTACCCGTCGCACTACCTGAACCGGCTGGAGCCGCTGACCCTGCTCTCCGCCGTCGCCACCCACACCAGGAACATCGGTCTGGTCGGCACGGCGAGCTCGACGTACAACTCGCCGTTCAACCTCGCCCGCCGGTTCGCCTCCCTCGACCACATCAGCGGCGGGCGCGCCGGCTGGAACGTGGTGACCAGCTTCGACACAGGTACGTCCAGGAACTTCGGGCTCGACGAACACCTCGACTACGCCACACGGTACGGCCGCGCCCTGGAATTCGTGCAGGTCGCCCGGGGCCTGTGGGACTCCTACGAGGACGACGCCTTCCCCGCCGACGTGGAGCGCGACGTCTTCCTCGACCCGTCCAGGCTGCACGCGCTGAACCACGACGGGGAGCACTTCAAGGTCGCCGGTCCGCTCAACATCTCCCGTTCGCCGCAGGGACAGCCGGTCATCTTCCAGGCCGGGGTCTCCACCGAGGGCCGGGACCTCGCCGCGCGCGTCGCCGAGGGCATCTACGCACCGGGCGGCACGCTGGAGCAGGCCCAGGAGTACTACGCCGACATCAAGAAGCGCACCGCGGCCTACGGGCGCGACCCCGACCACATCAAGGTCTTCATCCACGGCGGTCCGATCGTGGGGGCGACCGACGAGGAGGCCCGGCGCCGCGAGCGGGAGATCTTCGAGGAGGACAACGACTTCGCGAGCAACCTCGCCCTGCTGGGCCGCTCCTTCGGCGCGTACGACTTCGGCGTGCACGACCTGGACGCACCGTTCCCGGACGTCGCCCACCTCGCGGAGAAGGGCGGCCGGACAGGTGCCGCGAAGATCATCGAGCGCGCGAGGACGGAGAACCTGTCGCTGCGTCAGGTCGCAGAATCCGTCAACGCGTTCCGCCGCTCGCCGTTCGTCGGGGCTCCGGAGACCGTCGCCGACACCATCGAGCAGTGGTACGGAGCGGGCACCCTGGACGGCATCAACCTGGCCTTCAGGAACAACGACGACCTCGACCGCTTCGTGGACGGCGTGGTGCCGCTCCTGCAGAAGCGCGGCCTGTTCCGGACCGAGTACGAGGCGGACACCCTGCGCGGCAACCTCGGACTGCCCCTCCCGGCGAACCGCCACACCTCCGGGCGCGAGCTCGTGAACGACTGACGCGGTCCGCGGAACCCCCGAGCAGGCACGCACCCGCACACGCAGGAGTCCGAGATGACCGAGTACAACGACCACCACGCCCCCGAGGGCCTGCGCACGCGCGGCACCGTCGTCGTGGTGCCCGGCCGCGGTGAGACCCGGGCGGCCTACACCCGGCTCGGCAGGCGGCTGGCCGCCGATGCCTACCGTGTCCGGATCGTCGACGCCCCCGACCTCGACGGGGGTGACCTCGCGGGCTCACTGACCCGCTTCGGTGAACAACTCGCCGCTGCGGCCGAGGACTCGGCCACAGGTGGGGACGCCGTACGCCCCCTCGTGCTGGTCGGCGCGGACACGGGAGCGGTCGCCGTGGCGGCGCTCCTGGGCCGGGGCGGCGTGCCGTCCGCCGCGCAGCCCGACGCGGTCGTCCTCGCCGGGGTCCCCGGCGGCGGCGCGACCGCCGTCGGCGGCTGGGCGGACGAGCTCGACGTGCGTACCGCCTGCCCCGCCCATCGGGGCACGCTCACCGAGGACGACGGGACGAAACGCGGCGCGCTCGGAGAAGAGGTCCCGGAGGCGCTGCTCACAGCCGCGTACGACGGCCTGCTCGACGTACCCGCGCTGCTCCTCCTCGGTGACGCCGATCCGCTCGCGGACCGCGAGGCACTCGTGCGTACGGCGAAGTCACTGCCGCGTGCCCGGCTGTCGGTGGTGCGCGACGCCCACCACGACGTCCTGAACGACGTGCAGCACCGCTCGGTGGCCGCGGAGGTCGTCACCTTCCTGGAGACCCTGCGCGACGGGCTGGTGCCGGTCGTCACGGTCGAGTCGAGCACCTGGTAGACGCTGTCACGCCCGGCACCGCCGGCATTCCCGACCCTCAGAGAAAGGCACTCCCATGGCAAGCATCCTGTCTGTCTCCGGCAGCCCCTCCGCCACGTCCCGTACCGCACGGCTCCTGCGCCACCTCGACGACCGGCTCCGGGACCAGGGGCACGAGGTGACGCCGCTGGACGTGCGCACCCTGCCCGCCGAGGCTCTGCTCGGAGCCGACTTCCGGCACCCGGCGGTCGTCGCGGCCACGGCGCTGTTCGGGGAGGCGGACGGGGTGGTCATCGGCACTCCCGTCTACAAGGCCGCCTACTCGGGCCTGCTGAAGACGCTGCTGGATCGGCTCCCCCAGTTCGCGCTGGCCGGCAAGACCGTACTGCCGCTGGCCACCGGAGGAAGCACGGCCCATGTGCTGGCCATCGACTACGCGCTGCGCCCCGTACTCAGCTCCATGGGGGCGTCGCACATCGTCCCGGGCTGGTTCACGCTCGACAAGGACATCACCACCGGCGAGAACGGCACACTGGCCGTCGCACCCGGCGCGGCCGAGGCCCTCGCCCACGTCACCGACACCTTCTCCCGTGTGCTGGGCGGGCGTACGGCGGTACTGGCCCCCACGGGCTGAACGCTCACGCCGCCCTCAGGCGCCGCCACACCGCCTTCGCCGCGTGATGCCCCGACATGCCGTGGACACCCGGGCCGGGCGGGGTGGCCGACGAGCAGAGGAAGACGGCGGGGTGGGCGGTGGCGTACGGCACGCGGGCGAGCTTGGGCCGGAGCACCGTCTGGAGCCCGGAGAACGCCCCGGTGGCGATGTCTCCGCCGACGTAGTTGGCGTTGCGCACCGCGAGCTGGGGCGGTCCGGCGACCGCGCGGGCCAGCACCAGGTCGCGGAAACCCGGGGCGAAGCGCTCCAGTTGCCGTTCGATGGCCTCGGTGGCGTCACCTTCCCAGCCTGCCGGTACGTGCCCGTACACCCAGAAGACGTGGCGCCCCTCGGGTGCGCGGGTCGGGTCGACGATGCTGGGCTGCGCGGTGATCAGGAAGGGGACGCTCGGGGCGTGGCCCGCCCCCGCGGCGCGCAGGGCCGCGTCGATCTCGGTGGCGGTGGGGCCGATATGGACCGTGCCTGCACGCCGGGCCTCCTCGGCCGTCCAGGGCACGGGGCCCGACAACGCGTAGTCGATCTTGAAGCAGGCGGGACCGTAGCGGTAGTGGTCGTAGGCGCCGCCGAGTCCGGCGATCCGGGCGAGCGCGGTCGGTGAGGTGTCGAAGACGTAGGCGCGGGCGGGTGGGAGTTCGTCGAGGCGTTTGACCTCGATGCCCGTGCGGATGGTGCCGCCCTCTTCGCGCAGCAGGGCCGCCAGTGCGTCGGAGATGGCCTGCGAGCCGCCGCGCGGTACCGGCCAGCCGTTCTCGTGCGCCGCGAGCGCGAAGAGCAGGGCGATCCCACCGGTGGCGATGCCACTGGTGGGTGCGATGGCGTGCCCGGCGAGGCCCGCCATCAGAGCGCGCGCCTTCTCCCCACGGAATCGCCGGGAGAGCAGCGTGGCCGGCTGGATCGCGTCCAGTCCGAAGCGCGCCCAGCGGTACGGGTCCTTGGGCAGTCCGTCCCACGGGGTACGCAGGAAGTCCTGGGCGAGGGTGTCCCAGTGGCCTGTGAAGGGTGCGACCAGCCTGCGGTAGGCGCCCGCGTCCTCCGGGCCCAGTGACATGGCGGACTCCCCGACCGACCTGGTGAGCACCGCGGCGGAGCCGTCCGGGAAGGGGTGGGCGAGTGACAACGGCGCCTGGAGCCATTCGAGACCGTGCCGGGCGAGCGGCATCGCCCGGAAGGCCGGGGACCCGATGCCCAGCGGGTGCACGGCGGAACACGGGTCGTGGCGGAAGCCGGGAAGGGTCAGCTCCTCGGTGCGGGCGCCGCCCCCGACGGTCTCACCGGCCTCGAACAACTCCACGGCGAAGCCGCGGCGGGCCAGCTCGACAGCGGCTGTCAGCCCGTTCGGGCCCGCCCCCACGACGACGGCATCCAGCATCGATGGCACCTTCGGACTCCTTTGTCAGCCGGCGGCCGGGGAACCCAGGATATTAGGGTGTTCCGACGACGGACCCCCGGGTAGCCTCCAGCTCGATGAACAGCGGATGCGTGCCCTCCCCCGCCATCGGCGCTATGGCCGCCCGGCTCACCCGGCTGCCCGGTGTCGAGGCCGTCGCCCTGGGCGGGAGCCGGGCCCGCGGGGCCCACCGGCCCGATTCCGACTGGGATCTCGGCGTCTACTACCGGGGCACCCTCGACCTGTCCGCCCTGACCGCGTTGGCGTCCGAGGCACAGGGGACGCCGGTCGACGTGGCGGGCCCCGGCGGATGGGGCCCCTGGGTGAACGGCGGCGCGTGGCTGACGGTGGACGGCGTCGCCGTCGACTGGATCCTCCGCGATCTGAACCGGGTGGAGTCCGTGTGGTCGGACTGCCGGGCGGGCCACTTCGAAGTGGGGGTGCAGCCCGGCCACCCGTTGGGATTCTGGTCCCCGTGTTACGTGGGGGAGGTCGCCGTCGGCCGGGTGCTGGAGGATCCGCGCGGTGAGCTGACGCGCCTTCAGGAGGAGATGCGCGTCTACCCGGAGCCGCTGCGCCGTGCGCTCGTCGATGCGGCCTGGGAGGCCGGGTTCTCCGTGGACTCCGCGCGCAAGTCGGCCCCGTCCGGGGACACGCTGCATGTCGCCCTCTGTCTCTCGAAGGCCTTCGGCATCCTCGTCCAGGCCCTGCACGCCCATCACCGGGCCTGGTGCCTCAACGAGAAGGGGGCGCTCGCCTCGGCCGCCGCCCTGCCGGACACCCCGGGGGACTTCGCGGACCGGGTGTCCGCGGCCCTGCGCGGACTGGACGCGGCGGCGGTGGAGACGGCGGCCGGCATCGTCAGCGAGGTGCGAGCCGTGCTGGACGACGGCACTCCGGCCGGCGGTGCCTAGGCGCGGCGCCGAAATCATGCCTGCCGGAGCCGTCGGGGGAGAACACAGGGCGCCGGCCACTATTCCTGCCGGCCGGCCCTCAACGCGTCCAGGATCCGCTCCGCCGTCGCCTCGTCCCTGGCCGCGGTGAACGGCAGGTCGTTCCCGCCGGTGATGCGGTACGGGACACCGGAGAGTGTCGCCTGGGCGCCGCCTGCCTCGGTGACCAGGAGCAGTCCCGCGGCATGGTCCCAGGCGAACTCCCAGTTGAAGGCGACCGCGTCCTGCGCGCCGCACGCGACGGCGAGGTATTCGAGGCCCGCAGACCCGCAGGCGCGGGCATCGATGCCGTCGGTGCGCAGACCGAGCAGGGCGCGCTTCTGGGCGTCGGAGGTGTAGTCGGGGTGGGACATGGCCACCTTGAGCACCGCGCCGGGCGCGGGCGAACCACTCCGCAGAGCCGTGCCGTTGAGCGTGGCGCCCCGGCCGCGTACGGCGACGGCCACCTCGTCGAGCACGGGGGCGTACGTCCACGAGGCGTACACCTCCCCGTGCCACGCGAGGGCGACCAGGGTGCAGAAGCCCGGCTCTCCGCGCACGAACTGGCGGGTGCCGTCGACCGGGTCGACGATCCACACGGGTGCGTCGCCGCCGAGCGCGTCGTAGACCGCGGGGTCGGCGTGGACGGCTTCCTCGCCGACGACGACCGAGCCGGGAAGCAGCTGGGTCAGGGAGGCGGTGAGGTGCTCCTCGGCCAGCCGGTCCGCGGCGGTGACCAGGTCGTGCGGGCCGCTCTTCTCGACGATCTCGTGTGCGGCCAGCTGCCGGTAGCGCGGCAGGATCTCGGCGGCTGCCGCTGCCCGGACCGCCGCCTCCACCTCGGCCGTCGGCCCGGCGTGCCCGGCGGTCCCGTACAGAAAGTCATCGATCATGGCTCCAGCTAAGCACGGTACGCCGAGGCCACCCCGGGCAGGTGGTCAGCGGCCGACCGCGTAGCCCTGCATCCCGCGGGGATTGGCGGCGGCGGACAGGACGCCGGTCTCCGGGTCCCTGGCGACGGCGCACATCCGGCCCTCGGACCAGGGTTCGCCCACGGTGACGTCGTGGCCGCGCCGGCGCAGTTCCGCGACGACCTCCGGGTCCATTCCCTCCTCGACGGTGACGCTGCCCGGTCGCATCCCGCGCGGGAAGAAGGAGCCGGGGAAGCTGTCGTTGTGCCAGTTCGGGGCGTCGATGGCGCCCTGGAGGTCGAGGCCGCCGCGCACCCTGTCGCGCAGGGCAACGGCGAGGAAGAAGTGCACCTGCCACTGGTCCTGCTGGTCGCCGCCCGGGGTGCCGAACGCCATGACGGGGACTCCGTCGCGCAGGGCGAGGGACGGGGTCAGCGTGGTGCGGGGGCGGCGGCCGGGGGTCAGCGTGTTCGGCAGTCCCTCGTCGAGCCATGCCATCTGCAGCCGGGTGCCGAGCGGGAAGCCGAGCTCGGGCACGACGGGGTTCGACTGGAGCCAGCCGCCGCTGGGTGTGGCGGCGACCATGTTCCCCCAGCGGTCGACGATGTCGAGGTGGCAGGTGTCCCCACGGGTCGCACCGTCCTCGGCCACGGTCGGTTCGCCCGCTCCGGCCACCGGGACACCCACGGCGTCGAAGCCGGAGGCGACGGCGTGGGTGTGCGCGCTGAGGACCGGGGTGCGGCCCCCGGGGCTGCCGGGGCTCAGCTCCAGGGAGGCGCTGTCCTTGATCAGGGCCCTGCGCTCGTCGTTGTAGGCGGCGGACAGCAGGGTGTCGACGGGCACCTCGGCGGCGTCGCCGTACCAGGCCTCGCGGTCGGCCATCGCGAGCTTGCAGCCCTCGACGAGCAGGTGGACGTAGTCGGCGGAGCCGTAGGCCGGGAGTTCGGCCGGGAGGAGGGCGAGCTGCTGGAGGAAGACGGGGCCCTGGCTCCAGCCGGCCGCCTTGGCCAGCGTCCAGCCGTTCCAGTCGTAGGTGGCGGGCGGCTCGTACGTCGCGGACCAGTCGGCCAGGTCGGCGGCGGTGAGGGTGCCCGTGCGGCGGGTTCCGCTGGTGTCCATGGTGGGTACGGCGGCCTGGCGGACCAGCGCCTCGGCGATGAAGCCCGTGCGCCAGACCGCTCGGGCGGCGTCGATCTGCGCGACGCGGTCCGCGCCGCCCTCCGCCTCGGCCTCGGCCGTCAGCCGGCGCCAGGTGGCGGCCAGGGCCGGGTTGCGGAACAGCTTCCCGGGCTCGGGCGCCTTTCCTCCGGGAAGGTAGACGTCGGCGGAGGCCGGCCACTCGGTCTCGAAGAGCTCGCGGACGGTCTCCACGGTCCGGCCGACGCGCTCGACGGGGGCGTGGCCGTCCTCGGCGTATCCGATCGCGTAGCGCAGGACCTCGGCGAGGGTTTTGGTCCCGTGGTCGCGCAGCAGCAGCATCCAGGCGTCGAAGGCGCCGGGCACGGCGGCGGCGAGCGGGCCGGTGCCGGGGACCAGGTCGAGACCGAGCGAGCGGTAGTGCGCGGCGGAGGCCCCCGCCGGGGCGGGGCCCTGGCCGCACAGCACCTGTATGTCGCCGTCCTTCGGCGCCAGGATCATCGGGACCTCGCCGGCCGGGCCGTTGAGGTGCGGCTCGACGACGTGCAGGACGAATCCGGCGGCGACGGCCGCGTCGTAGGCGTTGCCCCCGTCCTCCAGGACGGCCATCGCCGACTGCGAGGCGAGCCAGTGGGTGGAGGACACCATGCCGAAGGTGCCCTGGAGGGTGGGGCGGGTGGTGAACACGGGTGCGGCTCCTTGCTTCGGCGTGCTGGGGTGGGCTTCTGCTTCCGTGGCGCGGTTCGGATCGTACGTACCCGGGGCCGGGGCCCGGCAGTTCGTCGTACGGCACGAGGCGCGTCCGGGGGTGCTGGGCGACCGGGGCGGTCCGGCCCGGGTCGTGGCGCGATCCCGCTTCCCTCACGGAGCCTTGAAGTACTCCGGGAACCGGGGCCCCATCCACGGCTTGCGCCCCCACGCCAGTACCCGCCCCCTGGCCATGGCACCGACGGGCGAGCAGCGGCCGAGCGCCATCAGCAGGAACGTGACCGGCTCGATGGAGATCGTGCAGTCCGGGCGGTCCGGGAACTCGTGGCCCACGGTCGCCGTACCGTCGGCGAACGTCACCCCGAATCGGCCGCCGCCCCACAGCCGGACCGCGTAGCGGGCGTTCAGCCCTGCCGTGGCCGCTGCGTCGGTCGCCCGTGGCATGGCCTCGACCATGAAGGGGAGCGCCAGCGCGACCCGTGCCCGGTCGACCATGTGCGGACGCTTCAGTGCGCGGGCCAGGTCGTAGCCGTGGCCCAGCATGTGTGTCAGGAGGTAGGAGCCCAGGACCACCCGGTTCATCGGACCCATGGGCGTCATCAGCGTCTCGTCTGCGGGGTGCTCGGCCACCGCGTCCAGGTACGCGCGGGCCTGCGTCACGATCATCGCGGCCAGCGGTTCCGCCGCCCGCTCGCCGAAGGCGGCGAGAACCTGCTCGTTGGCCGCGGCGATGCCCTGCGGAGTGCCGTCGCCGTGACGGCGGGACCGCCCTGCCGCCACCTCCGCCATCAGCTCGTTGGCCTGCGCCAGGTGCGCGGCCACCTCTCCCACCGTCCACACCAGTCCCGGCACGGGAGCGCCGGTGTCGGGGACTGCGCGCAACAACTCCGCGATCTCCTCGGCCGTCGCGCGTATCGCATCGGCCAGCCCCTCGGGCAGGCGCTCGGAACGCGCTCCCCGGACGCTCTGCCCCTGATCGGCCTCCGAGCCCATTTCCCACCGCTCCCGTGAACGCCGTGCCCGTCACCCGAGCCCGCCGCCCGTGCCTGTGGCCTGCGGTACACAAGAGCAGCCCGCACGGCTTCCCGGCAAGAGGCGGGCGCGCGCGGGTGGGCCGTGTCCTCGTCCCGGCCGGTCAGTTCGCGCACGGTGCCGTGCAGTTGCCGGACCCGGACCGCTCAGCCGCTCGCCGGTGCGGGCGTTAGGGTGCGATGCGAAGTATGTGCGCGTATACCGGGATGTCGGACCGACAGGCTCGGACCCCTCACCGCGCACCGGAAGGGAGCGAAGCCGTGCATGGCGAGTACAAGGTGCCCGGCGGCAAGCTTGTCGTCGTGGATCTGGACGTCGAGGAAGGCGTACTGCGCGACGTGCGCGTCGCGGGGGACTTCTTCCTGGAGCCCGACGAGGCGATCCTCGCGATCGACGGAGCCCTGGAGGGCGCCCCCTCTTCGACGGACGCCGCAGGCCTGGCTGCCCGGATCACGGCCGCACTGCCAGGGTCGACCGTCATGCTCGGGCTGAGCGCGGAGGGCGTCGGCATCGCCGTTCGGCGAGCCCTGGCCCACGCGACCGAGTGGAGCGACTACGACTGGCAGCTGGTACACATGGGACCGCAGGCGCCGGCCCTGCACATGGCGCTGGACGAGGTCCTGACCGCCGAGGTGGCCGCCGGGCGGCGGGCACCCACGCTGCGCGTCTAGGAATGGGCCTCGCCCGCAGTGGTCATCGGCAGCTTCCAGTCGCTGCGGAACGAGGTGGACCCCGGGGAGGCGGCGAAGCACGGAATGACCGTGGTGCGCCGTGTTTCAGGTGGCGGGGCCATGTTCGTGGAACCCATGAGTACGATCACCTACTCGCTGTCCGTGCCGGAGTCGCTGGTGTCGGGCCTCTCCTTCGCCGACAGTTACGCCTACCTCGACGACTGGGTCCTGGGCGCACTCGCCGACATGGGGATCAGGGCCTGGTACAAGCCCCTCAACGACATCGCCACCGACGCCGGCAAGATCGCCGGTGCCGCCCAGAAGCGGATGGTCGGCCCTGACGGTGGCCCTGGAGCCGTGCTGCACCACGTGACCATGTCGTACGACGTCGACGCGGACAAACTGGTGAGGGTCCTGCGCATCGGCAAGGAGAAGATGTCCGACAAGGGCACCACGAGCGCCAAGAAGCGCGTCGACCCGCTGCGCCGTCAGACCGGTCTCGCCCGGGAGCAGGTGATCGACAACATGATCGCGTCCTTCCGTGACCGCTACGGGCTGACCATCGGCGAGGTCACCACGGAGGAGCTGGCCCGGGCGGAGGAGCTGGTGCAGACGAAGTTCGCCACCGAGGAGTGGACCGCGCGGGTGCCGTAGGGGACGTCTCCTTCCCGCACGGGTGCCGCGGACGACCCGCGGGTCCGGTCGGGAAGGCCGGCGGCGTCACTCCGCACTCAGAGGCCTCGTGGGGCCCCCAGGGAGACCAGCGCGCCGGCGTGGGCGAGGCCGCTCTCCGCAGCGATCTCGTCGAGCGTCTGGGCGGTGCGGACCGTGGCGAGGCGTACGACGCCGGACCCGTCGGCCGTGAAACCGTGAACGGCGGGCCTCGGCAGGCTGTTGTAGGCCCAGGGTGTCGAGAAGTAGTAGGCGCCGGTGTCGTACAGGACGACGAAGTCGCCCTCCTGCAGCTCCGGGAGTTCCTGGCCGTGTGCGACGACGTCGCCGGCGAAGCAGCACGGGCCCGCGATGTCCTGTCGCAGCGGGGCGCCGGTCCGGGGGTTGCCGTCCGCGTCGTGGGCGCCGACCCGCAGGGGCCACGCGTCGGGCATCAGGACGGTGCGCGTGGCGGTCTGCGCTCCGGCGTGGGTGACGGCGATCCGCCGGCCGCCGGCTTCCTTGACGTACTCCACGCGTGCGCCGATGAAGCCGTTCTTGGCGAGCAGTGAGCGGCCGAACTCCGTGACGAGCGCGTACCGGCCGTCGAAGAGACCGGGGACGGCCTCGCCGAGCGCCCGGGTGTACTCGGCGAAGGTCGGCCGCGTCTCGTCGTCGTCGAAGTTGACGGGCAGTCCCCCGCCGATGTCGAGGCTCGTGATCTGCCGGTTCCCCAGCGTCCGGTTGATCTCCTCGGCCAGCCGGTACGTCTCCGCGACGCCCTCCGCGATGAGTTCCAGGGGGCAACCCTGGGAACCGACGTGCGCGTGGAGCCGGGTGAGCCACGGCCGCTCGGCGAACGCCCGCACCACGCGGTCGCGCGCGCCGGGATCGCGAAGCGCCACGCCGAACTTCGAGGTGGCGGTGGCGGTGCTCATCGCTCCGATGGAGCCACCTCCGACCTGGGGGTTGACGCGCAGTCCGACGACCGAGGTGCTGCCCGCCGGGCGGAGTCCGTCGATGCGGCGCAGTTCGTCGAGGTTGTCGGCGTTGACCGCCACACCCAGGGTGAGGGCCTCGCTGATCTCCTGCCGGGTCTTGGCGGGCGAGTCGAGGACGATGCGCGCGGGCACGACCCCCGCGTCGAGCGCGATGCGCAGCTCGCCGGGGCTCGCCACCTCGGCCCCCATACCGAGCCCGGCGAGCAGCCGGAGGACGGGGACCAGGGAGGCCGCCTTGACGGCGAACGTGTGGAGGACGTCGGGCGCGTGGGCGAAGGCGGCGTCGAGGCTTTCGACGGAGGTCCGGATCCCGTCCGTGTCGAGGAACCCGGCGACCGGCTGATCCTCGCCGACGAGTCCGGTGGCGACGGCCCTGCGCATCACGGCGGAGACGCGCTGCGCCGGGGCGGGCGCGGCGGGGACCGGGGAGTGGTCGCTGGCTGAGGTCACGGGTGATCTTCCTGGTGGGGCGGTGCCACGCCTGCGCGAGCGACGTGGCGGGATACGTCAAGGTTGGGCCCCGCACCCCTGGCCCGTCTTCGTCGTACGGGACAAAGCGCAGCCGTCATCTTGGCCGATCGGACGAGATCGGGTGCGATCCCCTCAGACCACCTCGGTCAGGCGGACAGCCAGGGCGAGGACAAGCCGGGTGTCGGGGTCGTCGAGGTCGACGCCGAACCGTTCGCGGGCCCGGCGCAGCCTGTAGCGGAGGGTGTTCGGGTGCAGGACCAGGCGTCGCGCGGCCGACGCGATGTCCCCACCGGCCTCCAGGTAGGCCGCGAGGGAACGCACCAGGTCGCCGCCCGCCGCGAGATCCGTACGGATCAGCTCGTGCACGGGGCCGGTGCACGACTCCCACACGGGGCGGACCGCGTCGAGCATGCGCAGGGCATCGACGGTCGGCCCCACGTCACCGGGTCCGGCGTGCCGGACCGGACTCGGGTCGCGCCTCCTGGCCTCCCGGTCGCTCAGTGCGCGCACGACCAGCAGGGCACTTTCGTACGAGTGCGATGCCTCCGGCCCCGACGTCACGGCCCGTCCCGCCCCGACCCGCACGGGTGCGGCATCGGGGATGCCCGCCGCCAGTGCGTCGAGCTCCCCGGCCAGGACGAGTGCTTCGCGCGGGTCACCGGCGTCGTTCACGGGGAGCAGCACGGTGACCCGGTCCTGTTCGCGCAGGACCCGGGCCGTCGAACGGGAGGCGGTGACCTGGACGGCGAGCGCCTCCAGCGTACGTTCGGGTCCCGGGCCGTCGGCGGGCGTGTCCTGTACGGCGACGACGACGGCGCAGGGGCTGTCGGGCGGCAGGCCGAGCGACCACAGGTGCGCCCGCTGGTCACCGTTTCCGTGCAGCAGGCCGCGCAGGGCGTGTGCCTCCCGCCGCACGGTGCCGCTCTCGCGCAGCCGATGCCGCAGCAGGTGGGGCACGGCGAGCGCACCTGCGCGGCGCAGCACCTCCACCGCGTCGGAGGAGAGCTGCTGCCCGTCGGCGGCCGCCCACAGGGACCCCAGCATCTCGCCGCCGCTGCGCACGGCGACGACGAGGCGTTCCGGGCTGTCACCGTCGGCGGGCCGGTGGATGACGTCGTCGGAGGTCCACAGCGCGCGCAACAGCCCGCTGCGGCGCAGCTCGGCGACACGCCCGTCGGGGACCCGGCCGCCCAGGATCGTCGACCGGCGCACCCCGTCCGCGTCGGGGCCCGTCGCCGAGTGGGCGAGGACGCGGAACTGGGTGTCCTCCACGGTGATCGAGCCCCGGCAGTGCCGGGCGGTGGCCGTGGCGAGGGCGGCGAGTCCCCCGTCCGCGGCGGAGTCGGCCATGAGGTCGCCCCGGCCGACGGACGCGAAGGCGGTGGCGGACCTCAGCAGGGCGATGGCGTCGCCCCAGTCCGCCCATTCCGCGCGGGCGAGCAGCGCGATCCCGCACTCCTCGGCCGCGGCCAGGGCCTTGGCCGGTACGGGCGCCTCCTCGGACTCCCGCAGCACCACCGCCACCGCACCGCGCCGGGCGGCTTCCCGCACGGCGGCGGGAGCGTCGGGGAGGCCCGGGGCGAGTCCCGCCGCGAGTACGATCCGCCCGTCGTGCGGACGGGCGGATCCCTCGTCGCCGATGATCACGCCTCGGACCGTGATGTCCTGCCCGGCCGGCGCGAGCAGCAGGCGCAGGACACCGTCGTCGTCGTGGGCGAGGATCTGGCGGAGCGTGACGTGTCCGGGGCCGCCCCCGGTGGTGCCTGGCGTCATGCGCCGAGGATACGAGCACTCCCGCACAGGCCCTCACGACGACGCCCGCACGCACGACCGCCCCGGCGGGGAGGTGCCTGCCGGGGCGGTCGTGCGTGCGGGGTGCGGCCGGGCGGTCGGGCCGCCCTGCGGCCCGGGGTCAGCCCAGGGTCGCGATGGCCTTGTTGAAGGTGGCCGACGGGCGCATCACGGCCTCCGCCTTGGCCGGGTCGGGCTGGTAGTAGCCACCGATGTCGGCGGGCTTGCCCTGGACTGCGGCCAGCTCGCCGACGATGGTCTGCTCCTGCTCGGCCAGTGTCCCGGCGAGCGGCCCGAAGGCCTCGGCGAGCGCGGCGTCGTCGGTCTGCCGCGCCAGCTCCTGGGCCCAGTAGAGCGCCAGGTAGAAGTGGCTCCCGCGGTTGTCGATGCCACCGAGCTTGCGGCTCGGGGACTTGTCCTCGTTGAGGAAGGTGCCCGTGGCCCGGTCCAGGGTGTCGCCGAGCACCTTGGCGCGCGCGTTGTCCGTGGTGGTGGCCAGGTGCTCGAAGCTGACCGCGAGGGCGAGGAACTCACCCAGGCTGTCCCAGCGCAGGTAGTCCTCCTTGACCAGCTGCTGGACGTGCTTGGGCGCGGAGCCGCCGGCGCCGGTCTCGAACAGTCCGCCACCGTTCATGAGCGGTACGACGGAGAGCATCTTCGCGCTGGTGCCGAGCTCGAGGATGGGGAAGAGGTCGGTGAGGTAGTCACGCAGCACGTTGCCGGTGACGGAGATGGTGTCCTCGCCGCGGCGGATGCGCTCCAGGGAGAAGGCTGTGGCCTCCTCCGGCGTCCGGATCGAGATGTCCAGGCCGTCGGTGTCGTGCTCGGCCAGGTAGGTGTTGATCTTGGCGATGAGGTTGGCGTCGTGCGCGCGGCCCTCGTCGAGCCAGAACACGGCCGGGTTGCCCGTCGCGCGGGCGCGCGTGACGGCGAGCTTGACCCAGTCCTGGATCGGGAGGTCCTTGGTCTGGCACATCCGGAAGATGTCACCGGCGCCGACCGCCTGCTCCAGCAGGACGTCACCCTTGCCGTCGACGACCCGCACCGTGCCGGTGGTGGGGACCTCGAAGGTCTTGTCGTGGCTGCCGTACTCCTCGGCCTTCTGAGCCATCAGACCGACGTTGGGGACGGAGCCCATGGTCGACGGGTCGAAGGCGCCGTTGGCGCGGCAGTCGTCGATGACGACCTGGTAGACACCGGCGTAGCTGCTGTCCGGGAGGACGGCGATGGTGTCGGCCTCGTTGCCGTCCGGGCCCCACATGTGGCCCGAGGTGCGGATCATGGCCGGCATGGACGCGTCGACGATGACGTCGCTCGGCACGTGCAGGTTGGTGATGCCCTTGTCGGAGTCGACCATCGCCAGGGCGGGGCCCTCGGCGAGCTCGGCCTCGAAGGACGCCTTGATCTCGGCGCCGGCGTCCACCGAGTCGAGGCCCTTGAGGATGCCGCCGAGGCCGTCGTTCGGGGTCAGGCCGGCCGCCGCGAGCACGTCGCCGTACTTGGCGAAGGTGTTCGGGAAGAAGGCGCGGACCACGTGGCCGAAGATGATCGGGTCGGAGACCTTCATCATCGTGGCCTTCAGGTGCACGGAGAACAGGACGTCCTCGGCCTTGGCGCGCGCGACCTGGGCGGTGAAGAACTCGCGCAGAGCCGCGACGCGCATGACGGCCGCGTCCACGACCTCGCCCGCGAGAACCGGGACGGACTCGCGCAGCACCGTGGTGGTGCCGTCGTCGCCCGCGAGCTCGATGCGCAGCGAACCGGCCTCGCCGATGACGACGGACTTCTCCGTCGAGCGGAAGTCGTCCACGCCCATGGTGGCGACGTTCGTCTTCGAGTCGGCGGTCCAGGCACCCATGCGGTGCGGGTGCGCCTTGGCGTAGTTCTTGACCGACGCGGGGGCGCGGCGGTCGGAGTTGCCCTCACGCAGAACGGGGTTCACCGCACTGCCCTTGACCTTGTCGTACCGCGCGCGGACGTCCTTGTCCTCGTCGGTCTGCGGGTCGTCCGGGTAGTCCGGAAGCGCGTAGCCCTGCTCCTGGAGCTCTGCGATCGCGGCCTTCAGCTGCGGGATCGAGGCCGAGATGTTGGGCAGCTTGATGATGTTCGCGCCGGGAGTCTTGGCCAGCTCGCCGAGCTCGGCGAGCGCGTCATCGATACGCTGATCGGCCTTGAGACGCTCCGGGAAGCTGGAGATGATCCGCCCCGCCAGGGAGATGTCGCGGCGCTCCACCGTGACACCCGCGGTCGAGGCGTAGGCCTCGATGACGGGCAGGAACGAGTACGTCGCCAGGGCAGGGGCCTCGTCGGTGTGCGTATAGATGATGGTCGAGTCAGTCACCGGGTGCTCCGCTCCACGTCTGCAACATTGCTTGACATCAAGATATCTCGTGACCGGCCCCCTCTCCACAGTGGCCCGCACGCATTCCGGCGGAACCGGTCACTCCCCCTCGGCGGGGCCCGGAGCGGAGGGATGCCTTCGCGCCTCGACCGTCCCGGACCCGCCCGTACGTGAAGACGACCGGCCGGGCCCGGTCACGGGCGCCATGCCTGTTCATGGCCCGGCTGATGCGCGTCTCCGGCCCCGGGGCGGTGGCACGGACGGCCGGGAGACGAATTCGCCGGTCAGCCGGCCGGTGACGGCGGGCGGAGGCTGCACGTCGCCGCTCGCCGGGGCCTCAGCGCCCGTCGGCCGTGCCGAGGGGCGGCGGCCGGTGCTCGTACCAGCGCAGGTCGGCCTCCAGCTGGGCCGCGAGCGAGATGAGCCGGGCCTCGCTGCGGGAGGGGCCCAGGAGCTGGGCCCCGATGGGGAGGCCGTCGCGGGTGAAGCCCGCGGGGACGCTGATCCCCGGCCAGCCGAGGACGTTCCAGGGCCAGGCGTAGGGGCAGGCCGAGGTCATCGCGAGGTCGGTGCGCCAGGCACTGAGGTGGTCGAAGGCCCCGACCCTCGGCGGCGGGGCTGCAGTGGTCGGGGTGAGCAGGACGTCGTATCCGGATCCGCCGCGGGCCGTGTCGAAGAAGGCGCCGATCCTGGCGTGCTGGCGCACTTCGCGCGCGCGGGCGGCCCGGACGACACGGCCGCCGAGACGGGTCCCGGTGCGCAGGGCACTGCGGGTGCGGGGGTCCAGGAGCCCGGGGTCGGGGTGGAGCGCGGCCAGTTCGGCGATGCCGGCGGTGGCCCGGGGCACGAAGGAGAGGCCGATCAGCCCGTAGCGGGGGCGCGCCTCCTCGACGTGGTGGCCCAGCCGGGCGAGGACCTCGGCCAGCGCGGTGACGGCGCGCAGGACCTCCGGGTGGGGCGCGTTGCGGGTGAGGGTGAGCGGCGGGCGCAGGGAGAGGCCGATGCGCAGCCTGCCCGGGTCGCGGCGGGCCGCGGATGACGCGTCGACGGCGGGCGGCCGGTGCGGGTCACGGGGGTGCGGTCCCGCGGCGGCGTCCAGGAGGAGGGCGGCGTCCGCGACGGTGCGTGCGAGGGGACCGTTGACGGTGAGGCCCTGGAAAGCGTCACTGTGGGGGTGGACGGAGATCCGGCCGCGCTGCGGTTTGATGCCGACGAGGTGGGTCCAGGCGGCGGGAATGCGGATGGACCCCGCACCGTCGGATCCCAGCGCGGCGGGAACGAGCCCGGCGGCGACGGCCGCGGCGGAGCCGCCGGACGAACCACCGGGTGTGTGCTCGGTGCTCCAGGGGTTGCGGGTGACTCCGAAGGCGGATCCCTCGGTGAAGGCCCATTGCCCCAGCTCGCAGGAGTTGGTCTTGCCGACGACCACGGCCCCGGCCGCGCGCAGCCTGCGGACGGCCTCGCTGTCCGCGGTGGCGGGCGGCAGTGCGCCGTCGCAGCCGAAGTAGGTGGGCATGCCGGCGACGTCGGTGTCGTCCTTGACGGCGACCGGCACGCCGAGCAGCGGAAGCCGCTCTCCCGCCTCGAGCCGCCGGTCGGCCTCGGCGGCCTCCCCGAGCGCCGCTTCGGTGCGCAGCTGACGGAAGGCGTTGACGGTGTGACGGCTGGCCTCGATGCGCGCGAGCGCCGCGGCGACCAGCCCGGACGACGTGGTCCGGCCCTCCGCCAGTTCCCGGGCGCAGTCGGTGAGTCCGGGCTGTGCGTGCGGCTCCGCGGGCCTGATCGGTCCGGTCCGCTCCGTAGGGTCTGCTGAGGACATCGCCACCGCCTCCTCGCGTCCGCCGGAGCCCCGGCCCCGGGGTCCGCCCGGAGTCCGCCCGAGCGGGTCTACTGGAGAGTAACGAGGCATGGGGGTCCGCTCAAGCACGCCGCACACGGATCGGAGCCCGTCTCCCTGCGCCCCTCGTCAAAGGCGGTGCGGGAGGCGGGCGTCCGGCTGCGGGTACTACGGCCGTACGTGGATCTCGCCGATCCCCGAACCGAGGCCGGCGCAGTGGGCGGTGGACTGCCCGGACTCGCCGGGCCTCAGCGTGACGTGCTCACCGTCCACGTCGGGGGACCAGCCGCAGACCAGGTGCACCCAGAAGGTCTGCGTGGCAGAGCCGTTGTTCCGGCAGAGCGCGTATCCGGTGTAGTCGTCGATCGCGTGTCTGCCGGTGTCGCAGGACAACCCGGGCGGAATGGCGGCGGCCTGCGCGACGGCCACCGCGGCGGTCGCCGGAACGGCGAGTGCGACGGTCAGGCCGGCGACGGCCGCTCCCCGGGCCAGCGTGCGGACTGCGTTCCCCTTGAACGGCTTCATGTCTCCCCTTGGTTCCGGACGAGTTCCGGACGAGTGCCGGACGAGTGATCCGGACGAGTTCCGGACGAGTCCCGGCGATCTTCAGGGCTGCCCTCCCCGACGTTCCGTGACCGAAAACAGGGACGAACCTCACCCTCCGTACACCCGGCCCGCCGCGCAGGCAACCGTGCGCGGGCGTACGCTCGCCAATAGGGGTGAATACGGCTCAAGAAGGCCCTGAACAGGGACGTTTCCGAGGAGGTGCCGTGACAGCACAGCGCATCGCCACGCGTGTCGCCGCCTGCGCGACGGTAGCCGTACTCGCCGGCGCCGGGGGCACCGTGGCGCAGGCGGAGGACGACATCGAATCGCTCCCGGCCGAGCAGATCGCGGACCGCTCCCGGGACGCCCTGCTGGACGTCCGGTCCCTGCATCTGCGTGCACGGGGCGACCTCGGGGAAAACCGGTCGTCGATGACGGTCGACCTCAGTCTGGACCGGAGCGGCAACTGCGCGGGCGACGTCGACCTGGGCAAGGGCAAGGGCTCTGTGGAGATCATCAAGCGCGGCGACTCGGTCTGGCTGAAGCCGGACTCGGACTTCTGGAAGAACCAGGTCCCGGTCGGCGGCTCGACCTTCGAGTCCGTCCTGGCCGGCCGGTACATGAAGGGCTCCGCCTCCGACACCAGGCTGCGGCCGGTCGTGGAGGCGTGCGATCTGGACACCTTCCTCGAGCTGGTCTCCGACAACGCCGAGAATGCCGCCGGGACGTTCACCAAGGGGAAGGCCGCGTCGGTCGACGGCGTACGGACCGTCCCGGTCACCCGAACCCTCGGGGGACAGGAGTTGACGGCCTACGTGGATACCGGTGGCGCGCACTACCCCGTGCGGATCACCGTGAAGGGTGACGGGGCGGACGCGGCCGTGGACTTCTCCGGCTTCGACGAGCCGGTGCCCACGGCCACGCCTTCGAAGGACGAGACGGTCGACGTCAGTGCCGTGCTCGGCCGGGCTCCGGCACAGTCCTGACACCCCGGCTCAGCACGGTGTACAGCAGCAGCGAGGAGACCAGCCCGACGGCCCAGCCGTAGTCGGCGAGCGGCTCGAGGAACGGGAGCAGGCCGTCGGCCGGGAAAGGGCCCTTGCCCGGTGCCGAGTGGGAACCGCCCACCGCCAGGACGCCGCCGACGAGGAAAGCCACGACGGCGCGCCAGTTCCACCCGCCCTTGTACCAGTAGCGGCCCCCGGGCAGGTAGAGGTCCGGCAGGTCGAGAACGGTGCGGCGGATGATCCAGTAGTCGGCGATCAGGATGCCGGCCACCGTGCCGAGCAGTCCTCCCACCAGGCCCAGCCAGGTGAAGATGTACAGCTCGGGCGTCTCGGTGAGCTTCCACGGCATGATGAGGACTCCGACGGCCCCGGTGATCAGAGCGCCCGTACGGAAATTGATGAGTTTCGGGGCGAGGTTCGCCAGGTCGTACGCCGGTGAGACCACGTTGGCCGCGATGTTCACGGAGATGGTCGCCACCAGCACGGTGACGAGTCCGAAAAGCAGGCCGAAGACGTTGTCGGTCTTCGCGACGAGCTGGACGGGATCCCAGATCGCCTCCCCGTACACGGCCTGGGAACCGGACGTGACGAAGACGGAGAGCAGCGCGAAGAAGGTCATCGTGGTCGGCAGCCCGAGCGACTGCCCCCGGATCTGGGCGCGTTGGCCGGCGCCGAAGCGCGTGAAGTCGGGGATGTTCAGGGAAAGGGTGGACCAGAAGGCGATCATCCCCATGAGCGACGGGAAGAAGACGGGCCAGAAGTCCTCGCCCCAGCCGAGTGCGGAAGGCTGGTCCAGGAGTGGCCCGAACCCGCCCGCCTTGACCGCGACCCAGACGAGCAGGACCACCGCTCCGACGATGACGAAGGGCGCGGCCCAGTTCTCGAAGCGGCGCAGGGTGTCCATCCCCCGGTAGATGATGGCGAGTTCGAGCGCCCAGAAGAGGACGAAGCAGAGCCACAGCGTCCAGGGCTGCCCACCGACCTCCCCGGCCCGCGCCCAGCCACCGAAGATCTTGCCGAGCAGCGTGAAGATTCCGACGCCGCCGATCCAGGTCTGGATCCCGAACCAGGCGCAGGCGACCGCGGCCCTGATCAGCGCCGGAAGATTGGCGCCCCGAAGCCCGAAGGAGGCCCGGGCCAGGACGGGGAAGGGGATGCCGTACTTGGGTCCGGCGTGCCCCGTCAGCAGCATCGGCGCCAGCACGATCACATTGGCCAGTGCGATCGTGAGGACGGCCTGCTTCCAGTCCATGCCGAGCGCGACCAGCCCGGAGGCCAGCAGCCAGGACGGGATGTTGTGGGCCATCCCGATCCACAGCGCGGCGAAGTTGTACGTCGTCCAGCGGCGCCGCTCCAGGGGCACCGGCAGCAGATCGTCGTTGACGAAGCGGGAGTCGGCCGGGACAGTCCCGGGAGCGAGTTCGATCCGCCCCGAGGGGTCGGCTATCGGCTCTCCGGGGGCGGACGGTGGGACGGGTGGGACGGTAGCGGTCATGGTGACGTGACCCTTCGCTCGGGAGGTGCCGTGCGGGGCGTGGGCATGTGGAGCCAGGACATCCACTGCGGAGAGCTGCAACGGGCGAGGCGCGGCCGCCCGGGGCGGGTCAGGCCGACAGCGCGGGGATGATCTTGGAGCCGTAGGCGTCGATGGTCGCCTCACGCGCGTCGTGCATGTCGTACACGGCGAACTGGTCGACCCCCAGGTCGCGCAGGACCTCGAGCTTCTCGATGTGCGCCTCGGGCGGCCCCAGCAGACAGAACCGGTCGACGATCTCGTCGGGGACGAAGGCCGTGTCAGGGTTCCCGGTGCGCCCGTGATGGCTGTAGTCGTAGCCCGAGCGGCCGGCGATGTACGCGGTGAGGGCCTCGGGCACGAGGTCCGAGTGCTCCCCGTACCGGGAGACGAGGTCCGCCACGTGGTTGCCGACCATGCCGCCGAACCAGCGGCACTGCTCCCGCGCGTGGTCCAGGTCCTCGCCGACATAGGCGGGGGCGGCCACGCAGATGGTGACGGAGTCCGGGTCCCGGCCGGCGGCGGCGGCCGCGTCGCGCACCGCTTTGATCATCCACTCGGTGAGGTAGGGATCGGCCAGCTGGAGGATGAAGCCGTCGGCCTTCTCCCCGGCCAGTGCGAGGGCCTTGGGCCCGTAGGCGCCCATCCAGACGGGCAGCCTGCCGTCCTTCACCCACGGGATCCGGACCGGCTGTCCGTCGACGGTGGCCTCGCGCCCCTCCGCGAGGTCCCTGATCACCTCGATGGCCTCGCCCAGCCTGGCCAGTGTGTTGGGCTTACGGCCCGCCACCCTCATCGCGGAGTCGCCGCGCCCCATGCCGCAGACGGTGCGGTTGCCGTACATCTCGTTCAGCGTGGCGAAGGTGGAGGCGGTGACCTCCCAGGTGCGGGTCCCCGGGTTCGTCACCATCGGCCCGACGATCATCCGTTCGGTGTGCTCCAGGATCCGGCTGTAGATGACGAAGGGCTCCTGCCACAGCACGGCCGAGTCGAAGGTCCAGCCGTAGCGGAACCCGTTCCTCTCCGCGCGGCGCATGAGCCCGACGACGGCCGAGGCGGGCGGGTCGGTCTGGAGGACGAGTCCGAAATCCATGACAGATGCTCCTTGTCGAAGTACTGACACATGGCGCGCGGGTCACAGCTGCCGTACCGGCGGGCGAGCTGCCTGCGGCGTACGTCGTGCTCCCGGCGTACACCGCGGAAGGAACCGCCGGCGCTTGCCCTCGGTGGCGTGCTCCGGCAGAGCTTTCCACACCGGCCGACACCCGGCCCGGTACCGCGACTCGTGGACGCGCGAGTCGCGGGGGGACAATCCTGGACCCGTCGGCGTGCTTTGGGAAGGGGGAGTCTACGCGCGGAGCGTGGACGCGGGGGGCGGCTTCCCCGCAGCAGTTCGAGAACCGGCCGCCGAGCGGTTCGGACCCGGCGCGGAACCGGCCGGCGGCCCGTCACCGCCCGGGCGTGAAGCACCGACACGCACGAAGTGAGGTCCCGTTGGCGTGGTCCCGGAGATGACACGGTGCGACGGCTCGCCGTGCCCGGTGAAAGGCGGGCCCGCCGCGTGGACGGTGCGGCACCGTCAGGCGGTCCGGGCGGGTGACCACGACCTGGCACCGCACGGAGTGGTCAGGGATCGACACCGGTCCTCCCGGACCCCTCCCCGCTCGCGTGGGACCACGACCTCGGTGACGCTCCTCCCTCGGGACCGATCCACTCATCGCGATGGACGCGATGTCACATCATGGGCGTTTTGCCGCCTGAAGGTATTGTCTGTGACGTTCAATCACGGTCCAGGCCTCCTCGGCGGTGGCGAGCCCGCCCCCTGTGGGGCCGACGAATTCCCGCACGTCCCACCGCACACGCATCCCGAGCGGAAGGATCGGCCATGGGCACGGTCACCACGATCGACGGCACGGACATCTACTACAAGGACTGGGGTCCCCGCGACGCCCAGCCGATCATGTTCCATCACGGCTGGCCACTCAGCGGCGACGACTGGGACAGCCAGATGCTGTTCTTCCTCGCCCAGGGCTATCGCGTGATCGCCCACGACCGACGGGGCCACGGGCGCTCCGACCAGAGCTCTTCCGGGCACGACATGGACACCTACGCCGCCGACGTGTCGACCGTGGTCGAAGCGCTCGACCTGCGCGAAGCCGTACACATCGGCCACTCCACCGGCGGTGGCGAAGTGGCCAGGTACGTCGCCCGGTCGGAACCGGGGCGGGTCGCGAAGGCCGTACTCGTCAGCGCGGTGCCACCGGTCATGGTGAAGTCCGCGTCCAATCCGGGCGGTCTGCCCATCGAGGTCTTCGACGGCTTCCGCGCCTCCCTCACCGCCAATCGCGCTCAGTTCTACAGAGAGGTGCCGTCGGGTCCGTTCTACGGGTTCAACCGTCCGGGCGCCGAGGTGTCGCAGGGGCTCATCGACAACTGGTGGCGGCAGGGCATGCGGGGCGCCGCGAACGCCCACTACGAGTGCATCAAGGCCTTCTCGGAGACCGACTTCACCGAGGACCTCACCAGGATCGAGGTGCCGGTCCTGGTCGCCCACGGCACCGACGACCAGATCGTGCCCTACGAGGACTCGGGGCCCCTGTCCGCCGGGCTCCTCACGAACGGCAGGCTGAAGAGCTATGAGGGCTATCCCCACGGCATGCTCTCGACGCATCCGGACGTCATCAACCCCGACCTCCTGGCCTTCGTCAAGGAGTAGGGCCTGCAGGGCTTCTGACGAAGGGGTTCCTCGGCCTGCTCCTGCCCGGAGGGAGGATGCGAAACCCGAACGGTCCGGCCGGGCGGACACCCCGTATGTGAATTCGTGACATGCGCACGGGAACTACGCCGTCGCAATACGCAGTCGTTCAATGTGTTGTCATCCGGCCTGCCACCGTGAAGGAGCATGCGGCGGCAGACCTGTTCCCTTTGTGCCGGGACTTCACTTTGCTGCACCAGAAGTCCGCCCTTCGCCTCGCCGCGCCCGTGGCTGTTCTCGCCCTCGCGCTCACGGCCTGCGGCGGTGGCGAGGACACGGCCGACACAGCGGACAAGCCGCAGGACACGTCGAGCTCGGCCGGCAAGCCGGAGGTGTCGCCGGAGCCCGAGTCGGGCGGCGAGCTCGCCACCGGGGAGAGCGCCACCGGCAAGGTGACGGAGGGCGAGGCCCCCGTCACCTACGAGATCGTGGCGCAGAAGGCCGACGTGGGCACGGAGGCCGACGCCGCGAAGCTGGTCAGCGATCCCGAGAAGGCCAAGGGCCTGGTCCTGGTCGTCGCCCACGTGAAGTACACCCACAAGGAGGGCCCCGCCCTCACGGAGAGCCCCGAGGTCCAGCGGGGCGTCAGCATCTCGGCCGACGGCACGCGCGGCTCGATGCTCATCGGTGCCGCCGACGACGCCGCGGGGTGCGAGGACCCGTACGGCCTGAAGGGCTGGAAGCAGGGCGAGAGCCACGTCCTGTGCGAGACCTACCTGGTGCCTGCGGGCTCCAAGCAGATCGAGGTCCAGTGGGCCGAGGAGAACGGCGAGCCGTTCATCTGGAAGTTCGCCTCCTAGCGCGCTGACGGCCGTCCGGTGCCACCGTCACCGGACGGCCCTCTCCCGGTGCGTGACCGCCGGACGGGCCGCGCTCCGCGGCCCGTCCGGCGATCGGCCGTCCGGTCGGCCGGTGCCCGTCAACTCCTCTTCCGGCGAGCCGAAGTGGATGAGGTGGAGGTTCGTTCATCCCAGGTACTGGCACGTGGAACGTGGCAGAAAGGCGCCGTGACCGGCACGGCCCACGTACTTCCTCCGGTCCACGACTACTTCGCCGCGCGAGACGACCGTCTCGACCTGCCCCGTGATCCTCCTGCCCTCGTAGGCCGAGTAGTCGACGTTCATGTGGTGCGTCTCGGCCGACAGCGTCTGGACGGCGAGCGGGTCGTAGATCACCACGTCGGCGTCCGCGCCGGGCGCGACCGTCCCCTTGCGCGGGTAGAGCCCGAACATCCGCGCCGGTGAGGCGCAGGCGATCTCGATCCAGCGGCGGCGGGAGATGTGCCCGTCGACGACGGCCTGGTGGAGCAGGTCCATGCGGTTCTCCACCCCCGGAAGGCCGTTCGGGATCTTGGAGAAGTCACCGCGGCCCATCTCCTTCTGTCCCGTGAAGCAGAACGGGCAGTGGTCGGTGGAGACGACCTGGAGCTCGTTGTTACGAAGACCGCGCCAGAGCGCCTCCTGGTGCTCCCGGGGGCGCAGCGGGGTCGAGCAGACGTACTTCGCGCCCTCGAAATCGGGCTCGGCGAGATTGTCCGTGGAGAGGAAGAGGTACTGGGGGCAGGTCTCACCGAAGACCGGGAGCCCTTTGTGGCGGGCGGCGGCGATCTCGGCGAGGGCTTCATCGGCGGAGACGTGGACGACGTACAGCGGCGCTCCCGCGACCCTCGCGAGCTGGACCGCCCGGTGCGTGGCCTCGGCCTCCAGCGCCACTTTGCGTACGTCGCCGTGGTGGCGCGGGTCCGTACGCCCCTCGGCGAGCGCCTGCTCGACCAGGACGTCGATGGCGATGCCGTTCTCCGCGTGCATCATGATCAGGCCGCCGTTGTCCGAGGCCCGCTGCATGGCACGGAGGATCTGGCCGTCGTCGCTGTAGAACACGCCCGGGTAGGCCATGAAGAGCTTGAACGAGGTGATGCCCTCCGCCACGAGGTGGTCCATCTCCTTGAGCGAGGACTCGTTCACGTCGGACAGGATCATGTGGAAGGCGTAGTCGACGGCGCAGTTGCCGTCGGCCTTCGCGTGCCAGGCGTCGAGTCCCTCACGCAGTGAGCGGCCCATGGTCTGGATGGCGAAGTCGACGATCGTCGTGGTGCCGCCCCAGGCCGCGGCCCGGGTGCCGGTCTCGAAGGTGTCGGCGGCGTAGGTCCCGCCGAACGGCATCTCCATGTGCGTGTGCGCGTCGACGCCGCCGGGGATGACGTACTTCCCCGTGGCGTCGATCCTCCGGTCGGCGCTCCAGCCCGCCGCGGCGTCGGTGCCCTGGGCGGCGAGGGCGGCGATGCGTCCGCCCTCGATGAGTACGTCGGCGTGGATCTCGTCCGACGCGGTGATGACGAGACCGCCGTGGATGACGGTGCGGCTCATGTACCCCTCCTCGCTGTGGCGATACCGGTTCTGCTCACCCGTGAAGACCGTTCACGCATTTCCCCCCGCCCGGGCACGTCACCCGGCCGCGTGCAGTGCCTCGCCCAGGATCTCCGCGCCCTCCTCGGCTTCGGCGACGGTCAGCGACAGGGGCGGCGCGATCCGCAGGACGCTGGTGTCGTGTCCGCCGCCCTTGCCGATGAGCAGCCCGCCCGCGCGGGCCGCTTCGAGTACGGCCGCAGCGGCCTCCGGGTCCGCCTCGTCGGTGCCGGGCCTCACCAGCTCGAGGCCGATCATGAGCCCCCTGCCACGTACCTCCCGCACGGCCGGCGAGCCCGCGCCGACCGCCCGGAGACGCTCGATGAGCAGGCCGCCGACCCGCCGGGCGTTGCCCTGGAGGTCGTGCTCCAGCAGGTACGCCAGGTTGGCGAGCCCGGCCGCCATCGTGACCGGGGACCCGCCGAACGTCGAGATGGAGTTGGCGTCCAGGCAGTTCATGACGTCGGCGCGGGCGACGACTCCGCCGACGGACATGCCGTTGCCGATGCCCTTGGCGAAGGTGAGGATGTCCGGGGGCCCGCTCGAAGCGTGCGCCTGCCAGCCCCAGAAATGGTCGCCCGTGCGCCCCCAGCCGGTCTGCACCTCGTCGGAGATCCACAGGATCCCGTGCCGGTCCAGGACCTCGCGGAAGGCCGCGTACAGCCCGTCGGGCGGTGCGGTGAACCCGCCGACCCCCTGCACGGGTTCGGCGATGAGTGCCGCCGCGTCCCGGGTGTGCCCGAGCAGGTCCTCCAGATCCGCCACACACGCTTCGATGAAGCGTTCGTCGCTCAGCTCCGCGTACGGCCCCCGGCTGCGGACTCCGCCGTGGACGTACAGCGTCTGCAGGGGCGAGAGGCTCGTGGGCGACCAGGCCCTGTTGCCCGTGACGGACACGGCCGAGAACGACCTGCCGTGGTAGCTGTTGCGCATCGCCAGGATCTGGTTCGACCCCCGGTGGGCGGTGGCGAGCAGCAGGGCCGCGTCGTTGGCCTCGGTGCCCGAGGTGGTGAAGAAGACCCGGGCGTCGGGGATGCCCGAGAGCGCGGCGATCCGCTCGGCGAGCTCGACCATCGGGCGGTTGAGGTAGAGGGTCGAGGAGTGGATGAGCCGCGCGGCCTGCTCGGAGACGGCCTTGGTCACCTCGGGCAGGGCGTGCGCCGTCATCGTGGTGAGGATGCCGCCGAAGAAGTCGAGGTAGCGGTTGCCGTCCACGTCCCAGACATGGCGGCCCTCGCCGTGGGTGAGCTCCAGGGGGTGCCGGTAGTAGAGCGCCATCCAGTCGGGGCTGACGGCGAGATGCCGCTCGTGCAGTCCGGTCACGGTTCCACCAGCCCGTCGTACGCGTCAGGCCTGCGGTCCCGGTAGAAGGCCCACTGCTGCCGGACCTCCTCGATCAGGCCGAAGTCCAGGTCGCGCACCAGCAGTTCCTCTTCCTTGTCACTCGCGACCTCACCCACGAACTGTCCGCGCGGATCGACGAAGTAGCTGGTGCCGTAGAAGTCGTTGTCGCCGTACTCCTCCTGGCCGACACGGTTGATCGCGGCGATGAAGTACTCGTTGGCGACGGCGGACGCGGGCTGTTCCAGCTGCCACAGGTAACCGGAGAGGCCCCGGGAGGTGGCGGAGGGGTTGTAAACCAACTGGGCGCCGTTGAGACCGAGTTGCCGCCAGCCTTCGGGGAAGTGCCGGTCGTAGCAGATGTAGACGCCGACCTTGCCGACTGCGGTGTCGAAGACCGGCCAGCCGACGTTGCCGGGCTTGAAGTAGTACTTCTCCCAGAAGCCCTTGACCTGCGGGATGTGGTGCTTGCGGTACTTGCCGAGGTACGAACCGTCGGCGTCGATCACCGCCGCGGTGTTGTAGTAGAAGCCGGACTGCTCGACCTCGAAGACGGGGACGACGATCACCATGCCGGTCTCCCGGGCGAGGTCCCTCATGCGCCGGACCGTGGGGCCGTCGGGGACGGGCTCGGCCCAGCGGTAGTGCTCGGGCTCCTGGACCTGGCAGAAGTAGGGGGCGTTGAACACCTCTTGGAAGCCGATGATCCGCGCGCCCTGCCGGGCGGCCTCACGCGCGTGTTCCTCATGCTTGGCGATCATGGATTCGGTGTCGCCCGTCCAGGTCGCCTGGACGAGTGCGGCGCGTACGACGTGGGACATGAGCTGCTCCTTCGACGCGGCGTCAGAGAGCCTCTTCTCTACGCCCGTAGACACGGTGCACAGGAGGAGAACGTAAGCCCCGTCACACAGCGGGGCAAGACCATCGCCGTGAACCGACGTAGTCGATCATGTTTCACACCCGAGCGGTCCACTCCTTCGCTCAGGGCGCGGCGTCCAGCCCGCAGAGCGCCCCGTACGCGGACTGGACGAACGGTGCGAGGGGGGTGGGAGCCGTGTTCGTGAGGGCCACGAGGCCCGTGCCCGAGCCGGGGAGAAAGCCCGCGAAGGCGGTGAAGCCGCGGGTCCCCCCGGAGTGGTGGATCAGCGCGCCGCCCGGGCGCGGGCGGAGGTTCCAGATGAGGCACGAGGCCGAGCGGGCTGGTGACGCGCTCGGCCAGCAGGGCGGGGTAGTCGCCTCCGGAGCCGCGGCAGTCCGCCCGGATTCCCGCCCCAGTCGGTGAGATGGAAGACGGTGTGGGTCATCGCGTACGCGGTGATCCAATTGATGGCCCAGGGCTCCGGTCTCGCACCGAGCCAGGTCGTGGCGGCCACCACGTTGACGAGCGGACTACGCGCGCTTTTCCGGCACGGTGCTCCCGAAGCGCGCGGCCGGGCCGACGCGCCGCTCAGAAGGTGACGGCGATCCCCGTGTGGGGCCGCTTGCCGAGCCGCACGACCATCGCGGGCCAGTCCACGAGCCAGAACTTCCAGGTGTACTTGCGGGCGAGCGTCCTGCGCACCGCCTGCATCGCGTCGCCGTCGAGCAGCCGGGCCGTCCCCTCGGCGCTCGGTGCTCCCTCGGCGACGCGGCCGCGCGCATCACAGACGGTGACGAGGACCCGGCTGTCCTTGCGGAGCCGCTTGACCTTCCAGGAGTCGGAGCGCGTCCAGACGTACAGCGCCGTGCCGTCCGCCGCGGCCCAGACTGGCGTCGCGACGGGCGTGCCGTCCTTCCGGTAGGTGGTCAGGCTGACGTATTCGCTGCGGGCGAAGTCCTGGAGAGTCACGGGCGCGACCCTACTCGGCTCACGCCGTCAGCGGCAGCCACTGCGGCACGGGACCGTGCCGGCCGTCGAGCCGATGCTGACCGGCGGCGGCCGGGTGACTTCCACGCGGCCCCCGGCCGGCCCCGAACACACGGTGGTCATCCCCCCGCGTCCTGACGGCGCTCCGACCGTGCGCCCTCAGGCTCCCCCGGCGAACTTCCGGGCGAGTTCCTCGCCGGCCGTGACGGCGGCGGCAGGACTTTCGATCGGTGAGGCCTTGGAGTTCCTGAAGAGGATGTAGGTGACACCGGAGGCCGTACCGCCGGTCCTGGGGTCCGGGTCGATGCCGAGCGCCTTGGCCAGGGCGTACGAGCCCTCTCCGATGATCCCGGTGGGCCCCGTGTCGCCGACGACGGCGTAGCGGACCTTGCCGCCGTAGATGACGGCGGCCACACCGCCGCCCTTGATCCCCGCCGTGGTGTAGTTCCAGAGCGGGCCGGGGCCGGGGACGACGACGTACGGCACCTCGGCGGAGTCCAGGTACGTGCCGTCCGACCCCTGGAACGCCGTCTGGGGCTGGAAGGAGGGGTCGGTCCTCGTGTTGCAGACGGTGCTGACCTGACCGTCGCAGTCGATGTCCATGTCGGCCTCCCAGAAGACGGCCTCGTCGGTGCCGCAGACCGGGACCGTGGCGGCAGCCGCGCTCTGGTCCGTCCGGTACTTCCCCTGGGAGATCCGGGTGCAGTTCTTCACCTTGGCCAGCAGTTCGGCGGCCCCGACCGGGCTTATCGTGTCCCCGGCCGCCTCGGCCGGGAGTATCGCGGCGAGCAGAGCGGCGCCGGAGAGCGCGGAGAGGGCGAGCATTCGCGTACGCACCGTCGTAGATGCCCTTTCACTGGACACGAAGGCCCCCGGTGGGGCCTTCCTTGCCGACGCGGCCGGCGGGTGGGCAACCGGCCGCGTCAAGGCCTCGGGGCCGGAAAGGCGCGACGAACCACGCCCTTCCGGCCCCGAGGCCCCTGCTTGTGCCGATCGGTCACGAACCGCCGCTCGGCGATACCACCATGGCCGACCCGCCACCGCGCCGCACCTTTTCGGCTGCCGCGAGCCAGCGTCCTCCCGGAAGGCGCTGGACGCCCGTGGCGGCCCCGATCTCCGGGTTCGCCTTGAACACGTGCCCGAGGGCCTCCAACTCCGTGCGCACCGGGCTGTTCCACAGCCCCGGCTCGATCTCGGTCGTGGCCGAGTTGCGCTGGCTGGCACGCGGGGCGGCGATCGCCTCGACGAGCGGCAGCCCCCGGTCCAGGTGGCCCGTCAGGGACTGCAGGACCGTGGTGATGATCGTGGCACCGCCCGGCGATCCCAGCGCCAGTACGGGCTTTCCGTGCTCCAGCACGATGGTCGGCGAGATCGACGAGCGCGGGCGCTTGGCCGGACCGGGAAGATTCGGGTCGTGGACCGCCGGATTCGCCGGCGCGAACGAGAAGTCGGTCAGCTCGTTGTTGAGCAGGAACCCCCGCCCCGGCACCGTGATGCCGCTGCCGCCCGTCGACTCGATCGTCAGGGTGTACGCGACCACGTTGCCCCACTTGTCGGCGGTCGTCAGGTGTGTGGTGTTCTCGCCCTCGAACGTGGTCGGGGCGGCTTCGCCCCCGGTGGCGCAGCGGGTGGGGTTGCGCGGGTCGCCCGGGGGGAGCGGGCTGGTGAGCACCGCGTCGTCCTTGATGAGGCACTCGCGCGAGTCCGCGAACCGCTGGCTGAGAAGCTCCCGCGTCGGCACGTCCTCGAACGCGGGGTCCCCGACCCACCGGCCCCGGTCGGCGAACGCGATCCGGCTCGCCTCGATGAGACGGTGCAGGTACTGCGTCTGGCTCGCCTTCGAAAGGTCGGTCGACTCGAGGATGTTGAGGGCCTCACCCACGCTCGTACCGCCGGACGAGGACGGCGCGATGCCGTACACGTCCAGGCCCCGGTAGGCGGTCTTCGTCGGGGCCTGGCGCAGCGCGCGGTACGCCTTCAGGTCCCTGGTCGTCAGATCCCCCGGACGCACGACACGCACCGCCGCCGGGTCCACGGGGGGCTTTCGCACCGTCGTCACGATGTCCCGGGCCAGCTCGCCCCGGTACAGCTCGTCGACGCCCTCGCGGCCCAGTGTCCGGTAGGTGCGGGCGAGGTCGGGGTTCTTGAACACCGACCCCGTCACCGGCAACTGCCCGCCGGGAAGGAAGAGTTCGGCGGAAGCGGGAAAGTCGGCGAACCGTGCCTCGTTCGCCGCGGTCTGGGAGCGGAAGGTGTCGTCCACGACGAATCCGTCGCGGGCCAGCCGCTCCGCCGGTTCGAGCAGTCGCCCGAGCGGCTTGCTGCCCCAGGCGTCGAGCGCCTTCTCCCAGGTGGCGGGTGTGCCGGGGGTGCCCACACCGAGTCCGCTGGTGACGGCGTCGTTGAAGGGGATCGGCTGCCCGTTCTCCAGGAAGAGCGAGGAGTCCGCACTGCGTGGGGCGGTCTCGCGGCCGTCGATGGTCTGTACCCTGCCCGTCCTGGCGTCGTAGTGGACGAAGTACCCGCCGCCGCCGATGCCCGCCGAGTAGGGCTCGGTCACACCCAGTGCCGCTGCCGTGGCGACGGCCGCGTCAACAGCGTTGCCTCCCTTGCGGAGTACCTCGATACCGGCTGCCGAGGCGTCCGCGTCGACACTCGACACGGCTCCCCCGTATCCCACCGCAAGCGGGGACTTGGGAGGTGGCACGGGTGGCGCCGAGGCTGCGGGGGCCGCGGCGCCGAGCGAGCCGATGACGGCGATCACGATGGGGAACGACACACTCCGGCCGACCGAACGACGCATCCGTACCTCCTGTGAAGAATCGTCCGCGCAGGGTAACTCCGCACCGCCCGTACCGTCAGGACCGCCTCGGCCACACGTCCGGACGGACCGGTCAGCCGGTGCCGGCCGGTACGGCCGCCCGATCGGCGATCGTGGCGACGCATGGCTCGGCCCGCCGGTCCCGGCGCCCCGGGTACTGCACGGCGAGCACGTCCGTGTCCGCGGACAGGCCCGCGGACACCGGCTGGTAGAAAGTCGCCGAACCGCCCGTGCGCGGCGGACACACACCCTGACCGCCGCGTCCGGACGGGGGACTCACGCGTTGAGGTAGGCCAGCACCGCCAGGACGCGGCGGTTGTTGTCACTCGACGGGGGGAGCATCAGCTTGGAGAAGATGTTCGAGATGTGCTTGGCCGCCGCGCCCTCGGTGACGGTCAGCCGCTGGGCGATGGCGGTGTTGGAGCACCCTTCCGCCATGAGCTCCAGCACGACGCGCTCCCGTGCCGTGAGCGCGGACAGCGGCTCGTCGCGGGAGTGGGACGTCATCAGCTGGGCCACGACGGTGGGGTCCATGGCCATGCCTCCGGCCGCGACCCGGCGGACGGCGTCGATGAACTGCCTGTCGTCGAGGACGCTGTCCTTGAGCAGGTAGCCGATGCCGCCCGTGCCGTCGGCCAGCAGTTCGCGGGCGTACATCTGCTCGACGTGCTGGGACAGCACGAGGATCGGCAGGCCGGGTTGCTCGCGGCGGGCGAGCAGGGCCGCCTGCAGGCCCTCGGTGGTGAACGTCGGAGGTAAGCGGACGTCCACCACGGCCACGTCGGGACGGTGTTCGGCGATGGCCTGTCTCAGGTCCGTCCCGTTGTCGACGGCGGCGACCACCTCGCAGTCGTAGGCCTCGAGCAGTTGGATGATTCCCTGCCTCAGGAGGAAGAGGTCTTCGGCGAGGACAACGCGCACGGCAACTCCATTTTCATGACGGTCGGACCGCCCGGGGGACTGTTGATCTCCAGGACGCCGTCAAAGGATGCCAGCCGTCGCCGGATGCCCTCCAGGCCGCTCCCGGCCGACATCTCGGCACCCCCTCGGCCGTCGTCGGTGACCTGCCCGTGCAGGGCGCCGTCCGCGTAGTGCAGAGCCACCTCGACCTGTCCGGCGTCGGCGTGCTTGAGGGCGTTGGTGAGCAGTTCCGACACGGAGAAGTAGATGGCGGACTCCACCGGATCGGGCAGTTTCCCGGGCAGGGCGGCGACGACCGTGACGGGCAGTGGACTGGCCAGGCCCAATGCCCGCACGGCGTCGGCGAGTCCGCGCTCGGCGAGCACCGGGGGGTGGATGCCCCGGACCAGGCCCCGCAGCTCGCGCAGAGCCTGTACGGAGGAACTGCGGGCGTCGTTCAGCAGCCGGCGGGCCTCGTCGGTGTTCCGGTCCAGCTGCCGGTCGACGGCGCCGAGGGTGAGGCCGAGGCTGACCAGCCGGGCCTGGGCGCCGTCGTGCAGGTCGCGTTCGATGCGGCGCAGTTCGGCGGCCTGGATGTCGAGCGCGCCGGAGCGCGTCTCCGACAGGTGGCGCACCCGGGAGGACAGGCGCGCGCGCTGGGTCGGACCCAGCAGGAACAGGACGAAGTAGGCGTAGCCCTTCAGGATCCAGGGGCTGAGGTGGAGCCAGCCGACGAACACGGCGAGTGCCGCCAGGGCCGCGGCGAGGGCGGCGGGCCAGCTGTCGACGGTGATGAAGGCGTACCAGCGGCCCACGCCGTCGGCGGCGACGGGCCGCCACAGGCCGGAGGCCAGCACCAGCCCCTCCCCCGCGTAGTACAGCAGTGCGGCCGGGGCGCTGCCGAGCAGCAGGCCGACGACACTGTTGAGGAGCAGCCACAGGAGGTCCCGCCAGCTCGCCGGGTCGGCCAGGATCCACTTGCAGCGGCGCACCCAGCCGACGATGTCCCGCTCGATCTGCTCCGGTTCGGGCCGGTAGGGCCGTTCCACCGGGACTCCGGAGCGGGCGGCCGCACGCCGGTTCAGGTCGCAGACCCAGCGCACCGCGGTGGTCAGGTGGGGCAGGGCGAGGAAGCCGATCCCGATGAGGCAGAGGACGACGAAGTACGTGGTCGTGAGGAAGAGCACGACCGAGGCCAGGGCTCCGGCGGCGATCAGTGCGCCGACCAGTGTGTCCTTGGCGGCCCGGCTCAGTCGCATGCGCCCATCCTCCCATTCGCGGGGACGGGCGGGGGAAGGACCGTCCCCGGACGGGGGTGCCGGGGACGGTCCGGTTCGGAGAGAGCTCACGCGGCCTTCACCGAGTCGACGGCGGGCGTGCGCATGCCGCGCCACGAGGGCAGGAGCGTGGCGCCGAAGACCAGCACCAGGGACCCTCCGACGATGGCGAGGTAGATGCCGATGGACCCGGAGGGCATATAGGAGTCGGACTTGACCATGCTGTACGGCACGATGGTGGTCGCCGCGGCGATCGTGCCGAGGACGGTGGCGATGATTCCGATGAGTACGCCCTCGACGGTCAGCATCCCGAGCACCTGGCGGCGCGTGGCCCCCGTCAACTGCTGGAGGCCGAACTCGGCACGGCGCTTGCGTGTCACCGCCACGAGCGTGTTGACGACGGTGATGGCGGCGTATCCGACGATCATGGCGACGATCGTATAGTTCGCGGCGACCAGGATCTGCTGGATCTGGTTGTTCCGGCCGGCCAGCGAGTCCCCGTCGTCCAGTTCGGTGCCGGGCACACTCGCCGCCAGCCCGGCCAGCGTGTCGCGGAGTTCGGCCGGGCCGCCCGATTCGGAACGGACCAGGATCTGGTGCGGGAGCCCGTCGCTCGTGTGCGGGGCCAGGGTCGCCGCGGGCAGGGTCACGTACTGCTGCTTGGGGTTGTCGGCGTACAGGGCGACGACGGTGGGTCGTACGGCGGTGCCGTCGCCGAGGCGCAGCGGAAGCCGGTCCCCGATCGCCACGCCGTACTCCTCGGCCTTCTTGTCGGAGAGGGCGACGGTGTCGCCGCGCAGGCCGGACAGGGATCCGGCGACGGGCCGCAGGTCGAGGCTCTGCCGCACGCCTTCGGCGGACACGCCCCGCATTTCGGTGTCGGCACGCCCGTCGGGGGCGTCGACGAATCCGCGGCTGGTGACGAACTCCGAGGCGGCGGCCACGCCGGGGGTCGACCGGACGCGGTCGACGACGGCGGGGGCGAATCCGCCCGTGGTGGAGTCGAGGACGTAGTCGGCCAGGACGTTCTGGTCGTAGGAGCTCTGGGAGACGTGGTCCTCGGTGGCCTGCATGTAGAGAGTGCCGGTGGCGATGCCGATGAGCAGGACGATGGGTGCGACGGCGCCGGCCATACGGACGTTGGCCGTGGTGGCGTTGCGCAGGGCGAGCATGCCGGGGATGCCGGAGAAGGCGCGCACCGGCAGGTGCAGCAGGGCGACCATCACCTTGGTGATGCCGGGGGCGAGCAGCGCCAGGCCGATGCAGAACAGCACGGAGGCGGGTCCGGCGGTGCTGGCGAGGGTGGGGCCGTCCTCCATCACCGTGGCGGTGGCGACGGCGAGGCCGATGCCGTTGGCGAGGAAGAACAGCGCGATCAGCAGGCGTGGCACGCTGAACCAGCGGGTGCCCGCGGCGGACTCGGCCAGGGCGGCCACCGGTTCGGTGCGGGCGGCGCGACGGCCCGCGAAGCGGGTGGCCCCGGCTGCGGCGAGCACGGTGACGACGGCACCGACGGCCATCGGCATCCAGCCGGCGTGGTAGACGATCGCCGACGAGACGACGCCGCTGGAGGTGAGCACGCCGAAGAGCAGCCGGCCGAGAAGATACCCCGGGTACAGGGCCAGCAGTACCGAGGCCACGGAAAGCAACGCGGTCTCGATGAGGATCATCCGGCGCAGTTGCTGCGGGGTGGAGCCCACGGCCCGCAGCAGGGCCATCTCCCGGGTGCGCTGCTGGAGCGACAGCCCGAGGGTGGAGGCGACGCCGAACATCACGATCAGCACCACGGACGAGCCGAAGATGGCCGCCAGGATCACGACGGTGCGCTGGCTGGCGAGGGTGCCGGGCAGTTCCGCCAGGCCGCGCCGCTCGCCGGTGAGCACCTCGGCCCGGTCGCCGACGACGGAGCGCACCGTGCCGGCGACCGCCGCGGTGTCCGCGCCGTTCTCCGGCAGTACGCCGATCGAGTCGATCCGGCCGCCGGCCAGGGTGCGGGCCTGCTCGTCGCTGAAGAACAGCGCGGCGTCGGGGTTGCCGTCGCCGCGCTGGCCGGCGACACCACTGACCGTGAACCGCCGGGTGTCGCCGCCCACGACGATCTCGACGACGGAACCCGGGCGGGCACCGGCGCGCTCGGCGAGCCCGGAGTCGAGTACGACCTCGCCGCCGGCGACGGGGGAGGCGCCGGCGGCGAGGGTATAGGGGGTGAGCCGGGCACCGGCCCAGCCGTGACCGTACGAGGCGTCCTCGCCGGTCAGTGCCTTGCCGTCCTTGAGGACGGTGGCGGGGAAGGACACGTCGCCGACGGCTTCGCGGACGCCGTCCGCACCAGCCACCTCACCGAGCAGCGCCGGGTCGATGCGGTGCCGTTCGGTCAGGGCGGCACCGTCGTAGGACTGTTCGCCGGTGACCACGACCGGGGCGTTGTCCAGGCGCAGCGGGTCGGCGGCCATCCGGACGCCGGTCTCCATCAGGCCGCCGCAGCCGATGACGATCGCGGCGCCGAGGAACATGGCGAGGAAGGTCGCGACGAAACTGGTCCGCCGGAACTTCAGGGTGCGCAGGGCGAGCCGCCACATCAGTACAGCCCTCCGGTCGTCATGGGCGTGGCCTGCTGACGGTTCTCGTCCTCCCAGGCGCCGAGCCGTGTCATCCGCGCCGCGACCGCGTCGGCCGTGGGCCGGTGCAGTTCGCCTGCGAAGGCGCCGTCGGCGAGGAAGACGACGCGGTCGGCGTACGAGGCGGCCACCGGGTCGTGGGTGACCATGACCAGGGTCTGGCGGGCCGTGTCGACGGACTCGCGCAGCAGCGAGAGCACGGCCGACGCGGTACGGGTGTCCAGCGCCCCGGTGGGCTCGTCGGCGAAGACCACGGCGGGCTGGGTGACCAGGGCGCGCGCGATGGCGACGCGCTGCTGCTGGCCGCCGGACAGCTCGGACGGCAGGTGGCCGAGGCGGTCGGCCAGGCCCACGCGCTGGACGACGGTGCGGATCAGGTTCTTGTCGGGCCGCTTTCCGGCGAGTTGCAGCGGCAGGGTGATGTTCTGCATCACCGTCAGGGCGGGCAGCAGGTTGAACGACTGGAAGATGAAGCCGATCCGGTCGCGGCGGAGCATGGTCAGCTGGGTGTCGTCCAGGCCGGCGAGGTCGGTGTCACCGACGGTCACGGTTCCGGACGTGGGCCTGACCAGGCCCGCGGCGCAGTGCAGGAAGGTGCTCTTGCCGGAACCGGACGGTCCCATCACCGCGGTGAAGGTGGCGTCGGCGAAGCTCATGGAGAGTTCCCGGAGCGCGGCCACCTGGCTGTCAGCTCGCCCATAGATCTTCGACACGGTGTCCAGTCGTACCGCCTCCGTCCGGCGGAGGTCGTGTGATGTGTGCATCGTGCTCCCCAATGAAATGACGCGCTTCCCACGCGGTGTCTGTGGATCAGATTAGGAGTGGCTGGGCCGCCGCACATTGGCCTTATACCGCCGATTCGAGGTAGAGGTTTCTCTACCTCCGTACGCATGTATGTGGAGTCGTGCAGCAGTTCCATGCCATGGAGCTTTTTCCGAGTTCACGTCGAGGCGTCGTGAAGAGGGTCGAAGGTCTTCACGATTTCGGTGATCCTGGTGGCGCCTTCAGCAGTTTCCGCAGGGGGCGCCCGCCCTTCGAGCCACTGCACGATCTCCCTCCGCTCGACCGGGGCCGGAACACCATTTCCTCGAAAGGGATACCGACACCTTGTCAAGGGGGCAGAAATACCCGCAGGACAGTGCAACTTCCGCCCCGTTGTCCGAATCGTTTACCCCACCGTAAAAATGCGGTCACTGCCAGTGCCACAATGTGAGTGAACGGGTAACGTCGAAGCATCCGAAAAACGTCGAGCGATGGGATTCTCTGTGTCCAGGACAGCCGGCTTGCCCACGGCCGAGAGGTATGACGGCACCGCACACGCGAGGCCGGTGCGGCATGGGGCGTAACCACGGGCTGATCGCCAGCGTGCGGCCCGACGGGCACCTGGAACTGTTCGTGCCGCTTACGGGAAAACGCCACAGGTGCGGTCCTCGCGGTACGACGATGTGGCTTGCTCTGCAGCGCAGTGATTGGCAGACAGAACTCGCCGCGCAAGATGTCGCTGTACGACTGGGTGTGCATCCGGACACCATTCGGTGTGATATTCAGGCCTGGATGTCGCATTTCCGTGAGGCGGGTGAGTGACGACGCCGCGGAGCGGCGGCCTTCAGGCCGCCGCGTCCCGCTGCGGGGCCGGCGACCGGTGCGTGCCGCACGGCCGCCGGCCCCCTCCGGTGCTCCCGGCATCAGGCCGCCGCGATGCCGGAGAGCCACTTCTCCACCGCTCCGGCCGTGGATTCGGCCCTGTCCTCCATGACCGTGAAGTGCGTGCCGGGTACCTCGGCGAGTTCGTGTGTGCCCTCCCAGACCGCCTGCCAGCCGTCGAGACCGGGCGCGAAGGGCTCCTCGGGCCGGACGAACAGCACAGGAGCGCTCAGCGCGCCCGGCAGACAGTCCGGGATCAGGTCGCTGTAGCGGCTCATCGCCGCGAGGCGTGCGGTGCCGAAGCCGCCCACGGACGATTCGCGGTCCAGCATGCCGTTGAACATCTCGCGCCGGAGCTGTTCGGTGCCGTCGTCGGCGAGCAGGTAGGTGTCCAGCAGGACCACGCCGGAGGCCGGCCGGCCGGCTTTCTCCATCGCCTCGGCCGCCGCGTGGGCGAACTGTCCGCCGGATGAGTAGCCGAGGAGCACGTAGGGCCGTCCGTCGGCGCAGGCACGCCGGATGCCGTCGACCACGACCTCCACGACCGCCTCGACGGAGCGCGGCAACGGCTCCCCCGGAACGAAGCCGGGCACGTCCGGGACCAGCACGTCGCGCCGGCCCTGGAAGTGCCGGGCGAACCGCGCGTACTGGTGGGCGCCTCCCAGCGCCATCGGCGAGGGCAGGCAGAGCAGGCGGAGCCCCTCGTCCCCCGTCGCCAGGCGCACGGGGTCGCGCACGTCGCCGAACTCGGCCGCCGAGGAGAAGCCCGGCAGGATGTCCGCCGCACTGTGCAGCAGCGTCATGGCTCGTTCCCAGTTGCCGTCGGCCGCCGCGCGCCGCACCAGCCCGCTGACCGATTCGATGTCGTCGTCCGCCGGCCCGGCGTCGGCCCCGGCGAGGTGTCCGCGAAGGTGGGCGGCGAGCGCGGCGGGCGTGCGGTGGTCGAAGACGACCCCGGCCGCGACGGTGACGCCGAGGGCGTCGGCGAGGGCTCCGCGCAGTTCGGCGGCGGAGACGGAGTCCATGCCGATCTCCAGGAAGGCGTCGTCGGGTTCGACGGCCTGTGGTCCCGCGTGTCCGAGGATCGCGGCGGTCTGTGCCCGCACCAGGTCGGCGAGCAGGGCCTCCTGCTCGGCCTCCGGGGCCGCCGCCAGCCGTTCCCGCAGCCCCTGTGCCTCGGGGACCGCGGCGGGCGCGACGGAACCGGCCGGGCCGGCGGCCGGCTGCCCGGTGGGCCCGTCCATGGTCAGGGGGACGTCGGCGTTCAGCCAGTACCGTTCGTGCCGGAACGCGTACGTGGGCAGCTCGGCGCGGACCGTACCGGGGAAGAACGCGGCCCAGTCCAGGGGCAGGCCGTCGGCGTGCAGCCGGGCGAGCCCGGACAGCAGGGCCGCCGGCTCGGTGCCGTGGCGTCGGCCGAGGGCCACGAAGGCCGCGCCGTCCTCGCCTACGCAGTCCCGGACGAGCCCGGTCAGGACGGCGTCGGGACCGACTTCGACGTAGCGGGTGACGCCCGACGCGGCGAGGGCTGCGACGGCGTCGGAGAAGCGGACGGTGCCGCGCACGTGCCGCACCCAGTACCGGGGGTCGCGCAGTTGCTCCCCGGTGGCGGGGAGCCCGGTGAGCGCCGAGACCACGTCGATGCGGGGTTCGTGGAAGGTGAGCTGCTCGACGACCGCGTGGAAGTCGTCGAGCATGGCGTCCATCATCGGGGAGTGGAAGGCGTGCGAGACGCTGAGCCGCTTGGTCTTCGCGAAGCCGGCGGCGGCGGAGAGCACCGCCTCGCGCTCCCCGGACAGGACGACTGCCGACGGTCCGTTGACCGCCGCCAGGCCGACGCGTTCGTCCAGCAGCGGACGGACCTCCTCCTCGCCGGCCCGCACGGCGACCATCGCGCCGCCCTCGGGCAGGGCCTGCATGAGCCGGCCGCGTGCGGCGACCAGGGTGCAGGCGTCGGCCAGGTCCAGCACCCCGGCCACGTGGGCGGCGGCGATCTCCCCGACGGAGTGGCCCGACAGCACGTCGGGGCGTACGCCCCAGGACTCCAGCAGCCGGAAGAGAGCCACCTCGTAGGCGAACAGGGCGGTCTGTGCGTACTGCGTGCGGTGTACCGCCTCGGTGTCGCCGCCTCTCAGTACGTCCACCAGGTCCAGGCCGAGGTGGGCGTCGATCGCGTCGAACGTCTCGGCGAACACCGGGTAGTGGGCGCGCAGTTCCAGCCCCATGCCCGGGCGCTGGGCGCCCTGGCCGGTGAACAGGAACGCGGTGCGGCCACCGGTGCGGGCCCGGCCGGTGACGGCGGTGGCCGACGGGCTTCCGGTGGCCAGGGCGTCCAGGCCGGCCCTGATCTGCTCCCGGTCGCCGCCGACGACGACGGCCCGGTGGCCGAAGGACGCGCGCCGGGTGCCCAGGGCCCTCGCGACGGCGGACACCGGCTGTCCGGGACGGGCGTCGAGGAAGTCGCGCAGCCGCTCGGCCTGTGCGGGGAGGGCGTGCGCGGAACGGGCGGACAGGGGCAGCATGACGGCCGGGGCGTGGGGTTCGGGCTCCGGGTGCGGGGTGGTGTCGTCGTCGGGTGCCTCCTCCAGGATCACATGCGCGTTCGTCCCACTGATCCCGAACGACGACACCCCCGCACGACGCACCCGCTCACCCCGCACCCACTCCCGCTCCACATCCAGCAACCGAACCCGCCCCGCACCCCAATCCACCTTCCGCGACGGCTCACCCGCATACAACGAACGGGGCAACACCCCCTCCCCCAACGCCAACACCATCTTCATCACACCCGCCACACCCGCAGCCGCCTGCGTATGCCCCAGGTTCGACTTCACCGACCCCAACCACAACGGACGCTCCACCGGCCGACCCTGACCGTACGTCGCCAACAACGCCTGCGCCTCGATCGGATCACCCAACTCCGTCCCCGTACCGTGCGCCTCCACCACATCCACATCAGCCGCCGACACACCCGCCGACACCAACGCCTGACCCAACACCCGCTGCTGAGACGGACCATTCGGCGCCGTCAGACCATTCGACGCACCATCCTGATTCACCGCACTCCCCCGCACCAACGCCAACACCCGGTGCCCCGACCGCCGCGCATCCGACAACCGCTCCAACACCAGCACACCGAGTCCTTCGGAGAACCCGGTGCCGTTCGCGTCGTCGGAGAAGGACCGGCACCGGCCGTCCGGGGAGAGGGCGCCCTGGCGGCTGAACTCGACGTAGGTGCCCGGTGAGGCCATGACCGTCACTCCGCCGGCCAGGGCGAGGGTGCACTCTCCCTGGCGCAGTGCCTGCGCGGCCAGGTGGAGCGTGACCAGGGAGGAGGAGCACGCGGTGTCGACGGTGAGGGCGGGGCCCTCCAGTCCGAGGGCGTAGGCGACCCTGCCCGAGACGACGCTGCCGGAGCCGAAGCTGCCGAAGTAGTCGTGGTACATGACGCCCGCGAACACCCCGGTGGGGCTGCCGCGCAGCGACGACGGATCGATGCCGGCGTGCTCCAGCGCCTCCCAGGAACCTTCCAGCAGGAGCCGCTGCTGCGGGTCCATCACCAGTGCCTCGTGCGGGGAGATACCGAAGAACGCGGCGTCGAAGTCCCCGGCGTCGTAGAGGAATCCGCCCTCGCCCGTGGAGGAGCGGCCCGGGGCGCCCGGTACCGGATCGTGCAGGTCCGGGTCCCAGCCGCGGTCGTCGGGGAACGCGCCGATGCCGTCGCGGCCCTCCGCGACGAGGCGCCACAGGTCCTCGGGTGAACGGACTCCGCCCGGGTAGCGGCATGCCATACCCACGATCGCGATCGGTTCGCGAGTGGCGGCGGTCTGCGCCCGGTTGCGCTCCCGCAGCCGCTCGATCTCCTTGAGCGAGGCGCGCAGCGCCTCGACCATCCTGGTGTCGGGCTTCTCGGACTCGGCCATGGTTCTCTTCCTTCTCACAGGGCGTCGTCGTCGCCGACGAGGTCGTCGAGCGCCAGGGTGATCAGACTCTCGGCGTCCATGGCGTCGATCGCGGGGCGGCTGGGCGCGTCGTTCGCGGACTGCTCCCGCGCGGGTCGCAGCCCGGCGAGTTCGAGCAGGCTGTCCAGCAGTCCGGCTTCCCGGAGCCTGGCCACCGGGAGGGCGGCCAGAGCCGCACGGAGGGTGTCCTCGTCGCGCGGACCGTCGGCGGCGGGCGGCGCCAGTTCGGCGGCGAGGTGGTCGGTGAGGGCGGCCGGGCTCGGGTGGTCGAAGACGAGCGTGGCGGACAGGCGCAGCCCGGTCGCCTCGTTGAGCCGGTTACGGAACTCGACGGCGGTGAGCGAGTCGAAGCCGAGGTCCTTGAAGGGCAGCTCCGCCTCGAACTCCCCGGTTCCGAGCACCTGTCGGGCCTCGTCCCGCACCAGTTCGAGCAGCCGCGCGGTGCGCCCCTCGGGCGTGCGGGCTGCCAGGTCGCGGCGGAGCGCCGCCGAGGCCACGGACGCGGTGGCACCGCTACGGCGTGGCTCGCGCACCAGGCCACGCAGCAAGGGGGCGACGTGCCCGGCGTCCCGCGGGGTGCCTAGGTCCAGGCGGGCGGGCAGCAGGACCGGCTCCTCACGTCCCACCGCGGTGTCGAACAGGCCCAGGCCCGCCGCCGTGTCGAGGGCGAGCACGCCCCCGGAGGCCATACGCCGCACGTCGGTGTCGCCCAGGCGGTCGGCCATGCCTCCGCTGCCCGCCCAGGCACCCCAGGCGAGCGAGACGGCCTCCAGCCCCAGGGAGGCGCGGTGCGCGGCGAGGGCGTCGAGGAAGGCGTTGCCCGCGGCGTAGGCGGCCTGGCCCGGACTGCCGAACAGGCCGGCCGCGGACGAGAACAGCACGAACGCGGTCAGCGGTCGGTCCGCGGTGAGTTCGTGCAGGTGCCAGGCGGCGTCCAGCTTGGGCCGCAGCACCGTGTCCAGCTGCTCGGGGGTGAGGGAGGTGACGACGGCGTCGGCGAGGACACCGGCGGTGTGCACCACCGCGGTGACGGGGTGGTCGTCCAGGACGCGGGCGAGGGCGGCGCGGTCGGAGGCGTCGCAGGCGACGAGGGTGACCCGTGCACCGAGGGCGGTGAGTTCCTCCCGCAGTTCCCCGGCGCCGGGAGCGTCGGCTCCGCTGCGGCTGAGCATGACGAGCCTCGTGGCGCCGTGCTCGGTGACCAGGTGGCGGGCCACCTCCCGGCCGAGGGCGCCGGTACCGCCGGTGATCAGGACGGTGCCCGTCCAGTCGGCCGGGGCGTGCCCGTCCCGGCGCGGGGCGCGGACGAGGCGCGGAGCGCTCACCGTGCCCTTGCGGATGACCAGTTGGGGTTCTCCGGACGCGACGGCCGAGGGCAGCAGGCGGCGGGAGGCGTCGGTGTCGTCGAGGTCGGCCAGGACGATCCGGTCGGGGTGCTCCGACTGGGCCGAGCGGATCAGGCCCCATGCGGTGGCGGCACCGGGGTCGGTGATCGCCGCGGGATCGGGGCCGGTGGCACCCCGGGTGGTCACGACCAGACCGGTGCCGGCGAACCGCTCGTCGGCCAGCCAGTCCTGGACCACGGCGAGCACCCGCCGGGCACCGGCCCGGATCTCCTCGGGGTCCCGTCCGCCGGGGTGCGGGACGACCAGGGTGTCGGGGGCCTCGGCGGCGGCCTCGGGCAGTCCGGTGACGGTCGCGACCTCGGCGATCTCCCCACCGAGCGCGGCGGCGAGGTCCTCGTGGCCGGTGCCGAGGACGGCCCACCGGCCGGCCTGCGGGGCGGTCGGCACGGCGACGGGCACCCAGTCGAGGGAGAACAGGTTCTCGTGCCCGCCGTCGGCCGTCGCGGCGATCCGCGCGGGGTCGACCTCCCGCAGCGCCAGCGAGGCGACCCGGGCGACGGGCCTGCCGCCGGCGTCGGCGGCGTCGATGCGTACGGCACCGGAGTCCAGCGGAGCGATCCGTACCCGCAGGGCGGTAGCGCCCGCGGCGTGCAGTTCGACGCCGCTCCAGGCGAACGGCAGCGCCATCCGCTCCGGGGCTCCGGCGCGCAGTCCGACGGCGTGCAGCGCGGAGTCGAGCAGCGCCGGGTGCAGACCGAAGGGGGCGCCGTCCGTGTCGACGGCGACCTCGGCGTACACCTCGTCGCCGAGGCGCCATGCGGCGCGCAGTCCCTGGAAGCGGGGCCCGTACTCGGCTCCCAGTGCGGCGAGCCGGTCGTAGACGTCGTCCAGGTCGACGGCTTCGGCGCCGGCCGGCGGCCAGGACGTCAGGTCGTGGAAGGGAACCGGGTCCGCGGGGCGCAGGACGCCGGTGGCGTGGGTGGTCCACGGCTCGTCCTCGGCCGCCGCGTACACGGTGAAGTCGCGGGCGCCGGTGGCGTCCGGTTCGCCGGCGGTGGCCTGGAGGCGGACGCTGCCCTGCTCGGGCAGCACCAGCGGTTCGGAGACGGTCAGTTCCTCGACCACCGGGCAGTCGAGCCGCGCTCCCGCGGCGAGGGCCATCTCGACGAACGCCGTGCCCGGCAGGAGGGGTACGCCGCCGACGCGGTGGTCGGCCAGCCACGGCTGGGCAGAGAGCGAGAGCCGCCCGGTGTGCAGGGCCGCGTCGGCGTCGGCGCGTTCGACGGCGGCGCCCAGCAGCGGGTGACCGACGGCGGGCCCGGGCTGTCCCAGGTCGCCCGTCATCCAGTAGCGGTCGCGCTGGAAGGCGTAGGTGGGCAGGTCCGAACCGTCGCGGTGGGGCAGCAGGTCCGTCCAGTCGACGGCGACGCCGTGCACGTGGAGCGCGGCGAGCCCCGTGACCAGGGCCTCGGTCTCCTCGCGGTCCTTGCGCTGGAGGGCGACGACGGCGGCCGTGTCCTCGGGCAGGCAGTCCCCCGCGGCAGTGGTGAGCGCGCTGCCGGGTCCGACCTCGGCGAAGTGCCGGGCGCCCGCGCCGTGCAGGGCGGACACGGCGTCGGCGAAGCGGACCGCCTCGCGGGCGTGCCGTACCCAGTAGTCGGGGGTGGACAGTTCGTCGGCGGCCGCTTGGGCGCCGGTGAGGGTGGACACCAGCGGGAGGCGCAGCGGGCCGTACGACAGCGACTCGGCGACCTCGCGGAACTCCTCGAGCATCGGTTCCATCAGGGCGGAGTGGAAGGCGTGGCTGACGGCCAGTTCCTTGCTCCGGTCGAAGCGGGCGGCGAGGGCGCGGGCCGGGCCCGCCGGGCCGGAGACCACCACGGACGTCGGGCCGTTGACGGCGGCGAGGCCGACCCCGTCCCCGAGCAGCGGCGTGACCTCGTCCTCGGTCGCGCGTACGGCGATCATGACGCCGCCGTCGGGGAGCGCCTGCATCAGCCGGCCCCGGGCGGCGACGAGCCTGCACGCGTCCTGGAGGCCGAGGACGCCCGCCACGTGCGCGGCGGCGATCTCACCGACGGAGTGTCCGGCGAGCAGGTCCGGCCTGACGCCGAACGACTCCAGCAGCCGGAACAGCGCCACCTCGAAGGCGAAGAGGGCGGGCTGGGTGTACTCGGTGCGCTCCAGCAGCCCGGCGGAGTCGAGGACGTCGCCGAGCGGCCGGTCCAGCAGCGGGTCCAGGTGGGCGCGGACCTCGTCGAAGGCGGTGGCGAAGGCGGGGAACACCGCGCCGAGGCGGGCACCCATGCCGGGCAGTTGGGAGCCCTGGCCCGAGAAGAGCAGGGCCAGCTTGCCGTCGGTGGCCGCGCCGACCGTGCCGACGGGGGGCGTGCGTCCCTCGGCCAGTGCCCGCAGCCCGGCGGTCAGGTCCTCGCGGGTGTGCCCGACGACGGCGGCGCGGTGGCCGAGTGCGGTACGGGCGTGGGCGAGGGCGCCGGCGATCTCCTGCGGGTCGGCGTCCGGGCGGCCGGTCAGGTGGTCAAGCAGCCGGCCGGCCTGGGCCCGCAGCGCCTGGGGTGTGCTGCCCGACAGCAGCCACGGCACGGCGTCCACCGCGGGGGGCGTGGTGTCCGAGGGCTGGGCGGCGGCGGGCGGAGCCTCCACGATCACATGGGCGTTGGTGCCGGAGATACCGAAGGAGGAGATACCCGCGCGGCGCGGACGGCCGGGGTCCGGCCATGGCAGGGACTCCGTCAGCGGGCGGACGTTGGCGCCCTCCCACTCCACGTGCCGGGAGGGCCGGTCGATGCCGAGGCTGGCCGGCAGGGTCTCGTGGTGGATCGCCTGAACCATCTTGATGACGCCGGCGACACCGGCGGCGGCCTGGGTGTGGCCCAGGTTGGACTTGACCGAGCCGAGCCACAGGGGGCGTTCCTCGGTGTGCTCCGCGCCGTAGGTCGCGATCAGCGCCTGGGCCTCGATGGGGTCGCCGAGGGTGGTGCCGGTGCCGTGGGCCTCGACCACGTCGACGTCGGCCGCCCCGACGCCGGCCGCTTCCAGGGCGCGGCGGATGACGCGCTGCTGGGCCGGGCCGTTGGGGGCGGTGATGCCGTTGGAGGCGCCGTCCTGGTTGACGGCGGTGCCTCGGAGCACGGCGAGGATCGTCCGTCCGTTGCGGCGGGCGTCGCTGAGCCGCTCCAGCAGCAGCACGCCCGCTCCTTCGCCGAAGCCGGTTCCGTCGGCGGCGTCGGCGAAGGGGCGGCAGCGGCCGTCGCTGGAGAGGCCTCGGTGCCGGCTGAACTCGACGAAGGTGCCGGGGGTGGCCATGACGGTCACTCCCCCGGCCAGGGCCAGGGAGCAGTCGCCCTGGCGCAGCGCCTGTGCGGCCAGGTGCAGGGCCACCAGCGAGGAGGAGCAGGCGGTGTCGACGGACAGCGAGGGGCCCTCGAGGCCCAGGGTGTAGGCGACCCGGCCGGAGACGACGCTGCCGGAGCCGAAGCTGCCGAAGTAGTCGTGGTACATGACACCGGCGAAGACGCCGGTGTCGGAGCCCCGCAGGGTGGCCGGGTCGATGGAGGCCCGCTCCAGGGCCTCCCAGGAGGTCTCCAGCAACAGCCGCTGCTGGGGGTCGGTGACGAGGGCCTCCTCCTCGTCCATGGCGAAGAAGGCCGGGTCGAAGTCGGCCGCGCCGTACAGGAACGCGCCGTGCCGGGTGTAGCTGGTGCCCGGCCTGTCCAGGGTGGGGTCGTGGAGGGTCTCGACGTCCCAGCCGCGGTCGGTGGGGAACTCTCCGACGGCGTCGCGGCCTTCGGCCACGAGGCGCCACAGCTCCTCCGGGGAGGAGACGTCGCCGGGGAAGCGGCAGGCCATGCCGACGATGGCGATGGGTTCGTCGGCGGCGGCCCTTACGGCGGTGGCGGGCGCGGCCCGGTCGAGGGCACCGGTCAGTTCACCCAGGAGGTACCGGGCGAGTTCGGCCGGGGTGGGATGGTCGAAGACCAGGGTGGCGGGCAGCCGCAGTCCGGTCGCGGCAGCGAGTCCGTTGCGCAGCTCCACGGCGGCCAGCGAGTCGAAGCCCAGCTCCCGGAAGGGCAGCGTACGGCTGACGTCCTGGGCGGAGCGGTATCCGAGGATGGTGGCGACCCTGCTCTGCACGAGTTCGGTGAGGAAGGGCTCTCGCTCCGGTTCCAGGAGCCCGGCGAGCCGGTCGCGCAACGAGTCCGCACCACCCGCGGCCGCGTGGCCGGCGGTGGCGCGGCGTACGGGCACCAGGCCGCGGAAGAGCGGGGCCAGGGCTTCTGCCTGGCCTCGCAGCGCCGCGGTGTCCAGCCGGACCGGGAGGACGACGGGGTCGGTGCCGTGCAGGGCGGCGTCGAACAGGGCGAGTCCTTCCTCGGTCGGCAGCGGGGCGACACCGCCGCGGGCGATGCGTGCCCGGTCGGTTTCGTCGAGCGTGCCGGTCATGCCGCTCGCCTGGGCCCACAGGCCCCAGGCCAGGGAGTGCGCGGGCAGGCCGAGGGAGTGCCGGTGGGCGGCGAGGGCGTCGAGGTAGGCGTTGGCCGCGGCGTAGTTGCCCTGGCCCGGCGAGCCGAGGGTGGCGGCGGAGGAGGAGAAGAGCACGAACGCCGACAGGTCGAGGTGCGCGGTGAGTTCGTGCAGGTTCCAGGCGGCGTCGACCTTGGGCCGGAAGACCGCGTCGACGCGTTCGGGGGTGAGGGAGGCGAGCACGCCGTCGGCCAGGACCCCGGCCGCGTGGATCACGGCGGTGAGCGGCCGGTCGGCCGGCAGTGCGGCCAGCAGTCCGGCGAGGGCTTCGCGGTCGGCGACGTCGCAGGCGACGCTGCTGACCTCGGCACCCAGCTCGGCCAGCTCGGTGACCAGGGCGGCGTCGGCGCCGCGTCGGCTGAGCAGCAGCAGGTGGCGCACGCCGTGGTGGGCGGCCAGGTGACGAGCGATGATCCCGCCGAGGGCACCCGTCGCGCCGGTCAGCAGGACGGTGCCGGCGCCCAGGCCGGTGCCGGCTTCGCCGGTGGTGGCTCCGGCGTCCGTACCCGGAACGCGGGCCAGGCGCGGCACGTGCCAGGTGCCGTCGCGCAGCGCCAGGTGCGGTTCGCCGCCGACGACGGCCTCGGCGAGACGCTCCGGGCCGGGGTCCGTGTCGCTCTCGACCAGGACGATGCGGCCGGGGTTCTCGGACTGGGCCGAGCGGACCAGCCCCCCGACCGCGGCGCCGGCCGGGTCGGTGCCGGTGACGACGACGAGGGTGCTGTCGCCGCTCGTCTCGTCCGCGAGCCGGTCCCGCAGTCCGTCGAGGACGGTGGCGACGGCGGCCCGCGTCTCGGCGGCACCGACGCCCGCCGGGGCGCGCAGCACCTCCCCGTTCCACGGCGTGCCGGCGGTCCCCGCCGGAGCCGCTGCGGGGACCCAGTCGACGCGGTGCAGCGCGCCGGACCGGGCGGACCGGGCGGACCGGGCGGCCGCGTCCACCACGTCGGTGCGCAACGGGCGCAGGGTGAGGGAGTCGACCGTGGCGACGGGGGCGCCGGCCGGGTCGGCCAGGGTGAGGGCGACGGTGCCCTCACCCTTGGTGCGGACCTTCACGCGCAGCTCGGTGGCCCCGGTGGCGTGCAGCCGCACCCCGGACCAGGCGAACGGCAGCAGCGCCCGGTCGCCGGCTGCATCGGTGAGACCGACGGTGTGCAGGGCGGCGTCGGAGAGCGCGGGGTGCAGTCCGAAGCCGTCGACGGGTGCCTCGGTGGCGACCTCGGCGTACAGGGCGTCCTCGGTGCGCCAGGCGGCGCGTAGCCCCTGGAACAGCGGGCCGTAGCCGAGTCCGAGGGCGGCGAGTTCGTCGTACAGACCGTCGAGGGGCACCGGTTCGGCGTCACGCGGCGGCCAGGAGGTGAGGGGTTCGACGACGGCCGGGAGGGTGCCGGTCGGAGCGAGCAGGCCGTCGGCGTGCCGCGTCCAGGGGAGGTCCTCGTCGGTGCTCTCGGGGCGGGACCACAAGGCCAGCGGGCGGGTCCCGCCGTCGGGCGGGCCGACGACGGCCTGGAGCTGGACGGCGCCGTGGTCGGGCAGGACCAGCGGGGCGTGGAGGGTGAGTTCGACCAGGTCGCCGTAGCCGACCTGGTCGCCCGCGCGCAGGGCGAGTTCGAGGTGTCCGGTGCCGGGGAACAGCAGCTGGTCCCCGACGCGGTGGTCGTTCAGCCAGGGGTGCGTGCCCGCCGACAGCCGGCCGGTGAGGACGGCCTCCTCGCTGCCGGCCCGCGCGATGGCGGCGCCGAGCAGGGAGTGGTCGGTGGCCGCGAGGCCGGCGGAGGTGACGTCGGCACCGGTGGTGGTGCTGTCGAGCCAGTACCACTCGCGCTGGAAGGCGTACGCGGGCAGGGGGACCTGGCGGGCGCGACGGCCCTCCGCGACCGCGGCCCAGTCGACGCCCGCGCCGTGGGTGAAGGCCTCGCCCAGGCCGACGAGCAGCCGGTCCCGGCCGCCCTCGTCGCGGCGCAGCGAGCCGACGGCGGCGACCGCGTCGTCCGTCTCCTGGATACCGACGGTGAGCACCGGGTGCGGGCTGGACTCGACGAACAGGGTGTGGCCGCCGGCTACGGCGCCGCGTACCGCCTGCTCGAACAGCACGGTGCCGCGGAGGTTGGTGTACCAGTACTCGGCGCCGAGTTCGGCGGTGTCGACCGGGGCGCCGGTGACGGTGGAGTAGAAGGGCACGTCGGTGCTGCGTGGCTCGATGCCCGCCAGGTCCTCGGCGAGGCGTTCCCGCAGGGTCTCCACATGGGCGCTGTGGGAGGCGTAGTCCACGGGCAGCCGTTTGGCGCGGACCTTCTCGGCGCGCAGCAGCCGGAGGAGTTCGTCGAGGGCGTCGGAGTCTCCGGAGACGACCGTGGAGGCGGTGCCGTTGACGGCGGCGACCGACAGCCGGCCGTTCCAGGCCGTGAGCCGGTCGCGGACCGCTTCCGCGCCCTCGCCCACGGACATCATGCCGCCGGAGCCGGACAGCAGCTCGGCGATGGCCCGGGAGCGCAGGGCGACCACGCGCGCGCCGTCCGCCAGGGAGAGCGCCCCGACCGCGCAGGCGGCGGCGATCTCGCCCTGGGAGTGGCCGATGACGGCGGCCGGGGTGACGCCGTAGCCGCTCCAGGTGTGCGCCAGGGACACCATCACCGCCCAGAGCAGGGGCTGGACGATGTCGACCCGGTCGAGCCCGCCACGCAGTTCGGTGGCGAAGTCCCAGTCGGTCCAGGGCTCCAGGGCGGCGGCGCACTCCGCCATGCGGGCCGCGAACACCGCTGATTCGGCGAGGAGTTCCGTAGCCATGCCGGACCACTGCGAGCCCTGGCCGGGGAAGACGAACACGGGCCGGGCCCGTCCGGTGGCGGTGCCCTCGGCGAGGTTGCGGGCCGTACCGCCGTCGGCCAGCGCGGCGAGCGCCCCGCGCAGTCCGGCGGGGTCGGTGCCGGTGACGGCGGCGCGGTGCGCGAAGTGGGCGCGGCCGGTCGCCAGCGACCAGCCGACGTCGCGGGGGTCGAGCTCGGGGTGGGTGTCGAGGTGGCCGAGCAGCGCGGCTGCCTGTCCGGCGAGTGCTGTGGGCGACTTCGCCGTGAGCAGCCACGGGACGGCGGCTCCCGGGGCGTCGGCCTCCGGCGCCGTGGCGGGCTCCGGGGCCGCCGGGGCCTGTTCGAGGATGACATGGGCGTTGGTGCCGCTGATCCCGAAGGAGGAGACCCCGGCGCGGCGTGGCCGGCCCGCCTCGGGCCAGGGCCGTTCCTCGGTCAGCAGGCGCACCTGCCCGGCCTCCCAGTCGACCTTGCCGGACGGCTCGTCGACGTGCAGGGTCCTGGGCAGTGCGCCGTGCCGCATCGCCATGACCATCTTGATCACACCGGCGACGCCGGCCGCGGCCTGGGTGTGACCGATGTTGGACTTGACCGACCCCAGCCACAGTGGCTGGTCCTCGGGCCGGTCCTGCCCGTAGGTGGCCAGCAGGGCCTGCGCCTCGATCGGGTCGCCAAGGGTCGTACCGGTGCCGTGGGCCTCGACCACGTCGACGTCGGCGGTGGTGAGGCGGGCGTTCTCCAGGGCCTGGAGGATGACGCGTTCCTGGGAGGGGCCGTTGGGTGCGGTCAGGCCGTTGGAGGCACCGTCCTGGTTGACGGCGGTCCCGCGGACGACAGCGAGGACGGGGTGGCCGTTGCGGCGGGCGTCGGAGAGACGTTCCACCACCAGGACGCCGACGCCTTCGCCCCACACGGTTCCGGCGGCCGCGTCGGCGAACGCGCGGGTGCGGGCGTCGGGGGCGAGGGCGCCCTGCCGGCTGAACTCGATGAAGGTCTCCGGGGTGGCCATGACGGCGACGCCGCCGACCAGGGCGAGGGAGGACTCGCCCTGGCGCAGCGACTGCCCGGCCAGGTGCAGCGCCACGAGTGACGAGGAGCAGGCGGTGTCCACGGACAGCGAGGGGCCCTCCAGGCCGAGGGTGTAGGCGACCCGGCCGGAAATGATGCTGCCGGAGCCGAAGCTGCCGAAGTAGTCGTGGTACTGCACGCCCGCGAACACTCCGGTCGGGCTGCCCTTGAGGGAGTGCGGGTCGATGCCGGCGTGCTCCAGCGCCTCCCAGGAGGCCTCCAGCAGCAGGCGCTGCTGCGGGTCGGTGACGAGCGCCTCCTTGGGGCTGATACCGAAGAACGCGGCGTCGAACTCACCCGCGTCGTGGAGGAACCCTCCCTCGCCGACGTAGGAGGTGTCGGGGCGCTGCCGGGTGGGGTCGACGACGCGGTCGACGTCCCAGCCGCGGTTGGCGGGGAACGGGGCGATGGCGTCGGTGCCGTCGGCCACCAGCTTCCACAGGTCCTGCGGTGTGCGGACGTCGCCCGGGTAGCGGCAGGCCATGCCGACGATCGCCAGCGGCTCGTCGGCGCGGGCCCGTCCGGTGCGCCGGGTGCGGCGCATGGAGCCTGCGGCTCCGGCGACCAGGGTGCCGAGGTGGGCGGCCAGCACCTCGGGAGAGGGATGGTCGAAGACGAGGGTGGCGGGCAGTCGCTGCCCCGTCTCGGCGGACAGGGAGTTGCGCAGTTCGATCGCGGCGAGCGAGTCGAAGCCGAGGTCCTTGAAGGCCCGGTCGGTCTCCACGGTGTCCGGTCCGGCGTGTCCGAGGACGGCGGCCACATGGGCGCGGACGGTGTGCAGCAGGGCCTCGGCCCGCTCCGCGTCGCCGAGGGCGGCCATGCGTTCGGCGAAGCCGGACCCGGTGTCCCCGGTGGCGGCCTCCCGGCGCACCGGGCGCCCGGCCAGGGCGCGGAGGACGGGGGCGAGTTCGCCGCCCTGGGCGCGCAGCGCGGACAGGGTCAGCCGTACGGGGGCGACGGCGGGGCGGCCGGTGAGCAGGGCCCGGTCGAACAGGGCGGTGCCCTCCTCGGCGGACAGCGGGACCATGCCGCCGCGGGACATGCGGGCGAGGTCGGCCTCGTCCAGGGCGCCGGTCATGCCTCCGGTCGGGGCCCATGGCCCCCAGGCCAGGGCGAGGGCGGGCGATCCGTTCACACCGCGGTGGGCGGCGAGCGCGTCGAGGCAGGCGTTGGCGGCGGCGTAGTTGCCCTGTCCGGGGGCGCCGACGGTGCCGGCGACGGAGGAGAACAGCACGAACGCCGACAGGTCGTGATCGCGGGTCAGTTCGTGCAGGTGGAGGGCGCCGAGTGCCTTGGGGGCGAGTACGGCGTCGAGGCGCTCGGGCGTCAGGGAGGCCACCACGCCGTCGTCGAGGACACCCGCGGCGTGGACGACCGCGGTGAGCGGGCGGTCCGGTCCGAGCCCGTCGAGCAGGGCGGAGAGAGCGTCGCGGTCGGCGACGTCGCAGGCGTGCACGGAGGCGCTCGCGCCGAGTTCGGCGAGTTCGGCGACCAGGGCGTCGGCCCGTCCGCCTCGGCTGACCAGCGCGAGATGGCGCACGCCGTGGGCGGTGACCAGGTGCCGGGCGAATACGGGCCCGAGTCCGCCGGTGGCACCGGTCAGCAGCACGGTGCCCTCGGGGTCGAGGGCCGGGGCCGCCGCGCCTTCGAGAGGCTCGGCGCGTACCAGCCGGGCCGCACGGGCGGTGCCGGAGCGGACGGCCACCTGCGGTTCGCCGGTGGCGAGGACCGCGGGCAGCAGGGTGCCGGGGTCGGCGCCGGGTTCGAGGTCGAGCAGGACGCACCGGCCAGGGTTCTCCGACTGCGCGGAGCGCGCGAGGCCCCACACCGCGGCGCCGGCCAGGTCGGGAACGTCCTCACCGGCGGTGGAGACGGCGCCCCGTGTGACGAGGGCCAGCGGCCGGGCGTCGTCGTCCTGGAGGGCGGCGAGCGCGGTGTGCAGCGCGGCGCGTACCGCCTCGGCGTCCGAGCCGGACGGGACCTCCAGCAGACGGTGGTCGGCTGCGGGGGCGTCGGGGTCGAGCGTCAGCGGCTGCCAGTCGAGGGCGAACAGGGCGTCGGCTGCGGTGTCCTGCTCACCGCGCAGCCGCGTCAGCGGACGGGAGGCCAGGGAGTCGACGGTGGCGACGGGTGCACCGGTGGCGTCGGCCAGGTCGACGGCGAAGGTGTGGTCGCCGGCGGGTGTCATGCGGGCACGCAGGACCGAGGCGCCCACGGCGTGCAGGGTGACGCCCGCGAACATGAAGGGCAGCCGGGCGGTGTCGTCACCGGAGCCGTCGCCGAGCAGGGCCAGGGAGTGCAGGGCGGCGTCGAAGGCGGCGGGGTGGAGGCCGAAGCGGGGGGCGTCGGCCGCCGGCCGCTCCGGAAGGCGTACCTCGGCGTAGACCGTGTCGCCGTCGCGCCAGGCGGCGGTCAGTGCGCGGAAGGCGGGACCGTAGTCCAGGCCGGCGGCCGCGTGACGCTCGTACAGGCCGGTGAGGTCGAGCTCCTCTGCGTCCTGCGGCGGCCAGACGTCCAGTCGGGTGCCGGGGGGCGGGGTGCCGTCGGCGAGCAGACCGGAGGCGTGCAGGGTCCAGGGTTCGTCCGCGGCCGGGTTCTCGGCGCGTGCGTAGATCTGGACCGTGCGGGCCCCGGCCGGGTCGGGGGTGCCCACGGCGACCTGTACGCGGACGCCGTCCGCGGGCGGCAGCACCAGAGGTATCTCCAGGGCCAGCTCCTCCAGCCGGCCGCAGCCGACCTGGTCGCCGGCGCGGACCGCGAGTTCCACCATCGCGGTGCCGGGGACGACGACGGAACCGCCGACGACGTGGTCGGCGAGCCAGGGGTGGGTCCGCACCGACAGCCTGCCGGTCAGTACGGCGCCGTCGGAGTCGGCGAGCACGGTGGCGGCACCGAGCAGCGGGTGGTCCGCGGAGTCCAGCCCCACGGAGCCGACGTCGCCGGCCGGGGCCACCGTCTCGGGCCAGAACCGTTCGCGCTGGAAGGCGGTGGTGGGCAGGTCGACGGTGCGGGCCCCGGTGAACAGCTTCTCCCAGCGCGGTCCGGCGCCACCGGTGTACAGCTGGGCGAGGGCGGTGAGCAGGGTCTCGGTCTCGTCCCGGCCGCGGCGGGTGGCGGCGGCCAGGACGGCGTCGCCGGCGGCCTCGTCGTCGGCGGTGGCCAGGCACTCGCGGGCCATCGCGGTCAGTACCGCGTCGGGGCCGATCTCCAGGAACCGGGTGACGCCCTCTGCGACGAGGGTGCGTATCCCGTCGTGGAAGCGGACGGCCTCGCGCACGTGCCGTACCCAGTAGTCGGGGGTGCCGATGTCCTGGGTGGCGAGCCGGCCGGTGACGTTGGAGACCAGGGGCACGGTCGCCCGGTGGAAGGCCAGGGACGACACCACGGCACGGAACTCGGCCAGCATCGGTTCCATCAGCGGGGAGTGGAAGGCGTGCGACACCTTCAGCCGGCGGCTCTTCTCGAAGTGCGCGGCGACCGCCTCGGCCTCGGCGGTGTCGCCGGAGATGACGACGGAGTCCGGCCCGTTGACGGCGGCCAGGCCGACCCGGTCGGTGAGCAGGGGGCGGACGGCCTCCTCGGTGGCGCGCAGGGCGATCATGGCGTCGCCCTCGGGGAGGGCCTGCATGAGCCGGCCGCGTGCGACCACCAGTGTGACGGCGTCGTTGAGGTCCAGTACGCCCGCGACGTGGGCGGCGGCGATCTCGCCGATGGAGTGGCCCGCGAGGTGGTCGGGGGTGAGGCCCCAGGATTCCACCAGCCGGTACAGCGCGACCTCGAAGGCGAACAGCGCCGTCTGGGTGCGGGCCGTGCGGTTCAGCGGCTCGGGATCGTCGCCGAGGACCAGCTCGCGCAGTTCGGCGTCGCCGGTCAGCTCGCAGATCTCGTCGAACGCGCGGGCGAAGACCGGGAAGTGGGCGTGCAGTTCGCGGCCCATGCCGGGCCGCTGGGAACCCTGACCGGTGAACAGGAAGGCGGTCTGGCCCTTGCGGACGCGGCCGGACGCGGTGGCCCGGCCGCCCTCCGCGACGCGGGTCGCGGCGTCGAGCAGCGCGTCCCGGTCGGCGCCGAGGAGCACGGCCCGGTACGGGTGGGCGGTGCGGGTGACGGCCAGCGAGTGCGCCACGTCCACGGGGTGGACCTCGGTGACGGCCGCGGCCAGGAGGGCGGCCTGCTCGCGCAGGGCTCGCTCGCTGCGGCCGGAGAGCACCCACGGCACCAGCGGCGGCGCGGTGCGCGGCGCGGGCGCCGCGGCGGGCTCCTCGGAGGCCTCTTCGGCGGGGGCCTCTTCCAGGATGGTGTGGGCGTTGGTGCCGCTGGCACCGAAGGAGGAGACCGCGGCCCGCCGGGGGCGCCCCGGGTCGGTCCAGGGGCGGTTGGCGGTGAGCAGACGGACGTTGCCCTGGCTCCAGTCGACCTTCGCGGACGGCTCCTCGGCGTGCAGGCTCCGCGGCAGCACGCCGTGCCGCATCGCCATGACGACCTTGATGATCCCGGCGACGCCCGCGGCGGCCTGGGTGTGGCCGATGTTGGACTTCACCGAGCCCAGCCACAGCGGTGCGTCCTCGGGCCGGTCCTGTCCGTAGGTGGCGAGCAGTGCCTGGGCCTCGATCGGGTCGCCGAGCGTGGTGCCGGTGCCGTGCGCCTCCACCAGGTCGACGTCGGCCGGGGTGAGCTGCGCGCCGGCCAGCGCGGCGCGCACCACCCGTTGCTGGGAGGGGCCGTTGGGGGCGGTCAGGCCGTTGGAGGCACCGTCCTGGTTGACGGCAGAGCCCCGGATGACGGCGAGGACCTCGTGGCCGTTGCGGCGGGCGTCGCTCAGCCGCTCCAGCAGCAGCATGCCGGCGCCCTCGCCCCAGCCGGTGCCGTCGGCCGCGTCCCCGAAGGACTTGCAGCGGCCGTCCGCGGCGAGGCCACGCTGTCGGCTGAAGGCGACGAACGAGTTGGGGGTGGACATGACCGTGGCGCCACCCGCCAGGGCGAGGCCGCACTCCCTGCCGCGCAGGGCCTGCACGGCGAGGTGCACCGCCACGAGCGCCGACGAGCAGGCGGTGTCGATGGTGACGGCCGGCCCCTCCAGCCCGAGGGTGTAGGAGATCCGGCCGGAGATCACGGCGGCCAGGGCGCCGGTGCCGAGTGCCGCCTCGGAGTCCTGCGGCATCCGCGCCAGCAGGTCCCGGTAGTCCTGGCCGTTGGTGCCGGCGAACACCCCGACCCGGGCGCCGTGCACCGAGTCGGGAGCGATACGGGCGCGTTCCAGCGCCTCCCACGACACCTCCAGCAGCAGACGCTGCTGGGGGTCCATCGTGACGGCCTCCCGCGGGCTGATGCCGAAGAAGTCCGGCTCGAACCCCGCGGCGTCGCGCAGGAAGCCGCCGCGCGTGGAGTACGTCTTCCCCGTGGCGTCCGGGTCCGGGTCGTACAGCGTGTCGACGTCCCAGCCGCGGTCCCCGGGGAAGTCCCCGATGGCGTCGGTGCCCTCGTGGACCAGCTGCCAGAACTCCTCGGGGGTGGTGACCCCTCCGGGGAAGCGGCAGCTCATCCCGACGATGGCGATGGGTTCCCGGTCCTGCGTCTCCACCTCGCGCAGCCGCTGACGGGTCTGGTGCAGATCGGCGGAGACCCGCTTGAGGTAGGAGAGCAGCTTTTCGTCGTTGGTCATCGGGTGTCGCCACTCCTGTGCGAAGAGGTGGGCTGCGGGTGGGCCGGGGTGTCGTGGGAGCGCCGGGTCACGCCGAGCCGAGTTCTTTGTCGATGAACGCGAAGACGTCGTCGGCGGAGGCCTCTTCCAGCCGGCCGGTGACGGCTGCCGCATCCTGGCCGAGGGTCTTGTCCAGGTCCTTGAGCAGGTTCTGCAGCCGGGTGGTGACCCGGCTCTGCTCCAGGTCCTCGGCGGTGAGGTCGCCGAGCCGGGCGGCGACCCGTTCGAGCTCGGCGACCACGGAGTCCACGGAGGTGTCCGCGCCGGCGAGTTCGGTGCCCAGGTACTTGGCGAGGGCGGCGGGGGTGGCGTAGTCGAAGATGAGCGTGGCCGGCAGCGGCACCCCGGCGGCGCCACTGATCCGGTTGCGCAGGTCGACCGAGGTCAGCGAGTCGAAACCGAGGTCGCGGAACGCGGTGGTCGGTTCCACGGCGCCGGCGTCGCCGTATCCGAGGACGGTCGCCGCCTGGCCGCAGACCAGGTCGCTCAGGGCGCGCTCGCGTTCCCCTCCGGTGAGTCCCGCGAGCTTCTCCGCGAAGCCGTCGGCCGCGTTCGCGCCGTCCGGTCCGCTCGTGGTGCGCCGCGCCTCGGGCAGTGCGGACAGCAGCGGGCTGGGGCGGGTCGAGGTGAACGCGGGGGCGAACACCGACCAGTCGACGTCGGCGACGGTGACGGTGGTGTCGCCGCCGTCAAGGGCCCGGCGCAGCGCGGTGAGGGCGGTGTCCGGGTCGAGCAGGGACATGCCCATCGCCCGGGCCGAGTTGCGGACCGCGCCGTGCGCCGCCATGCCGTCGCCGCCCCAGGGGCCCCAGGCCACGGAGGTCGCGGGCAGTCCCGCGGCGTGGCGGTGCTCGGCCAGGGCGTCCAGGTAGGCGTTGGCGGCGGCGTAGTTGGCCTGGCCGGCGCCGCCGACCGTGGCGGTCAGGGAGGAGAACAGCACGAACGCCGACAGGTCGAGCCCGGCGGTCAGTTCGTGCAGGTGGAGGGCGGCGTCCGCCTTGGGGCCGAGGACGCGGGCGAACCGGTCGGCGTCCAGGGAGTCCAGGACGCCGTCGTCAAGGGCGCCGGCCAGGTGCACGACCGCCGTCAGGGGGTGCTGTGCCGGTACGGAGTCCAGCAGGCCGGCCAGGGCGGACCGGTCGGCCACGTCGCAGGCGGTCAGGGTGACGCCGGTACCGGTGGCGGTGAGTTCACGGATGAGCTCTTCGGCGCCGGGGGCGTCGGGGCCCCGACGGGAGGTGAGCAGCAGGTGTTCGGCGCCCTCGGCGGCGAGCCGGCGGGCGACGACGGCACCGACCGCGCCGGTGGCGCCGGTGACCAGCACGGTGCCGGACGGCTTCCAGGGGGTGCCGGCGCGGGCCGGGGCGTGCTCCAGCCGGCGTCCGTAGGCACCGGATTCGCGGATCACGACCTGGTCCTCGCCGCCGGCGTCGCCGAGCAGCGCGGCCAGGCGGGCCACGGTCCGCTGACCGGCCTCGGCGGGCAGGTCGACGAGGCCGCCCCACCGGTCGGGGTGCTCCAGGGCGGCGACCCGTCCGAGGCCCCAGAGTGCGGCCTGGGCGAAGCCGGTGACGGTGGCGCCGGCTCCGTGTGCGACGGCGTCCCGGGTGGCGCACCACAGCGGGGCGCCGGCGCCGGTGTCCCCGAGTGCCTGGACGAGTGCGGCGAGGGTGGCCGGCGGCGTCGCCGGGGCGGGCAGGTACAGGATGCCGTCGGTCGAGGTCCGGCCGGTGAGCGCGTCGGCCAGTGCGGCGCGGTCGGCGGTGTCCGGCACGGTCAGGACGTCGACGTGCAGCCCTTGGCCGGCCAGGCCCTCTGTCACCGCGTGGGTCCACGGGTCGTCGGCGGTGGACGCGGGGACGACGGCCAGCCAGGTGCCGCCGAGCGCCGGGGTGGCGGGAGGCGCCAGTGGTTCCCAGGTGACGCGGTGGCGGAGCCCGTCCGCCGCGGCGTGCGCCTGCCGCCGGCCGTGCCAGGTGGCGAGTGCGGGCACGACGGCGGCGACGGCGTTCTCGTCGTCGAGACCGAGGGTGGCGGCGACGGCACTCACGTCCTGGTCACGCACCAGGTCCCAGAACGGGTCGCCGGCGTCGCCGCCGGAGCCGGCCTGCCGCTCGGCCTGCAGGATGGGGGCGTCCTCCCAGTGCCGGTCCCGCCGGAAGGGGTAGGTGGGCAGGTCGACGGTGCGGCCGCCGGTGAAGACCGTCCGCCAGTCGGGGCCGGTGCCGGTGAGGTGGAGGCGGCAGAGGGCGTCGACGAGGGCGGTGTCCTCGGCACGGTCACGCCGCTGGGTGCCGATGACGTCGGGGACCACGTCCTGCGCCATGGTGCTGAGCACCGAGTCGGGGCCGATCTCCAGGAAGCGGGTGGCGCCCTCGGCGGCGAGCGTGGTGGCCCCGTCGTGGAAGCGGACGGCCTCGCGGACGTGCCGTACCCAGTAGTCGGCGTCGGCCAGGTCGTCGGCGACCCGGCCGGTGACGTTGGAGACGACCGGGAGGGCGGGCTCGTGGAAGGTGAGGCCGTCCAGCACCTCGCGGAAGGAGTCGAGCATGGGGTCCATGCGGTGCGAGTGGAAGGCGTGCGACACCTTCAGCCGGGTGCTCTTCTCGGCGCGGGCCGCGACGGCGAGGACGGCCTCCTCGTCACCGGAGACCACGACGGAGCGCGCGCCGTTGACGGCGGCGATGTCGACGCCGTCGGTGAGGAGCGCGACGACGTCGGCCTCGGTGGCGCGCAGGGAGACCATCGCGCCGCCGGCCGGCAGGGCCTGCATGAGGCGGCCCCGGGCGGCGACCAGGGTGACCGCGTCCTTCAGGTCCAGTACGCCGGCGACATGGGCGGCGACGATCTCGCCGATGGAGTGTCCGGCGAGCAGGTCGGGGCGGACGCCCCAGTGTTCCAGCAGCCGGTAGAGAGCGGTCTCGAAGGTGAACAGCGCCGCCTGGGTGTATTCGGTGCGGTGCAGCGGCGCGTCGGCGTCCTCGTCGAACATGACGTCGCGCAGCGGCCTGTCGAGATGCTCGTCGAAGGCGGCGCAGATGTCGTCGAAGGCCGCGGCGAACACCGGGAAGGCGGCGTGCAGGGTGCGGCCCATGCCGGGGCGCTGCGAACCCTGTCCGGAGAACAGCACGGCGAGGCGGCCCGGTTCGGGGGCCACGACGGGCGTGCGGGTGCCGTCGGCGACCTCGCGCAGGGCGGCCAGCAGTTCGTCCCGGTCGCGTCCCGTGACGGCCGCGCGGTGGGTGAACAGGGAGCGGGTGGTGGCGAGCGAGTGGCCGACGTCGTACGGGTCGAGGTCGCCGGCGGCCGCCAGCAGCCGTTCTGCCTGGCGCTGTACGGCGTCGGCGCCCTTGCCGGAGAGCAGCCACGGCACGACCGGCAGCTCGGTGCGGTGCGGGGCGCTCCCGTCGTCGTCGGTAGGCGGGGCCTCCTCCAGGACGGTGTGCGCGTTGGTCCCGGAGATGCCGAAGGACGAGATGCCGGCGCGGCGCGGCCGGCCGTCGCCGCCCCAGGGGCGGGGTTCGGTGAGCAGTTCGACGTCGCCCGCACTCCAGTCGACGGCGGTGGTGGGGGTGCCGACGTGCAGGGTCCTGGGGAGGGTGCCGTGGCGCATCGCCATGACCATCTTGATGACGGCGCCGACTCCGGCGGCGGCCTGGGCGTGGCCCATGTTGGACTTGATGGAGCCCAGCAACAGCGGCAGGCCCTCGGGGCGGTCCTGCCCGTAGGCGGCGATGACGGCCTGGGCCTCGATGGGGTCGCCGAGCGTGGTGCCGGTGCCGTGGGCCTCCACCGCGTCGATGTGGTGCGGGGCCAGTTGGGCGTCGGCGAGCGCCTGCCGGATGACGCGGACCTGGGCCGGTCCGCTGGGCGCGGTCAGGCCGTTGGAGGCACCGTCCTGGTTGACGGCGCTGCCGCGGACGACTGCGAGCACCGTGTGGCCGTTGCGGCGGGCGTCGGACAGCCGCTCGACGAGGAGCATGCCCGCGCCCTCGGCCCAGGCGGCGCCGGCGGCGTCGTCGGAGAAGGAGTGGCAGCGGCCGTCGGGCGAGAGGGCGCGGCGCTCGCTGAACTCGACGAACATCTCCGGGCTGGCCATGAGGGCGGCCCCGCCCGCCAGCGCGAGGGAGCACTCCCCCTTGCGCAGCGACTGGATCGCCGAGTGGAGGGCGACCAGGGAGGAGGAGCAGGCGGTGTCCATGGTGACCGCCGGTCCCTCGAGTCCGAGGGTGTAGGCGATCCGGCCGGAGACGATGCTGCCGGAGATGGTGCCGCCGAGGTAGTCGTGGTGCATCAGACCGACGAAGACACCGGTCGGCGTGCCCTTCACGGCCGTGGGGTCGATGCCGGCACGTTCGAAGGCCTCCCAGGTGACCTCCAGCAGCATGCGCTGCTGGGGGTCCGTGCCGGGCGCGTCCTTGGGGCTGATGCCGAAGAAGGCGGGGTCGCACTCGGCGGCGTCGTGGAGGAATCCGCCGTGGCGCACGTAGGTCTTACCGGGGGCCCCGGGCTCGGGGTCGTAGAGGGCGTCGACGTCCCAGCCCCGGTCGGTGGGGAAGTCGGAGACGACGTCGACGCCTTCGTCGACGATGCGCCACAGGTCCTCGGGGGTGCGTATCCCTCCGGGGTAACGGCAGCCCATACCGATGATGGCGACGGGTTCGTGGTCCTGCTCCTCCAGTTCCCTCACGCGGCGCCGGCTGCGCTCCAGCTCGGTCGTGGCCCGCTTCAGGTAGTCGCGGAGCTTGTCGGCCGTTGCCGGGTCTTCCATCACAGGGCTCCCAGTTCGTTGTCGATCGTCGCGAAGAGTTCCGCGTCGCTGGCCTCACCGAAGTCCTGCGCCGGTGCGGGCGCGGCGTCGCCGCCGCGGGCGTCCTGCCAGCCGCGGAGGAGGGCTTCGAGGCGAGCGGTGACGCGGGTGTGGCTGCCGTCCTCGTCGGGCAGGCCGAGCAGTACGGCCTCGAGCCGGTCCACGTCGGCCAGGGCGGTCCGGGCGAGGTCGGCCGGTCCCGGTACGAGTTCGGTCTTGAGGTGGGCGGCGAGTGTGCGGGGTGAGGGCTGGTCGAAGACGAGCGTCGCCGGGAGGGTGAGGCCGGTGGCGCCCGCGAGGAGGTTGCGCAGTTCGACGGCGGCGAGCGAGTCGAAGCCCATCTCCTGGAAGGCGCGTCCGGGGTCCACCGACTGCGGTGAGGGGTGCCCGAGCACGCCGGCGACATGGGTGCGGACCAGATCGAGCAGGGCGCGGTCGCGTTCGGTGTCGGGCAGGCCGGCGAGCCGCTCGCGCCAGGAGGCGGACGAGGTGCCCTCGGCGGTCCCGCCCCCTGCCTTGCGGGCCGCGGGGCGGACGAGCCCGCGCAGCAGTGCGGGAACGCCGTCCGGCCGGGCCCGTACAGCTGCGGTGTCCAGCCGGACGGGGACCACGAGGGCGTCCTCGGCGCCGAGCGCGGCGTCGAACATACGCAGTCCCTGGTCGGGGGCGAGGGGCGGCAGGCCGAGACGGCGCAGCCGCTCCAGGTCGGCCGTGTCCATGCCGGCGCTCATGCCGCCGGCCGATGCCCACAGGCCGTAGGCCAGGGAGACGCCGGGCAGTCCGAGCGAGCGGCGGTGTGCGGCCAGCCCGTCGAGGAAGGTGTTGGCGGCCGCGTAGTTGGCCTGGCCGCCACCGACGAGCAGACCCGCGGTGGAGGACAGCAGGACGAACGCGGACAGGTCGGAATCCCGGGTCAGGTCGTGCAGGTGCCAGGCGGCGTCCACCTTGGGCCGCAGGACCCGCTCGACCCGGTCCGCGTCGAGGGTGGCCAGGACGCCGTTGTCGACCACGCCGGCGGCGTGCACCACGGCGCGGACCGGGTGCCGGTCCAGCAGTGCGGCGAGGTCGGCGCGGTCGGCCACGTCGCAGCGGGCGAGGGTGACCTCGGCGCCGAGCGCGGCGAGTTCGGCCCGGAGATCGGCCGCGCCGGGGGCGTCCGCGCCGCGCCGGCCGGCCAGCAGCAGACGCCGTACGCCGTGTCCGGTGACCAGGTGGCGGGCGATCAGGGCGCCCAGGCCGCCGGTGCCTCCGGTGACGAGGACCGTGCCGTCGGGGTCCCAGACGTGGGGGCCGCCGGGCTTGGCGCGGGCCAGGCGCGGCACGCGTACCTCGCCGTCACGGACCGCGGTCTCAGGCTCGTGGGAGGCCAGCGCCGTGGCGAGGGCCGTGTCCGGGGCGGCGCTGCCGTCGGTGCCGACCAGCAGGAAGCGGCCGGGGTTCTCGGCCGCCGCGGCGCGCACCAGGCCGAACAGCGGGGCGTGCGTGAGGTGGTCGCCACGCAGCAGTACGGCGAGCCGGCGGCCGGCGAAGCGGTCGTCGTCGAGCCAGAGCCGCAGGGTGTCCAGGGTGGTGCCGACCAGGTCACGTGCCCGCTCCGGCAGGCCTGCGCCGGTGCCGGGGTCGGCGGGTAGGGCCAGGACGACCGTTCCGGGCACGTCGCCCGCGTCCGCCAGTGCGGCGAGGTCGGGGTACCGGGGTGCGTCGAGGCCGGCGTCGGCTCCGCACACGGCCAGGTCGGACAGGTCCGGTCGCGCGGCGCCGGGGGCGGGGACGAGGTCGACCCGGTACAGGGGGTCGTCGGCGTCCGCGGTGAGCTGCTCGGCCGTGACGGGACGGGCCACGAGGCCGCGGACGGTGGCGACGGGTGCGCCGTCCCCGTCGGCCAGGTCGAGGCGTACGGCGTCGTTGCCCGCCGGGGCCAGGCGCAGTCGCAGCCGGTCGGTGCCCGCCCGGTGCAGGGTGACGCCGCTCCAGGCGAACGGCAGCACGGCCTGTCCGCCGGGCAGGTCCAGCAGGTTGACGTGCAGGGCGGCGTCCAGCAGGGCCGGGTGCAGGCCGAAGGCACCGGCGGTGGTGCGTGCTCCTTCGGGCAGGGCCGCTTCGGCGTACAGCTCCTCGCCCCGGCGCCACATGGCGCGCAGGCCCTGGAAGACCTCGCCGTAGCCGTATCCGATGAGGGCCAGCCGGTCGTAGAGCCCTTCCAGGTCCACGGGCTCCGCACCGGCGGGGGGCCAGGCGGCGGGGTCGGCGGGCGGTTCCCCGTCGGTGGCCACGCTGGTCAGGACGCCACCGGCGTTACGGGTCCACGGGATGTCGGGGGTGTCGGTGCGGCGTGACCAGACGGTCAGTTCGCGGCGGCCGTCCCGTTCCGCGTCGACGGCGACCTGTACGGCCACGGAACCTTGTTCGGGCAGGGTCAGGGGTGCGTGCAGGGTGAGTTCCCCGACGTTGTCGCAGCCGGTCTGAGCAGCGGCCCGCAGCGCCATCTCGACGAGAGCGGTGCCCGGAAGCAGGACGGTGCCGTGGACGGCGTGGTCGCCGAGCCAGGGGTGGGAGGACAGGGACAGCCGTCCCGTGAGGACAGCGCCCTGGGTGTCGGGCAGTTCGGTCGCGGCGGTCAGCAGCGGATGGCCGGTGCTCTGCTGTCCGATTCCGTCGGCGTCGCCGGTGCCGCCCGCGGCGGCCTCGAGCCACAGGCGGGTCCGCCGGAAGGCGTAGGTGGGCAGGTCGGTGCTCCGGGCGTGGTGCGGGGAGTGAAACGCCTCCCAGTCGACGGCTCCCCCGGCCGCGTGCAGCCGGGCCACGGAGGTGACGAGGTCGTGCGGCTCGTCACCGTCACGGCGCATGACGGGCACGCACACGCTGTCCGGGGGGAGGCACTCGGCGGCCAGGGCGGTGAGCGCCGCGTCCGGGCCGACCTCGACGAACGCCCGTACGCCCAGGTCGTGCAGAGTGGTGAGGGCGGGGGCGAAACGGACGGGGCGGCGGACGTGGTCCACCCAGTGGCCGGGGTCGGTGAGCTCGCCGGGCCCCGCGAGGAGCCCGGTGAGGGTGGAGACCACAGGGATCCGCGGCTCCTCGTAGTCGCACCGCGAGGCGGCCTCGGCGAAGGCTTCCAGCATCGGGTCCATCAGCGGCGAGTGGAAGGCGTGGGAGACGTCGAGCCGCTTACCTCGTTCGAAGCGTGCGGCGAGCGCGTCGACGGCGTCCTCGGTCCCCGAGACCACCACGGAGCGGGGGCCGTTGACGGCGGCGAGGCCGACCAGCTCGTCGAGGTGGGGGGTGACCTCCTCCTCGGTCGCGCGCAGCGCGGCCATGGCGCCGCCGGCCGGGAGCGCCGCCATCAGGCCGCCCCGGGCGAGGACGAGGGAGACCGCGTCCGGCAGGGAGAGCACTCCGGCGACGTGGGCTGCGGCCAGTTCGCCGACGGAGTGGCCGGCCAGGTAGTCCGGCACCGCGCCCCACGACTCCAGCAGCCGGTACATGGCGACCTCGGTGGCGAAGATCGCGATCTGCGCGTAGTCGGTGCGGGTCAGCAGGGCGGGGTCGCCGTCGATCACTTCGGCGAGCGGACGCTCCAGACGGGGGTCGGCGAGCGCGCACACCGCGTCGAAGGTCTCGGCGTAGACGGGGTAGGCGCGGTGCAGTTCGCGGCCCATGCCGGGGCGCTGGGCACCCTGCCCGGTGAACAGGTAGGCCGTCCTGCCGCCGACCGGGGTGAGCGGGGTCGCGGCGGCCAGGGCGTCCAGCAGTGCGCCGGCGTCGCTGCCGACGGAGACGGCTCGGTACTTGAAGTGGGTGCGGGTGGTGGCGAGTGAGAGGGCGATGTCCGCCGGAGCGACGTCGTCGCGTCCGGTGAGGTGCTCGCGCAGGCGCTCGATCTGGCCGCTGAGGGCCTCGGGGCTGCGGCCGGTGACGATCCAGGGCACGGGGGTGGCGGCACGGGTTCCTGCCACCGTGGCGGCCGGTGCCGCCTCCGCGTCGGGGGCGGCCGCTTCCTCTTCGAGGGGGGCCTGCTCCAGCACCACGTGGGCGTTGGTGCCGCTGATGCCGAAGGAGGAGACGGCCGCGCGGCGCGGACCGCCGGTGTCGGGCCAGGGGCTCCGCTCCAGTGCCAGTTCGACGGCTCCCGCATCCCAGTCGACCTGGTCCGTGGGGGCGTCGACGTGGAGGGTGGGCGGCACCTCGCCGTGGCGCATGGCCATGACCATCTTGACGACCCCGGCGACGCCCGCGGCGGCCTGGGTGTGTCCGAGGTTGGATTTGACGGAGCCCAGCAGCAGCGGTCTGTCGGCGGGGTGTTCGCGGCCGTACGTCGCCAGCAGCGCCTGCGCTTCGATCGGGTCGCCGAGCGAGGTCCCGGTGCCGTGCGCCTCCACCACGTCGACGTCGGCGGCGGTCAGGCCCGCGCCGGCCAGCGCCTGGCGGATGACCCTTTGCTGGGAGGGGCCGTTGGGCGCGGTCAGCCGGCTGCTGGCGCCGTCGGAGTTGACGGCGCTGCCACGCAACACGGCGAGCACGGGGTGACCGTTGCGCCGTGCGTCGGCCAGGCGTTCCACGAGCAGCATGCCGGCACCCTCGCCCCAGCCGGTTCCGTCCGCGGCGGTGGAGAAGGCCTTGCAGCGGCCGTCGGCGGCGAGACCGCGCTGCCTGCTGAAGTCGACGAACGTCTCCGGGGTGGACATCACGGTGACCCCGCCCGCCAGTGCGAGCGAGCACTCGCCGGCCTGCAGCGCGCGTACCGCCCAGTGCAGGGCGACCAGTGAGGAGGAACAGGCGGTGTCGACGGTGACGACCGGGCCCTCCAGGCCGAAGGTGTAGGCGATGCGGCCGGAGGCGATGCTGGCGGCGCTGCCGTTGGCGAGGTAACCGTCGAGGTCGTCGGGGACGGTGTCGAGCCGTGTGGCGTAGTCGTTGTACATCACGCCGGCGAACACGCCTGTGCGGCTGCCGCGCAGGGAGGCCGGGACGATGCCGGCCCGCTCGAACGCCTCGAAGGAGGTTTCCAGCAGCAGGCGTTGCTGCGGGTCCATGGCTAGGGCCTCACGGGGGCTGATGCCGAAGAAGTCGTAGTCGAAGTCGGCGGCGTCGTACAGGAAGCCACCGTTACGTGCGTAGGTCGTGCCGGGCCGGTCCGGGTCGGGGTCGTACAGGGCGTCCACGTCCCAGCCGCGGTCGCCCGGGAACTCCGACACGGCGTCGGTTCCCGTCGCCACCAGGTTCCACAGATCCTCGGGCGAGGTGACGCCGCCCGGGTAGCGGCAGCCGATGCCGACGATGGCCACCGGGCCGTGTGCGCGTTGTTCGTTCTCGCGCAGCCGGCGTCGTGCCTCCCGCAGATCCGCGGTCGTCCGCCTGAGGTAGTCGAGCAGCTGCTCTTCGTTGTTCACCAGCGCGCCATCCGATCGGGATCGAAAGTGGGCCTCGGTCCTGCGGACTGTCTCCGGACGGGATCCCGGTCCGCTTCCCCCTCCGTTGACGGAGGCTAGGTAGGGGGCGGCGGCGCTTGATACCCCTACGGCCCCCAGGGGGCCCGAGCCGGTACGGGGGCGGCCGTACGGTGTGCCCGAACGGGCAGCGCTGAACGGAAACGTGCCCGTGTCGCGTGTTCGGCGGCCCGCTTCCTTTCTTTACTTCCCGGTAAATCAACTGACCGTGAAAAGTCGTCTCGGACCGACATCCTGAGCGAGAAGTAACTTCCGGAAGGGCCTGGTTGACAACGTTGACAACGCCCTATAACCTCGCTGTTTGTTTGATCGAGTAGCTATTTTTCTTCCCTCCGGAAAGACTTGCCGAACCGATCGAATCGCGCCGCATATGACTGGCATTTATTTTCGCTGTGCTTATACCAGGGGCAGCCCCAGGGGGCTGGACCACGACATCGAGAGTTGTCTCCTCAGCACTGCGGTGACAGCCCTCGAACAGAAAAAATGCAGGTGAGACGGGGACTCGGACCGATCCCGTGCAACAGCATCCACCCCAGACGGGCGCGAATCCACGAGCGTTACTGGACACAGGGGGAACACCTTGCGCCTTTTCGACCGCTCCGAAGAATTACACATACTTAACGAAGCGTTTACCGAATGTACTCGAAGATCCGGGCGGTTCGTGATAGTCACGGGTGGTCCCGGTTCCGGGAAGACTCAGCTTCTGCACGAATTCATGGCCACTCCGGGCCGATCGGGCGCACGCATACTCCACGGCACGGCACACCCGGCCGAGCGCGACCGGCCGATGAGCCTGTTGCGGCAATTGCTGCGCAACGGCGAGGTGCAGCCCGTTCCGCCGGACCGGGTGCAGCCCGTTCCGCCGGACCCCGCTCGACCGGTGGGCAGAGGTACGCAGACCCTCCCCCTGGGTTTAAAGCGCCGAGTCGATACGGAGTCCGGGGATCCGGGAACGGCAGAGGCACTGCTGCGGCTCGCGGACGGCGAACGCCCGCTGGTGGTGGCCGTGGACGACGCCCACCTCATGGACGAGGCCTCGCTGGGCGTCCTCGTCCACCTGCTCGACAGAAGCCGCTTCCGGCCCGTCCTCGTGGTGTGCGCCACATCCGGCCATCCCGGCACGGGCCACTCGGCCTCCCACGCCGAGCTGATCCGCCGGCCGCACCACCGGGCCCGCCTCGGCCCCCTGTCGGAGCGGGGCGTCGGCGAACTGATCGGCGCCCAGTCGACAGCCGCGCGGCCCGCCGGGGCGGGCCGCGCCTTCCACCGGGCCACGGCCGGCAACCCCTTGCTGGTGCACGCCCTGCTGGACGACAGCACCCGCTTCGGCCGCGACATGGACCGGCCCATCGCCGGCACCGCCTACCGCCAGGCGGTGCTTTCGCTCGTGCACCGCGGCGAGCCGCGCCACCTACGGGTGATCCGGGTGCTCGCCGCCCTCGGCGCACCGGCTTCCGTCGGCGTCCTCGGTGAGCTGGCCGACACCACGCCCGCCGGTGTCCAGGAGGCCGTCGAGGCCCTCAACTCCGTGGGGCTGCTCGACGGTCACGTCTTCCGGCTGCCGGCCGCGGCGACCGCGGTGCTCGAGGACATGGACGCCGCCGCGCGGGCGACGCTGCACGAACGCATCGCCGACCTGCTGTACCGCTCCGGCGCGCCGGCGGGCGACATGGCCCGGCACCTGCGCGCCGCCGACCGGGTGCTGCGACCGTGGGGTCCGGGCGTGCTGCGCGCCGCCGCCGAGCAGGCCCTGGCCGCGGACGACGTGGAGTTGTGCAGCAGTTACCTGAACCTGATGCTGCGCGACTGCACCGACCCGCAGGAGCGCAACGCCCTGTCGGCCGCCCTCGCCCGGGCGGAGTGGCGGGTCAACCCCGCGGCCGCGTGCGCACACCTGGAGCCGCTGCGCCGGCCCGCGCTGGACGGCGAGCTGAGCATGCGCGACACCGCGACCGTCCTGCGGCACATGCTGTGGCAGGGCGACACCGAACTGGCCGCCGAGACCGTGGCCACGCTGGTGCCCGCGCGCTCCCCCGGTGACGCGCAGATCCTCCTCGAGGTCGAGTTCGTTCGGCAGTGGTTCTACGGCGTCGCGCTGCCCGCCCGAATCCCGCACGGCGCGGGTACCGACCCGCGCCGGCCGGCGCCCGCCGACCGCAACGGCGGACTCGCCGCGCAGGTGGCGGTCCTGGTCGGCGGCGTCGCCACGGACGACTCCGCCGCAGCCGTGGCCCAGGCCCTGCAGGGTCGCAAACTCGACCACCTCAACCTTGAGCTGGTGGCGATGGCACTCCTCGCGATCGCCCATGCCGACCGCCCGGCGGTCGCCGCCGCGGCCTGCGACGCACTGCTGGAGTCCGCGGTCGAGCGCCGGGCGACCACGTGGCAGGCGCTGCTCGGCAGCGTACGGGCGGAGATCGCGCTGCTGCGCGGAGACATGACGACCGCCGCCGAGGGGGCCGACAGGGCGCTGAGCAGTCTGCACGACGGAAGCTGGGGAGTCCTCGCCGGACTCCCGCTGTCGACCGCGATCTTCGCCCATACGGCCATGGGTGCCTACGCCGAGGCCGAGCGGGTGCTCAAACGGAACGTCCCGGAGCCCATGTTCCGCACCGTCTTCGGCATCCAGTACCTTCGGGCCCGGGGACACCACTACCTCCTCACCGACCGGCCGTTCGCCGCGCTGAACGACTTCGAGACGTGCAGCAGCCTGATGCGGCAGGGGAACTCCAGCCTGCAGAAGGGCATCCCCTGGCGGTCCGACCTGGCCCTGGCCAATCTGCGGATCGGCAAGGCCCGCACCGCCCGGGAGTGCGCCGAGGAGCAGCTGGGGCTGCCCGGCGGTCACAGTTCCCGCGCGCGGGCGATGGCGTTACGGATGCTGGCCGCCACCAGCAAGGCGCACCGCCGGGCCTCACTGCTGCGTGAGGCGATCGACCTGCTCAAGCTGTGCGGCGACCAGCACACCCTCGCCCAGGCCTACGGCGACCTGTCCGCGGCTCACTACGAACTGGGCGAGTACGCCCGCGCTCGGCTGGTCGCCCGCCAGGCGGCCCGTGAGGCGGAGGCGTGCAGCGTCGACTCACCGGTCGACGCACATCTGCTGGAGGATCCGGGCCAGTCGGAGGGGTCCGAGGCGGAGGGCTCGTCCTTCCTGAGCGACGCGGAGTGCCGGGTCGCGGGCCTGGCCGCGCTCGGGTACACCAACCGCGAGATCAGTGGCCGGCTGCACGTCACGATCAGTACGGTGGAGCAGCACCTCACCAGGGTCTACCGCAAGTTGCACGTGGCCAGCAGGTCCGAACTGCCGCCGAAGATGCTGGAGCACCGCATCCCGAAACTGTCCGACCACTGGGCGGCCACCCACTCCTCGGCGGGCTGACCTCCGGTCCCGCGGAACCCCGTGCGGACGGGCCCCGGCATCCCCCGCACGGCACGGCCCCTTCCACGAGTCCCCACGGGCTCCGGAGGGGGCCGTTCTGCCGGCCGGGCCACGCCCGCACCGGGAAGAAACCCGGGAGAGGCGCCCGGTCACCGGCACCGGCACGGAAACATCGTGCGGGGCGAGGAGGGGTGAGCCCGGAGCGCATGTACCGCACTCCGGGCTCACCCGTCCTGGCGTTCGTTCGAACATTCAGCCGAGGCTGCCGAGTTCGCCGTCGAGGATGCCGAAGAGCTCGTCGGCCGTGGCCGCCTCCAGCCCCTTCTCCTCTGCGTCGCCGGCCCTTCCGGGTTCCTGCCACTGCGCCGAGCCGTCCCAGCGGGCGGTGAGGGCCCTGAGCCGGGCGGCCACCCGGGCACGGCGCTCCTCGTCGAGCCCGTCGGAGCCGAGCACGGCACCCAGCAGCGTCTCCAGGCGTACCACCTCGGCCTCGACGTCGACGAGTTCCTCGTCGGCCGCTGCCCCGCCCAGCTCCTCGAACAGGTGCTGGGCGAGGGCCTCGGAGGTCGGGTAGTCGAAGGTGAGCGTGCTGGACAGCCGAAGCCCGGTCTCGGCGCCGAGGCGGTTACGCAGCTCCAGCGCGGCGAGCGAGTCCACGCCGAGGTCGCCCAGGGGGCGTTCGGGGTCGACGGCGCCGCCGGAACCGTGTCCGAGGACATCGGCCACGTGGCCGCACACCGAATCGACCAGCAGGCGCCTGCCGTCCGCGGCACCGAGCGCGGCCAGCCGCCGCGCCAGGGACTCCGCCTCCTCCGGGGCGGCCTCCACCGCCCGGACGGCCCGGCGTGCCGGGGCCGACGCCGGTTCCAGAGCGCGGATCAGGGCCGGGGCGTCCTCGGTGACCTGGACGCGGATCGGCAGCAGCGACGGACCGTCGGTGGTCAGGGCCCGGTCGAACAGGGCCAGCGCCCGGTCGGCGGGCAGCGGCAGGATGCCGTCGCGGGCCAGCCTGCGCATCTCGGCCTCGCCCAGACCGGCCGCCATGCCGTCGCCGGTGTCCCACAGCCCCCAGCCCAGTGACAGGGCGGGCAGCCCCTCCGCCCGCCGCCGGGCGGCGAGGGCGTCGAGGAAGGCGTTGCCCGCCGCGTAGTTGGCCTGCCCCGCCGCTCCCAGGGTGCCGGCGGCGGAGGAGAACAGGACGAAGGCGGCCAGGTCCAGGCCGCGGGTGAGTTCGTGCAGGTGCCAGGCGGCATCGGCCTTGGGCCGCATCACCGATTCCGTGCGCGTGGCGGTGAGATCGGTGAGCAGGCCGTCGTCCAGGACGCCGGCGGCGTGCACGACTGCGGTCAGCGGATGAGCTTCGGGAACGGAGGCCAGCAGTTCGGCCAGCGCGGCACGGTCGGTGGTGTCGCAGGCGGCGACCGTGATCCGCGCACCGGGGGCGACGGGCTCCTCGTACCCTTCGGCGTCCGGTGTCCGGCCGCCTCGGCCGACCAGCAGCAGGTGCCGGACGCCGTGGTGCTCGGCCAGGTGCCGGGCGAGCAGCCGTCCGAGGCTGCCGGTACCGCCGGTGATGAGGACGGTGCCCTCGGGGTTCAGCGGGACGGCCGGCACGGTCCGGGACTCGTCGGCCCGGGTCAGCTCCGGCGTGTACACCGTGCCCCCGCGCAGGGCGAGTTCGGGTGCGCCCGTCGCGACGGCGGCCGGCAGGATCGCGGACGAGGCGTCGTCTCCGTCGGTGTCGGCCAGCACGAACCGGCCGGGGTGCTCGACGGCGGCGGACCGGACCATGCCCCAGACGACGGCCTGGGCCGGGTCCGGCGCCCCGTCGGGGGTGACGGCGACCGCGGACCGGGTGACGACGACCAGGGGTGTGCCGTCCGCCGGTTCGGCCAGGTGTTCCTGGAGCGCCGCGAGGGTGCGCACTGCGGTCTCGCGGGCCCGGGCCGGCAACTCGTCGGGCGCGGCATCGTCCAGGGTGACGGTCAGGGTGCGGGGCTCGGTCGCCACCCCGTCGGCGGTCACGTCCGCAGGGGTCCAGCGCAGGGCGAACAGGTCGCCCGGGGCGGGCGCGGCGGCGTTGAGCTGCTCGGCCGTCACCTGGCGGATGCGCAGCGACGACGCCTCGGCGACCGGTGCGCCCGAGGCGTCGTACAGGGCCAGGGTCATGTGATCGGTGCCGTGCGGGGTGAGCCGCAGCCTCAGGGCCGTGGCGCCGGTGGCGTGCAGGGTGACTCCCTCCCAGGCGAAGGGCAGGGTCATGACGGTCGGGTCCTGGCCGTCCAGCAGGTCGATGGCGTGCAGCGCCGAGTCGAGGAGCGCCGGGTGCAGTCCGAAGCCGTCGGCCGCGTCGGCGTCGGGGAGGACGAGTTCGGCGCACACCTCGTCCCCGAGCCGCCAGGCGGCGCGCAGGCAGCGGAACAGCGGGCCGTAGCCGTACCCCTGCTCGGCGAGGTGGTCGTACAGGCCGCCCACCTCGACGGGGACGGCGCCCTCGGGCGGCCAGACGTCGACGGGGGCGGGTTCGGGCGTGGTCCGTGGGGCGAGGACGCCGGTGGCGTGCCGGGTCCAGTCGCCGCCGGTGCCCTCGGGCCGGGCGTGCACGGCCAGTTGCCTGCGCCCGTCGGCGTCGGGAGCCGCGGCGGTCACCTGGAGGTGCACGGACCCCCGCCGGGGAAGGACCAGCGGCCGTTCCAGGGTGATCTCCTCCACGTGCGGGCAGCCGGCGCGGTCGCCGGCCTGGAGGGCGAGTTCCACGAAGGCGCTGCCGGGCACCAGGACGACTCCCGCGACGGCGTGGTCGGCCAGCCAGGGATGGGTGGCCAGGGAGAGGCGGCCGGTCAGCGCGACGGTGTCGGCGGCGGCCAGGGTGAGGGCGGCGCCGAGCATCGGGTGCCCCGCGGGCGACTGGCCGAGCCCGCCGGCGTCGGTGGCCGCCCCGGGTCCGTCGTCCAGCCACAGCCGCTGCCGCTGGAAGGCGTACGTCGGCAGGTCGACGCGCCGGGCGTCGGTGCCGGCCTGCACCCGCTGCCAGTCCACGGTCAGGCCGCGGACGTGGGCGGTGGCGAAGAGCGAGGCGAGCGTCACCTCCTCGACGCGCTCGCGGCGCAGGGCCGGTACGAACGCCGATCGCTCCGGGTCGGCGAGGGCGTGCGGGCCCATGGCCGACAGGACCGCGTCGGGTCCGAGTTCGAGGAAGGTGCGGACACCGTCGTCCTCCAGGGCGCGGATCGCGTCCCCGAAGCGGACCGCCTCGCGGACGTGGCGCACCCAGTACTCGGGCGAGCGCAGGTCGTCCTCGGTGGCGTGCGTGCCGGTGACGACGGGAATCGCGGGCGCGGCGTAGCGCAGTTCGCGGGCGGCCTTCTCGAACTCGGCCAGCATCGGGTCCATCAGGGGCGAGTGGAAGGCGTGGCTGACCCGCAGGCGTTTGGTACGACGGCCGGCGAAGGCGGCGGCGACCGCGTCCACCGCCGCCCGCGTACCGGAGACCACGACCGCGCGCGGGCCGTTGACGGCGGCCAGGGACACGTCGGGGCCGAGGTGCGGCAGCACCTCGTCCTCGGTCGCGTCCACGGCGAGCATGGCACCACCGGCGGGCAGGGCCTGCATGAGGCGTCCACGGGCGGTGACGAGCCGGGCCGCGTCGGCGAGGTCCCACACGCCGGCGACGTGGGCGGCGGTCAGTTCGCCGATGGAGTGGCCGGCCAGCCGGTCCGGGCGGATGCCGTAGGACTCCAGCAGGCGGTAGAGGGCCGTCTCCACCGCGAACAGGGCGCTCTGGGTGTAGAGCGTGTGATCGAGCGACTCGGCCGCGTCGGTACCGGGTTCGGCCCACATGACCTCGCGCAGCGGCCGGTCCAGGTGGGCGTCCAGCGCCTCGCACACCTCGTCGAGGGCCAGCCGGAAGGCGGGGTGGGTGTCGTACAGGCCGCGTCCCATGCCGGTCCGCTGGGCGCCCTGCCCGGTGAACAGGAAGGCGGTGCGGCCGGCGGCGGGCCGTCCGCGCACGACGTGGTCGGTGGTGGCACCGTCGGCCAGCGCGGTCAGCCCGGCCAGCAGTTCGTCCCGGTCACGGGCGACGACCGCGCCCCGGTGGGTGAGGTCGGCGCGGCCGGTGGCCAGCGAGTGGACGAGGTCGGTGATCCGCTCGTCGGCGACCGCGCGCAGCCGGCCGGCCTGGGCGGCCAGTGCCTCGGGGGTGGCCCCGGAGACGACGACGGGCAGCAGGGGGGCCCGGTTCTCCACGTCGGACGGCGGGGAGGTGTCGTCGTCGGGTGCCTCCTCCAGGATCACATGCGCGTTCGTCCCGCTGATCCCGAACGACGACACCCCCGCACGACGCACCCGATCACCCCGCACCCACTCCCGCTCCACATCCAGCAACCGAACCCGCCCCGCACCCCAATCCACCTTCCGCGACGGCTCACCCGCATACAACGAACG
>NZ_JBEXYB010000016.1:0-158927 GCF_040630715.1 Streptomyces sp. NPDC005752 | reverse complement strand
ACCCCGCCTGGCTCCACACCTACAATCACCACCGCGGACACACCGCACTCAAGGGCCAACCACCCGCCAGCCGCGTCCCCAACCTCACAGGGCAGAACACCTAGTGCCCGCCGAGCGGCGGCCCGCGAATCACGGGCCGAAGGTGGCTGCCCGCAACAGGGACGCTCTGATCGCCGCCGCGCGGGAGATCTACGCGGCCCACGGGCTGGATGCTCCGCTGTCCGCGATCGCGCGTCGCGCGGGGGTCGGGCAAGGCGTCCTGTACCGGCACTTCCCCGACCGTGCGGCCGTGGCGATCGCCGTCCTGGAGGAGAACGTGCGGCAGATCGAGCAGGCGGCCGCGGCCGAAGGCGCGTCGTTCGACGACGTCCTCGGCGTGCTGACCTGGCACCTGACGGGGTCGGCCGCGTTCCTGGGCCTGTTGCACACCAACGGGGCCACCGGCCACGCGGACGCCCTCGCCCACGCCCTGGTCCTGTCGGGCAGGGTCGAGGCCGCTGTGCGGCAACACCTGCCGAAGGGGCACCGGCTGAGTGCCTCGACCGACCTCATGCTCGCCGTCGCCATGGTCTCCGGCGCCGTCAGCGGCCCCACACGCGAGGTGCGGGAACGCCGTGCGGTGGCGGCCTGGCGGATGCTCGGCGTCGAGGTGGGGCCGGTGCGGCCCTTCGAGGGGTGAGGAAGCGGCGCCGGAGTGGGGTGTCAGCCGCCGTTGGACTGCCGTACACCCTTCGCCAGCGCGTCGAAGGTGTACAGGAATCCGCCGGCCGGCCCGCTGACGGTCATGTACGCCCTGGTCCCGCCGGGCGTGATCGCCACGTTCGTCGCCGACTCGAGCCCCTTGGCGCGGGCGGGGACCTCGATGGTCGCAAGGCGCTCGCCGTGCCGGTCGTACACGACCATGGCCGCCCGGCCGTGCAGCGCCTGATAGATGTTTCCGGCCGCGTCCACGGCGATCGAGTCGGTCTGGGCGATCCCGCCGTCCACGCGTACGGCGGTGTGCTTGGAAGCCACGCCACCCTTGCCGTCGAGGCGGAGGTAGGAAATCCGATTCTGCGTGAGCTCGCTGATCCACAACCCCTCGTAGTCGGCGTCGAAGGAGACACCGTTCGTCGAGGCCAGCCCCTCGGCCAGAACGGTCGACTCCTTGCCGTCCCGCTCGATCCGCACCACACGCCCGTGCGCGTCGCCCGTGGACAGGCCGCGTGAGTCGCTGACGTACAGGTTGCCCTCCTCGTCGAAGGCGATGTCGTCGGGGTTCATCCGCGCTCCGTCGACGTCCCCGGAGAAGAAGGTCCGCGGGTCGCTTCCGTCCGGGGCCAGGCTGACGACCTCACCGTGCGCGTAGTCGGTCAGGTAGAGGCGGCCGTCGTACGGGCTGAACTGGGCCGAGGTGTAGGCCCCTCGGGCGTCCGTGTGAACCGCCTGTGACGTCCTCTTCCTCACGTCCACGCGGATGACTTTCGGCTTCCCCGCAGGGGCGGTGACGTCGACGACGAGCAGCTTGCCGGTCCCGTCGAAGGTCGGGCCCTCCAGCAGGGTCATCCCGGTCTCCTCGTGCACCTTCGTCAACTGCATGACCTCGTGGGCGCGGATGGTCCTGTCCGCACCGGCGACTGCGGGTGTGCTGTCGGCGGGGTCACCTGTTTCCGTACCGCATCCGGTGAGGACCAGCGTGCCGACGGTGGCGAGCACCGCGAGGGACCGGACCGGGATTCGTCGCATGGGGGGATCACTCTTCCTGTCTGCGGGGGAGCCCGTCGGCCGAGAGGATCGCGTCGCCCGCACGGGGGCGCGGATGCGCCCTGCACGTCTGTCATGGTTCGTCCGTGCCGCAACCGGACAGCTCTGTCCGGTAGTTGTCACGGTAGCGGACGGCCGCTGGATCCGGGCCGCCGATCGATGGGCTCGATTTCGCGGTGTGACGACAGGTCGGTGCTGCGGCAGGCAGGAGGAACTCGCCGCACCGGGGCTCACCCACGACCGCCGGACGCCCCGAGCGGATCAGCCGCGGACGGCCGGGCTCGTCGATCAGTGGGAGTGCCGCTCGGCGGCCCCGCGTGGAGTCGGCGATCCGTCATCAGTGCGGCGCCGCAACAGATAGGCGCCGGCGCAGGTGACCAGGACGGCCATGCAGGCGATGAAGATCAGCCCCGCGTCCTGGAGGCCGATGTGACTGGACAGGACACCCACCCCGATCACCGGCAGGGAGATGCCCGCGTACGCCACCACGAACAGCGCCGAGATGACCGCCGCCCGCCGGTCCGCGGGTGATGCCGCGGCCACCTGGGACAGGGAGGCCCTGAAGGCCAGCCCCTGGCCCGAGCCGCCGATGAGCGCGCTCAGCACGACCAGGGGCAGCAGCTGCCACCACAGGGCGGCCGCGAGCAGTGCCAGTCCGCCGAGCAGACCCGCGCAGCCCAGTGGCAGCGACCGCCGTTCCCCGATCCTGCCGACCACCGACTGCCCCGCGATCGAGGCGAAAAAGGCCAGTGCGACGATCAGCCCGCTCACCGCGCGGTTGTCCACGTCCAGGAACTGGGAGAGCAACGCCGGGCTGACCGACGTGAACACCCCGAACAGCGCGAACCCCACGAAGGACGCGAGCGCCGCCGGCCTGAACACCGCCCGGACCTCCGGCGGCAGTCCCGGCCGCTGCGGCCGGACGGTGTTCAGAGGCTGCCGCTCGCCCACGGTCTCCCGCAGGCGGAACAGGACGACCGCCGAGACGGACAGCAGCGCCAGGTGCACGACGAACGGCAGGTGCAGCGGCCAGGGCGCGTACTGAGCGAGGACCCCGGCCAGCAGCGGGCCGCAGCCCAGGCCTCCCATGTTGGCCGCCGTCGCCACGAACGAGGCCCTGGGCGAGCCCCTGCCGGGCGCCAGTTCCATGACGTACGCCGTGGCCGCCCCGGTGAACAACCCGGCCGACAGGCCCGACATGAGCCGGCCCGCGTAGAGCCAGCCCAGGGCGCTGGCGCACAGGAAGCAGATGGCGCTCGCCGCCGCGCAGGCCAGGCCCCACAGCAGCACGGGGCGTCTGCCCACCGCGTCGGAGGCGTTTCCCGCCAGCAGCAGCACCCCGATGACACCGAAGGCGTACACGGCGTACACCACGGTCACCGTCAGCTCGGAGAACCCGAGCTCGTCCTGGTAAAGGCTGTAGAGGGGCGTCGGCAGAGTGGTCCCCGCCATGCACACCGCGAACACCGCCCCGCTGAGGTAACAGGGGAGCCAACCTCGGCGATCAGGGCCACCGTCCATGCGCCCGACGCTATCCCGCGGACGCTCCGTGGGACCGGAACGCCTCGCGGCGCGAGTGCCGGACGGCTCCCCGACGGACAGACCCTCCAGGCCACTTCGCGCAGCTTCGCGAGCCTTCTTCTTCGGCGACCGCTTCCCCGGGCACTACGAGGCCGCAGACCGGAGGATCCTCCGCCACCTCACTGTCCGCAGCTGCGCCGGGCCAGGTACCGCGACTCCTGGTGCGCCCGGCGCGGACCGGTGTGCCTCCTCGTGCGCGCGGGCTGCTGGGTTTCGGTGTCGTCCTGGGGGACGTTCAGCAGGAGGGGCCCGAGACCGATGCCCGCCGGAAGGACGTACAGAAGTCCGGCCAGGTGTGCCCGGGTGAGGTCATGAACTGCGGCGGTGCTGTGTGCGGTCGGTGCCGCGCAGTCGCATGACCACGTACGTCGCGACGGCCGCGACCACCAGGACCAGCACGGCCTTGGAGGCGAACCCGACGTAGGTCTCCACCGCCTCCCACCGGTCGCCCAGCCAGTAACCGGCCATCACCAGAACGGAGTTCCAGATCAGGCTGCCGAGCGTGGTCAGCATGACGAAGACGTGCAGAGGCATGCGCTCCACGCCGGCGGGGACGGAGATGAGGCTGCGGAAGATCGGCACCATGCGGCCGAAGAAGACCGCTTTGGTGCCGTGCTTCGCGAACCACTCCTCCGTGCGTACCAGGTCGGAGGCCTTCACCAGCGGCAGCTTCCCCCAGAGGGCGTGCATGCGCTCGCGCCCGAAGGCCATGCCGATCCAGTAGAGGACCACCGCTCCCACGACCGAGCCGAGCGTGGTCCAGAACAACGCCGAAGCCAGGCTGAGGACGCCCTGTCCTGCGGCGAACCCGGTCAGCGGCAGGATCACTTCGCTCGGCAGCGGCGGGAAGAGGTTCTCCAGGGCGATGGCCAGACCGGCTCCGGGGCCGCCCATGGTGTCGACGAGTCCGGTGGCCCAGCCCGCGATGCCGCCCGCGGGTTCCTTCGGCAGAGCCGGGTACGTGAGATGCATGTGAGGCTCCAAGCCGCCGGTCGGTCACTCCGGGGCATGTGCCCCGATCACCCTCCACGTGAGGAACCACGGTTGGGCGGTCGGTACAAGGATGCCCGCCCGGTACGGTGCGGCTTTCCGCGGGCCCGGCCTCCGGGGAACCGCACGTGCGGGGCCGTCGCCCGCGCGGTTCCGGGCTCAGTTGCCCGCGACGTCCTTCACCGAGACCGCCACCGGCTTGCTCCCGCTGATCAGTTCCAGCGTCAGGCCCGCCGTCGCCGGGGTGTCCAGCAGCTCCATCAGCACCGCCGCCACGTCGTCGCGGGGGATCGGGCCACGGCCCGTCGAGGCGGCGAGCAGGACCTGGCCCGTTCCGGCGTCGTTCGTGAGCATCCCGGGGCGCAGGATCGTCCAGTCCAGACCGCTCATGGAGCGTACGTACGCGTCCGCCTCGCCCTTGGCCCGCTGGTAGATGTCGAAGACCTCGTCGCCCGTGTGATCGGGGTCGGCGCCCATGGAGGACACCACGACGTAGCGCCGCACGCCCGCCGCTTCCGCCGCGTCCGCGAAGAGCACGGCCGCTCCGCGGTCCACCGTGTCCTTGCGAGCCGAGCCGCTGTCCGGGCCGGCCCCCGCCGCGAAGACCACGGCGTCCGCCCCTCTCAGGACCTCCGCCGCCTCCTCGACGGACGCCGATTCGAGGTCGAGCACGACGGGTTCGGCACCTGCCGCTCTCAGATCCTCGCCCTGCTGAGGGTTGCGGATGACGCCCACCGCTTCGTCACCGCGCGCGGCGAGCAACCGCTCGAGCCGCAGCGCGATCTGACCATGTCCACCTGCAATGACAATGCGCATGCTTCCGACCGTACGCCGCCGTGCGCGCTCCCGCTCAAGGCCCGCCGCCGGGGCCCGGCCAGGGGCGTGCCTGACGGGGGAGATCGAGAGCGGCCGCGGCGGCTCCGGAATCGCGGTACTCGCGTACGGCGCTGGTCCGCGCCACCACGCGCCCTCGGTGCACCACGATCCTGCTGTACGCGAGGGAGAGTGCCCCGGCCAGACCGTCCCCGCGCACGGCGAGCAGCTCGGCGGGGAAGCCGGCCTCGACGCGTACGCCCGGCAGGCCCAGTGCCGCTCTGGCGGTCCCGGAGACGGCGTCGTAGGCGTGCGCGGGGTCGAGCCCCTCCCGCGAGGCCAGCAGATACGCCGCCTCCAGGGGGTCGCCGCGGCCGACCGGGTTGGAGAGGTCGCGCAGGGCTCCGCCGCCCGCCGCCACCCGCACTCCCGCCGCGCGCAGAAGCCGCACGGGCGGCGTGCCGCGGAGCCGGGCGCCGGAGCACCCGCCCTGGGGGAGGCAGACCACGGTCACGGCGGCGGCGGCGAGCCGGTCGGCCGCACGGGCCGCCTCGTCGCTCGGAAGCCGAGAGAGGCCCGTACAGGGGCCCAGGCAGACGCCGGGGCGGTGTCCGGCGGCCATGGCCGCAAGGCGGGCGAGGCGACCGGGGTCGTCACCGTCCGTGTGCAGGTCGACGGCGAGGCCGTGGGCGGCGGCGAGAGTCAGGACCGCCTCGGTGTGACCGGCCGGATCGGGGTCGAGGTCGGGCGAGCCGCCGATCACGCCCGCCCCCGCCTCCACGGCGTCACGGAGCACGGCGAGGCCGTCCGCGCCCGCGACGCCGGTGAGGAGCCGGGGTACGGCGACCGCGGTCAGGGCGGTGAGCCCCCGCAGGGAACGGCGGGCCGCAAGGACGCCTTCGAGTGGCCCGAGTCCCTGCGCGTCGCCGACGCGTACATGGGCGCGCTGTGCGGTCGCACCATGGCTGAGCTGGAGCAGCGCCGCCTCGGTGGCACGGCGCCGGACGTCCTCGGCCCGGTGGGAGGGCGGGCCCTGGGACGTGCCGGTGAGTGCGGTGTCGGCGTGGGCGTGGGGCTCGGCGGGGGCGGGCAGCAGGAGGTAGCCGCGCAGGTCCAGACGGGTCCCCCGGGCGGTGAGGCTGCCCGCCCTCCCGACGGCCTCGATGCGCGGACCGGCGATCCGCACGTCCACGGTCCGGCCGTCCGTGAGCCGCGCCCCGCTGAGGAGGAGGGCGTGCGGGCCGCCGGGACTTTCGGGCATCGCGCCGCTCCTGGAAGGAATCAAGATCACGCAGGGGCGGCCGAGCCTAGGCGGGGGCTCGCTCCGCTCCGAGGAGGAGGGCATTAGTCATATGAATGTGGCCCTGCGGGGCGGACGGTGGGAGATGGGCCGCGGGGCTCGCTGACGCCCTCGGCGGCAGTGGCGTCCGGGCTGATCAAGGGCCTGATCAGGGGGTCGCCGCAGGGGTCGGCCGGAGGGCGGGAGGGAGGCCGCAGCGGGTGACGGAAACGGATTTGGGCGATCGGCGAGAGACCGTGTAATGTCTTCCTCGCTCGCCCCAATAGCTCAGTCGGTAGAGCGTCTCCATGGTAAGGAGAAGGTCTGCGGTTCGATTCCGCATTGGGGCTCTGGTGATCGGGTAACCCCGCTTCGGCGGGGAAGCCCGGCATCAAAGCGGTGTAGCTCAGTCGGTAGAGCAAGCGGCTCATAATCGCTGTGTCACCGGTTCAAGTCCGGTCACCGCTACTAACGGTAGCCGATTGTGGGGTCGGTCCTTCGATCGGCTACTCTTTTATGCGTTCATCCGTCCATCCGTCCGTCCAAGGAGCACTCACGTGGCTGCCACCGACGTCCGCCCGAAGATCACGCTGGCCTGCGTGGAGTGCAAGGAGCGGAACTACATCACCAAGAAGAACCGGCGTAACAACCCGGACCGTCTTGAGATGAAGAAGCACTGCCCGCGCTGCAACTCGCACACGGCGCACCGCGAAACGCGCTGAATCAGGCTCGTACACGAGGCCGTCCCCACTGGGGGCGGCCTCGTGTCGTTTTATCCGGGGGCTCGGGGTGATCTACTCGCCCCATTCGACTTTCATCAGGAGGTACCGGGCTCATGGCGCTCGACCAGTCCTTCGTGGGGCGGACCTATCCGCCCACCCCGGCGTACGAGGTCGGCCGGGAGAAGATCCGGGAGTTCGCGGAAGCGGTGGGTGACGACAACCCCGCGTACGTGGACCCGGAAGCAGCCAAGGCGCTGGGGCATCAGGATGTGATCGCTCCGCCCACATTCGTGTTCTCGATCACCTTCAGGGCCGCCGGTCAGGTGATCCAGGACCCGCAGCTGGGCCTGGACTACAGCCGTGTGGTCCACGGCGACCAGAAGTTCACCTACGTGCGCCCGGTACGGGCGGGGGACCGGCTGACGGTCACCTCGACCATCGAGGGGATCAAGACGATGGCGGGCAACGACATCGTGGACATCCGCGGCGAGGTGCACGACGAGTCGGGTGAACACGTCGTGACCGCGTGGACGAAGCTGGTGGCACGTGCCGCCGAGGAGGCGTGATGACGGCGAGCATCGCTTACGGGGCGGTCGAGGTCGGTACGGAGCTGCCGACGCAGTCGTTCCCGGTGACCCGGGCGACGCTGGTGCAGTACGCGGGCGCCTCCGGGGACTTCAACCCGATCCACTGGAACGAGAAGTTCGCGCGCGAGGTCGGACTGCCGGACGTGATCGCACACGGCATGTTCACCATGGCCGAGGCGATCCGGGTGGTCACGGACTGGGCCGGTGACCCCGGTGCGGTCGTCGAGTACGGCGTGCGGTTCACCAAGCCGGTCGTCGTCCCGAACGACGACACCGGGGCGCTGGTCGAGGTCAGCGGCAAGGTCGCAGCGAAGCTGGACGACAACCTGGTCCGGGTCGACCTCACGGCGATGAGCGACGGCAAGAAGGTGCTGGGCATGTCCCGCGCCGTCGTCCGCCTCGCCTGAACGTCACCGCCGCACCCGGCTCGTACGTACGGTCCACGCCCCGGTCGCGGGACGTGGACCGTACTCTTGTCCCCGTGCAGGAACTCCACGACGCCCCCCTCGCCCCCCTGACCACCTTCCGCCTCGGCGGCCCGGCCGACCGCCTTCTGACGGCCACCACGGACGCGGAGGTGATCGCGGCCGTGGGCGAAGCCGACGACAGCGGTACCCCTCTGCTGGTCATCGGCGGCGGATCCAACCTGGTCATCGGCGACAAGGGCTTCGACGGAACGGCCCTGCGTATCGCGACCAAGGGCTTCGAGCTCTCCGGCACGTCGCTCGAACTGGCGGCCGGCGAGGTCTGGACCGACGCCGTGGCACGTACGGTCGGGGCGGGGCTGGCCGGGATCGAGTGCCTCGCCGGGATCCCCGGATCCGCCGGTGCCACACCGATCCAGAACGTCGGCGCCTACGGGCAGGAGGTGTCCTCGGTCATCACCGAGGTCGTCGCCTACGACCGGCACACCCGGGAGACGGTCACCCTTCCGAACGAGGCCTGCGCGTTCTCGTACCGCCACAGCCGCTTCAAGGCCGAACCCGACCGCTTCGTCGTGCTCCGCGTGCGGTTCGCCCTGGAGGACGCGGGCGGGCAGTCCGCGCCCCTGCGCTACCCCGAGACCGCGAGGGCCATGGGCGTCGAACAGGGCGACCGCGTCGCCGCTGCCTCGGCCAGTGAAACCGTCCTCCGGCTGAGGGCGGGCAAGGGGATGGTCCTCGACCCGGAGGACCATGACACCTGGTCGGCCGGATCCTTCTTCACCAACCCGGTCCTCGACGAGGCGGAGCACGCGGCCTTCCTCACCCGCGCCGGTGAGCGTCTGGGCACGGGCGTCACGCCCCCCGCCTTCCCCGCCGGCGACGGCCGGGTGAAGACCTCGGCCGCCTGGCTGATCGACAAGGCGGGCTTCACCAAGGGGTACGGCGCGGGCCCCGCACGGATCTCCACCAAGCACACGCTCGCCCTCACCAACCGTGGCGGCGCGACCACCGAGGACCTGCTGGCCCTGGCCCGCGAGGTCGTCGCCGGCGTCCACGATGCCTTCGGCGTCACCCTCGTCAACGAGCCGGTGACGGTAGGCGTCAGCCTGTAGCCGGTCGCGCGCCGCTGCCGAGCGGCGTCAGCCGGCCAGCCACGCGTCGATCCCGCCCAGCAGCCGCTCGCGCACGTCGACGGGCGCGACCGAACCGCGTACGGACTGCCGGGCCAGCTCGGCCAGTTCCTCGTCGGTGAAGGCGTGGTGGCGTCGCACGAGGTCGTACTGCGCCGCCAGCCGGGAACCGAAGAGCAGCGGGTCGTCCGCGCCGAGCGCCATCGGCACCCCGGCGTCGAACAGTGTGCGCAGGGGTACGTCGGTGGGCTTCTCGTAGACGCCGAGCGCCACGTTGGAGGCCGGGCAGACCTCGCAGGTCACCCCCCGCTCCGCGAGCTCGCGCAACAGCCTCGGATCCTCGGCCGCCCGGACGCCGTGCCCGATCCGGGCCGCGTCGAGGTCGTCCAGGCAGTCCCGGACGCTGGAGGGACCGGAGAGTTCGCCGCCGTGCGGAGCGGCGATCAGGCCGCCCTCACGGGCGATGGCGAAGGCGCGGTCGAAGTCGCGGGCCATCCCCCGGCGTTCGTCGTTGGAGAGCCCGAAGCCGATGACGCCCTGATCCGCGTACCGCACGGCGAGCCGGGCCAGCGTCCGGGCGTCCAGCGGATGCTTCATCCGGTTCGCCGCGATGACCACCCGGATCCCCAGCCCGGTGTCGCGGGCCGCTCGGTCCACGGCGTCCAGAATGATCTCGATCGCCGGGATCAGCCCGCCGAGCAGCGGGGCGTACGAGGTCGGGTCGACCTGGATCTCCAGCCAACCGGCGCCGTCCGCGACGTCCTCCATGGCGGTCTCGCGCACGAGCCGCTGGATGTCCTCCGGCTCGCGCAGGCAGGACCGGGCGATGTCGTAGAGGCGCTGGAAGCGGAACCAGCCGCGCTCGTCCGTGGCCCGTAGTTTCGGCGGTTCGCCTCCGGTCAGCGCCTCGGGCAGGCGCACCCCGTACTTGTCCGCCAGTTCGAGCAGGGTGGTGGGCCGCATCGACCCGGTGAAGTGCAGGTGCAGATGGGCCTTGGGCAACCGCCGTACGTCACGCTCCATCGGAAGATCTTGCCGCACGCGAGGGGTATCGCGATAGCGGGATCCCCCTGTGAGTTACGGCCCGAACGAAAAGGCGACCCCCGGCCGGAGCCGGGGGTCGCCTTCTCGGTGCGGTCGCCATCCGTCAGGCGCGGGCCTCGCCCAGCAGCTTCTGGATCCGCGAGATGCCCTCGACCAGGTCGTCGTCGCCCAGTGCGTAGGACAGCCGCAGGTACCCCGGCGTACCGAACGCCTCGCCCGGCACCACGGCGACCTCGGCCTCTTCCAGGATGAGGGCCGCGAGCTCGACGGAGTCCGCAGGGCGCCTTCCGCGGATCTCCTTGCCGAGGAGCTCCTTCACCGACGGGTACGCGTAGAAGGCGCCCTCGGGCTCCGGGCACAGCACGCCGTCGATCTCGTTGAGCATCCGCACGATCGTCCTGCGGCGGCGGTCGAAGGCGGTCCGCATCTCGGCGACCGCGTCCAGCGGCCCGGAGACCGCTGCGAGCGCCGCGGCCTGCGAGACGTTGCTGACGTTGGAGGTGGCGTGGGACTGCAGGTTGGTCGCGGCCTTCACGACGTCCTTGGGACCGATGATCCAGCCCACCCGCCAGCCGGTCATGGCGTACGTCTTGGCCACGCCGTTGACCACGATGCACTTGTCGCGAAGCTCCGGCACGACCGCGGGGAGCGAGGTGAAGGTCGAGTCGCCGTAGACCAGGTGCTCGTAGATCTCGTCCGTCATCACCCACAGCCCGTGCTCGACGGCCCAGCGGCCGATCGCCTCGGTGTCGGCCGCGTCGTAGACGGCGCCCGTCGGGTTGGACGGCGACACGAAGAGGACGACCTTGGTGCGCTCGGTGCGCGCCGCTTCGAGCTGCTCGACCGAGACCCGGTAGCCGGTGGTCTCGTCGGCCACGACCTCCACCGGGACACCGCCGGCGAGACGGATCGACTCGGGGTACGTCGTCCAGTACGGGGCGGGGACGATGACCTCGTCGCCCGGGTCGAGGATCGCGGCGAACGCCTCGTAGATGGCCTGCTTCCCGCCGTTCGTCACCAGGATCTGCGAGGTCTCGACCTCGTAGCCGGAGTCGCGCAGGGTCTTCGCCGCGATGGCGGCCTTGAGCTCGGGGAGCCCGCCCGCAGGGGTGTAGCGGTGGTACTTCGGGTTGCGGCACGCCTCGATGGCGGCGTCCACGATGTAACCGGGCGTCGGGAAGTCGGGCTCGCCGGCGCCGAAACCGATCACCGGACGGCCGGCGGCCTTGAGGGCCTTGGCCTTGGCGTCGACGGCGAGGGTGGCGGACTCGGAGATCGCACCGATGCGGGCCGAGACCCGGCGCTCGGACGGAGAAGTTGCAGCGCTCATGCCCCCATGCTCGCAGACCGGAAAAGCCCTCGGCACAGGGGTTTCAGGGACCGGACAGGACTCGGACAGCATCCGGACAGGACCGGTCGGTTGTTGTCTGTTCGACGCGGCGCCCCCGAGCACGTACACTCACCTGTCGTTGGCCTTCATCAGCCGCACCGTTTTCCCAACCGGACCGCCGGGGAAGATGCGGTAGGTTGGTGGAAACCACAAAGGGTCGTAGCTCAATTGGTAGAGCACTGGTCTCCAAAACCAGCGGTTGGGGGTTCAAGTCCCTCCGGCCCTGCTACACACTCCTTCGCCAGGATGTGTGCGCATGTACGTACTTCAATGCACCGCCGTGCGGCTCCACCGGGCGCGGCACGGCCACGACCCGGAATCAGGTGAGTAGCGTGACGGACGCCGTGGGCTCCATCGACATGCCTGATGCCGAGGACGAAACCCCCGAGTCGAAGAAGAAGGCCCGGAAGGGCGGCAAGCGCGGCAAGAAGGGTCCTCTGGGCCGTCTCGCGCTGTTCTACCGCCAGATCGTCGCCGAGCTCCGCAAGGTCGTATGGCCCACGCGCAGCCAGCTGTCCACGTACACGGCCGTGGTGATCATGTTCGTGGTCGTCATGATCGGTCTCGTCACCGTGATTGACTTCGGATTTGCGCGGGTCATCAAGTACGTCTTCGGCTGATCCCCGCGGAGGGCGCCTCATCGGCGCCCCTTTCGCATGTTCCACCCATTTGTATCCAGGAAGAAGCAGCCATCGTGTCTGACCCGAACCTGAACGACGACGCCGAGCCCACGGCGAGCGCCGTCGAGTCCGCCGAGGACGAGCTCGACATCGTCGAGGCGGCGGACGCCGTGGCCCCGGACCAGGTCGACGCTGCTGACGACGCTGCGGGCGAGCCCGCCGAGCAGGACGCCGTGCGCGCCGAGTCCGACGAGGACACAGAGGACACAGAGGTCGCGGAGGACGAGGAAGCCGCAGAGGACGACGAGGCGGCGGACGAGTCCGACGCCGACGACGAGTCCGCTGAGGAGGCCGAGCCGGCCGCCCCCGTCGACGCCGTCGCCGCCCTGCGCGACGAGCTGCGTGGACTTCCCGGCGAGTGGTACGTCATCCACACGTACGCCGGCTACGAGAAGCGCGTGAAGGCCAACCTGGAGCAGCGCGCCGTCTCGCTCAACGTCGAGGACTTCATCTACCAGGCCGAGGTGCCCGAGGAAGAGATCGTCCAGATCAAGAACGGTGAGCGGAAGAACGTCCGTCAGAACAAGCTCCCGGGATACGTCCTGGTGCGCATGGACCTGACGAACGAGTCCTGGGGTGTTGTCCGCAACACGCCCGGTGTCACCGGCTTCGTGGGCAACGCCTACGACCCGTACCCGCTGACCCTGGACGAGATCGTCAAGATGCTCGCCCCCGAGGCCGAGGAGAAGGCGGCCCGCGAGGCGGCCGAGGCCGAGGGCAAGCCGGCGCCGGCCCGCAAGGTCGAGGTGCAGGTCCTGGACTTCGAGGTGGGCGACTCGGTCACCGTCACCGACGGCCCGTTCGCGACCCTGCAGGCGACGATCAACGAGATCAACGCGGACTCGAAGAAGGTCAAGGGCCTCGTCGAGATCTTCGGTCGCGAGACCCCGGTCGAGCTGAGCTTCGACCAGATCCAGAAGAACTGACGGGCTTTCCGCCAGTCTTCGGACACATGCTTACCGAGCAGGTCAGACAGGCTTCGCAGCCGGTCTGACCTGCTCGGTTTTTGGTCGCGCAGCTATACCCGTTATCGTTGCGCGGTATGCCTCCATCCGGATGACCGGAATGGCGGCGAAACACTCTCACTAGGACCCGGAGAGAGCAATGCCTCCCAAGAAGAAGAAGATCACGGGGCTTATCAAGCTCCAGATCAACGCCGGTGCGGCCAACCCGGCGCCGCCGGTCGGTCCCGCACTGGGCCAGCACGGCGTCAACATCATGGAGTTCTGCAAGGCCTACAACGCCGCGACCGAGTCGCAGCGTGGCATGGTCGTGCCGGTGGAGATCACGGTCTACGAGGACCGCTCCTTCACCTTCATCACCAAGACTCCGCCGGCCGCCAAGCTGATCCTCAAGGCCGCGGGTGTGGACAAGGGCTCCGGCGAGCCGCACAAGACCAAGGTCGCCAAGCTCACGGCCGACCAGGTCCGCGAGATCGCCACGACCAAGCTCCCCGACCTGAACGCCAACGACCTCGACGCCGCGTCGAAGATCATCGCTGGCACCGCCCGTTCCATGGGCATCACGGTCGAAGGCTGAGTCAGCCCCGTAGCCCCACAGTGGTAGGACCAAGCGCTGGTCCGCACCACGACTCCACACTCTGAAAACCACAGGAGTAGATGTGAAGCGCAGCAAGAACCTCCGCGCTGCGGACGCGAAGATCGACCGGGAGCGTACCTACGCCCCGCTCGAGGCCGTCCGTATCGCCAAGGACACCGCCGCCACCAAGTTCGACGGCACCGTCGAGGTCGCGTTCTGCCTGGGTGTCGACCCTCGCAAGGCCGACCAGATGGTCCGTGGCACCGTGAACCTCCCGCACGGCACCGGCAAGACCGCCCGGGTCCTGGTCTTCGCGACCGGTGACCGTGCTGCGGCCGCGGAAGCCGCGGGCGCCGACATCGTCGGCGCCGACGAGCTCATCGACGAGGTGGCGAAGGGCCGTCTGGACTTCGACGCCGTCGTCGCCACGCCGGACCTCATGGGCAAGGTCGGCCGCCTGGGCCGCGTGCTCGGTCCGCGTGGTCTGATGCCGAACCCGAAGACCGGCACCGTCACCCCCGATGTCGTCAAGGCTGTCAACGACATCAAGGGCGGAAAGATCGAGTTCCGCGTCGACAAGCACTCGAACCTGCACTTCATCATCGGAAAGACCTCTTTCGATGACACGAAGCTGGTCGAGAACTACGGCGCGGCCCTCGAGGAGATCCTCCGTCTGAAGCCGTCCGCCGCGAAGGGTCGCTTCATCAAGAAGGCGACCATGAGCACGACGATGGGCCCCGGCATTCCGCTGGACGCCAACCGCGTGCGCAACCTCCTCGTCGAGGAGGACCCGGCCGCCGTCTGAGCCCCCGTGCTCAGCCGGTAGCCGCGTCACGGCACAGGACGGGCCCCGCAGCCTCTTCGGAGGGTGCGGGGCCCGTCCTCGTACGGCCGGCCCTGGGCCGCCCGAGCAGCCCTCAAACCTCTCGCGCCGGTCGAACCGGGACGGATTTGCTCCCGACGGCCCCGGTCGCGTACGCTCACCAGGAAGCCAAAGACCGCTGGTCGTCGCCGCGCTCTCGCGAGAGGGACGGTGACCGAAGGTTCCGCTAGATCGGACGACCTGCGCAGGTGACTGTGTAACGCTCCCGGACTCCGTCCGGTCGAGCCGCGCCCTGGCACTTGTGCTGGGGCGTTTCGTCTTTCCCGGCCCCTTCTGAGCGGTCCTCATCACCCGGAAGGAGGCCGACGCTCATGGCAAGGCCCGACAAGGCTGCCGCGGTAGCCGAGCTGACGGACCAGTTCCGCAGCTCGAACGCCGCCGTGCTGACCGAGTACCGGGGTCTCACCGTGGCGCAGCTCAAGACGCTGCGTCGTTCGCTCGGTGAGAACGCCCAGTACGCCGTGGTGAAGAACACGCTGACCAAGATTGCGGCCAACGAGGCCGGGATCAACACGCTGGACGACCTGTTCGCAGGTCCGACGGCGGTTGCCTTCATCACCGGTGACCCGGTGGAGTCGGCGAAGGGTCTTCGTGACTTCGCCAAGGACAACCCCAACCTCATCATCAAGGGCGGTGTCCTTGACGGTAAGGCGCTGTCCGCCGATGAGATCAAGAAGCTCGCGGACCTCGAGTCCCGCGAGGTTCTGCTCTCCAAGCTGGCCGGTGCTTTCAAGGGCAAGCAGACGCAGACTGCGCAGCTCTTCCAGGCTCTGCCTTCGAAGTTCGTCCGCACCGCGGAAGCGCTTCGTGCCAAGAAGGAAGAGCAGGGCGGTGCCGGTACTCCGGCTCCCGCCGAGGCTGCCGAGTAACCACTCGGTGGTCCAGCGGGCACCACGTACGCCCGCCGACATATACATCCGGCACCTGCCGAATTAGTGGAAGGACGCCATCATGGCGAAGCTCAGCCAGGAAGACCTGCTCGCCCAGTTCGAGGAGCTCACCCTCATCGAGCTCTCCGAGTTCGTTAAGGCGTTCGAGGAGAAGTTCGACGTCACCGCCGCCGCCGCGGTCGCCGTCGCCGGTCCCGCCGCGGGTGGCCCCGCCGCCGAGGCCGAGGCCGAGCAGGACGAGTTCGACGTCATCCTCACGGGTGCCGGCGAGAAGAAGATCCAGGTCATCAAGGTCGTGCGTGAGCTGACCTCGCTGGGTCTCAAGGAGGCCAAGGACCTCGTGGACGGCGCCCCGAAGCCCGTCCTCGAGAAGGTCGCCAAGGAGGCCGCCGAGAAGGCTGCCGAGTCCCTCAAGGGCGCCGGCGCCTCCGTCGAGGTCAAGTGACCCTGCGAGTCATCTGACTCCTCAGGACCGTCCCTGCCGCAAGGCGGAGATGTCACATCGCAAAGGGCGATCACCCATCCGGGTGATCGCCCTTTGGCGTGGCCCAAGAGGCTGCCTTGATCTTCGGCCCCCGGCGAGTAGGGTGATCTTCGCCGTGCGTTTCTCCGGGAGCGCCGGGGGCGTCAACAGGCGTCCTTCGGGCGCAGGTGAAGATCGGTGGACGTCCGCGGGGGCCCCGGGGCCTTGACGAACCGCACGCGGAGCGCGATTCTCAGGACGCGTCGTCATCTCGATCCGTATCCGAGGCATGGATCGTGAGCGAAGAGGGCAGTAAAGAAGAGCGCACACCGCGCGAGGGCTATTCATAGGTGTTGAGAACAGCTGTTGAGAGCAACGTGGGTCTCTGAGAACCCCGACTGGACATCAGTGTGGCGTTTGGCTACACTGACCCTTTGCGCTGCCTGTTAGCTGCCTCCTGCCCGTCACCAGGGGCATGCCCACGCTCAGCACCGATGACCGGATTATCCCTGACCTTGGGTTTCCTGTCTCTGTGTGCGGCTTGGGGCCGGTACGCGCGTAGTGAGTCCGAGCCCTCGGAAGGACCCCCTCTTGGCCGCCTCGCGCAACGCCTCGACCTCGAATACGAACAACGGTGCCAGCACCGCCCCGCTGCGCATCTCTTTTGCAAAGATCAAGGAGCCCCTCGAGGTTCCGAACCTCCTCGCGCTGCAGACCGAGAGCTTCGACTGGCTCCTGGGCAACGCCGCCTGGAAGGCTCGCGTCGAGGCTGCTCTGGACAGTGGACAAGACGTCCCCACCAAGTCCGGCCTGGAGGAAATCTTCGAGGAGATCTCCCCGATCGAGGACTTCTCCGGGTCGATGTCGCTCACGTTCCGCGACCACCGCTTCGAGCCCCCGAAGAACTCGATCGACGAGTGCAAGGAGCGCGACTTCACGTTCGCCGCGCCGCTCTTCGTCACGGCCGAGTTCACCAACAACGAGACCGGCGAGATCAAGTCCCAGACGGTCTTCATGGGCGACTTCCCGCTCATGACCAACAAGGGCACCTTCGTCATCAACGGCACCGAGCGTGTCGTCGTGTCGCAGCTCGTGCGCTCGCCGGGTGTCTACTTCGACTCCTCCATCGACAAGACGTCCGACAAGGACATCTTCTCCGCCAAGATCATCCCGTCCCGGGGTGCCTGGCTGGAGATGGAGATCGACAAGCGCGACATGGTCGGTGTGCGCATCGACCGTAAGCGCAAGCAGTCCGTCACCGTCCTCCTGAAGGCTCTCGGTTGGACCACCGAGCAGATCCTCGAGGAGTTCGGCGAGTACGAGTCCATGCGCGCCACCCTGGAGAAGGACCACACCCAGGGCCAGGACGACGCGCTGCTCGACATCTACCGCAAGCTGCGTCCGGGCGAGCCGCCCACGCGCGAGGCTGCTCAGACGCTGCTCGAGAACCTCTACTTCAACCCGAAGCGTTACGACCTCGCGAAGGTCGGCCGCTACAAGGTGAACAAGAAGCTCGGCGCCGACGAGCCGCTCGACGCCGGTGTTCTCACCAGCGACGACATCATCGCCACCATCAAGTACCTGGTGAAGCTGCACGCCGGTGAGACCGAGACGGTCGGTGAGTCCGGTCGTTCGATCATGGTCGAGACCGACGACATCGACCACTTCGGCAACCGTCGTATCCGTAACGTCGGTGAGCTGATCCAGAACCAGGTCCGTACGGGTCTCGCCCGTATGGAGCGTGTCGTGCGCGAGCGCATGACCACCCAGGACGTCGAGGCGATCACGCCGCAGACCCTGATCAACATCCGGCCGGTCGTCGCCTCCATCAAGGAGTTCTTCGGCACCAGCCAGCTGTCGCAGTTCATGGACCAGAACAACCCGCTGTCGGGGCTGACGCACAAGCGTCGTCTGAACGCCCTCGGCCCGGGTGGTCTGTCCCGTGAGCGGGCCGGCTTCGAGGTCCGTGACGTTCACCCGTCGCACTACGGCCGTATGTGCCCGATCGAGACGCCCGAAGGCCCGAACATCGGTCTGATCGGCTCGCTGGCCTCCTACGGGCGCATCAACCCGTTCGGTTTCATCGAGACGCCGTACCGCAAGGTCGTCGAGGGTGTCGTCACCGACGACGTCGACTACCTGACGGCCGACGAGGAAGACCGCTTCGTGATCGCCCAGGCGAACGCGACGCTGTCCGAGGACATGCGCTTCACCGAGGCCCGCGTCCTGGTCCGCCGTCGTGGCGGAGAGATCGACTACATCCCCGGTGACGACGTCGACTACATGGACGTCTCGCCGCGCCAGATGGTGTCGGTCGCGACCGCGATGATCCCGTTCCTCGAGCACGACGACGCCAACCGCGCCCTCATGGGCGCGAACATGATGCGTCAGGCCGTCCCGCTCATCAAGAGCGAGGCGCCGCTGGTCGGTACCGGCATGGAGTACCGCTGCGCCACCGACGCCGGCGACGTGCTCAAGGCGGAGAAGGCGGGTGTGGTTCAGGAGGTCTCCGCGGACTACATCACCGTGACGAACGACGACGGCACGTACACCACGTACCGCATCGCCAAGTTCTCGCGCTCCAACCAGGGCACCTCGGTCAACCAGAAGGTCGTCGTCTCCGAGGGCGACCGTGTGATCGAGAGCCAGGTCCTCGCCGACGGGCCCGCCACCGAGAACGGTGAGATGGCGCTCGGCAAGAACCTGCTCGTGGCGTTCATGCCGTGGGAGGGTCACAACTACGAGGACGCGATCATCCTGTCGCAGCGCCTCGTGCAGGACGACGTCCTCTCCTCGATCCACATCGAGGAGCACGAGGTCGACGCCCGTGACACCAAGCTCGGCCCGGAGGAGATCACCCGGGACATCCCGAACGTCTCCGAAGAGGTCCTCGCGGACCTCGACGAGCGCGGCATCATCCGTATCGGTGCCGAGGTCGTCGCCGGCGACATCCTCGTCGGCAAGGTCACGCCCAAGGGTGAGACCGAGCTGACCCCGGAGGAGCGTCTGCTCCGTGCCATCTTCGGCGAGAAGGCGCGCGAGGTGCGCGACACCTCGCTCAAGGTCCCGCACGGCGAGATCGGCAAGGTCATCGGCGTCCGCGTCTTCGACCGCGAAGAGGGCGACGAGCTGCCGCCGGGCGTGAACCAGCTGGTCCGCGTCTACGTCGCGCAGAAGCGCAAGATCACCGATGGTGACAAGCTCGCCGGCCGTCACGGCAACAAGGGCGTCATCTCGAAGATCCTCCCGATCGAGGACATGCCGTTCCTTGAGGACGGCACCCCGGTCGACATCATCCTCAACCCGCTGGGTGTCCCGTCCCGAATGAACCCGGGACAGGTCCTGGAGATCCACCTCGGCTGGCTCGCCAGCCGCGGCTGGGACGTCTCCGGCCTCGGTGACGAGTGGGCCCAGCGCCTGCAGGCCATCGGCGCCGACCAGGTCGCCCCCGGCACCAACGTCGCCACGCCCGTCTTCGACGGTGCGCGCGAGGACGAGATCACCGGCCTCTTCCAGGCCACGATCCCGAACCGCGACGGCGACCGGCTGGTCCAGCCCTCGGGCAAGGCCAACCTGTACGACGGCCGCTCCGGTGAGCCGTTCCCCGAGCCGGTCTCGATCGGCTACATGTACATCCTCAAGCTGCACCACCTGGTCGACGACAAGCTCCACGCGCGCTCGACCGGCCCGTACTCCATGATCACGCAGCAGCCGCTGGGTGGTAAGGCGCAGTTCGGTGGTCAGCGATTCGGTGAGATGGAGGTGTGGGCCCTTGAGGCTTACGGCGCCGCATACGCCCTCCAGGAACTCCTGACGATCAAGTCCGACGACGTCACCGGCCGCGTCAAGGTCTACGAGGCGATCGTCAAGGGCGAGAACATCCCCGAGCCCGGCATTCCCGAGTCCTTCAAGGTGCTCATCAAGGAGATGCAGTCGCTCTGCCTCAACGTGGAGGTGCTGTCCTCGGACGGCATGTCCATCGAGATGCGCGACACGGACGAGGACGTCTTCCGCGCGGCGGAGGAGCTCGGTATCGACCTGTCCCGGCGAGAGCCGAGCAGCGTCGAAGAGGTCTGACGGGTTGGCCGGCCGGATCCCAGTGATCCGGCCGGCTCTCCCCGGACCCGTTCAGACCATTGCTGAAGTGCCCCGATTTCTCGCTCAGGCGAGGGGGCTCGAACCCCCGAAAGAGGGATTGACGACAAGTGCTCGACGTCAACTTCTTCGACGAGCTGCGGATCGGCCTTGCCACCGCGGACGACATCCGGACCTGGTCCCACGGCGAAGTGAAGAAGCCGGAGACCATCAACTACCGCACGCTCAAGCCCGAGAAGGACGGACTCTTCTGCGAGAAGATCTTCGGTCCGACCCGGGACTGGGAGTGCTACTGCGGCAAGTACAAGCGTGTCCGCTTCAAGGGCATCATCTGTGAGCGCTGTGGCGTAGAGGTCACGCGCGCCAAGGTGCGCCGTGAGCGCATGGGTCACATCGAGCTTGCCGCTCCCGTCACCCACATCTGGTACTTCAAGGGCGTCCCGTCGCGCCTGGGCTACCTGCTGGACCTCGCGCCGAAGGACCTCGAGAAGGTCATCTACTTCGCCGCGTACATGATCACGTTCGTCGACGAGGAGCGCCGCACGCGCGACCTCCCGTCGCTGGAGGCACACGTCTCCGTCGAGCGCCAGCAGGTCGAGAACCGTCGCGACTCGGACCTCGAGAACCGCGCCAAGAAGCTCGAGACCGACCTGGCCGAGCTCGAGGCCGAGGGTGCCAAGGCCGACGTGCGCCGCAAGGTGCGCGAAGGTGCCGAGCGTGAGATGAAGCAGCTGCGCGACCGTGCGCAGCGCGAGATCGACCGTCTCGACGAGGTGTGGAGCCGCTTCAAGAACCTCAAGGTCCAGGACCTCGAGGGCGACGAGCTGCTCTACCGCGAGCTGCGTGACCGCTTCGGCACGTACTTCGACGGCTGCATGGGCGCCGCCGCGCTGCAGAAGCGCCTGGAGTCCTTCGACCTCGACGAGGAGGCCGAGCGCCTCCGCGAGATCATCCGTACCGGCAAGGGCCAGAAGAAGACCCGTGCGCTCAAGCGCCTCAAGGTCGTCTCCGCGTTCCTGCAGACCAGCAACAAGCCCAAGGGCATGGTGCTCGACTGCGTACCGGTCATCCCGCCGGACCTGCGTCCGATGGTGCAGCTGGACGGTGGCCGCTTCGCGACCTCCGACCTGAACGACCTGTACCGCCGTGTGATCAACCGCAACAACCGCCTCAAGCGTCTCCTTGACCTCGGTGCCCCCGAGATCATCGTGAACAACGAGAAGCGGATGCTGCAGGAGGCCGTCGACGCGCTGTTCGACAACGGCCGCCGTGGTCGCCCGGTCACCGGTCCCGGTAACCGCCCCCTGAAGTCCCTCAGCGACATGCTGAAGGGCAAGCAGGGCCGTTTCCGTCAGAACCTCCTCGGCAAGCGCGTGGACTACTCCGCGCGTTCCGTGATCGTCGTCGGTCCGCAGCTCAAGCTGCACCAGTGCGGTCTGCCGAAGGCGATGGCGCTGGAGCTCTTCAAGCCGTTCGTGATGAAGCGCCTGGTGGACCTGAACCACGCGCAGAACATCAAGTCGGCCAAGCGCATGGTCGAGCGCGGCCGCACCGTGGTGTACGACGTCCTCGAAGAGGTCATCGCCGAGCACCCGGTGCTGCTGAACCGTGCGCCCACCCTGCACCGCCTCGGCATCCAGGCCTTCGAGCCGCAGCTGGTCGAGGGCAAGGCCATCCAGATCCACCCGCTCGTCTGCACCGCGTTCAACGCGGACTTCGACGGTGACCAGATGGCCGTGCACCTGCCGCTCTCCGCGGAGGCGCAGGCCGAGGCCCGCATCCTGATGCTGTCCTCGAACAACATTCTGAAGCCGGCCGACGGTCGTCCCGTCACCATGCCGACCCAGGACATGGTGCTGGGTCTCTTCTTCCTCACCACGGACGAAGAGGGCCGCAACGTCAAGGGCACGGACCGCGCGTTCGGCTCCACGGCCGAGGCCACCATGGCCTTCGACGCCCGCGAGCTGTCGCTCCAGGCGAAGGTCGACATCCGCTTCCCGGTGGGCACCATGCCCCCGCGTGGCTGGGTGCCGCCGGTCGCCGAGGAGGGCGAGCCCGAGTACCAGCCGGGTGACACCTTCCGGCTGCGTACGAGCCTGGGCCGCGCGCTCTTCAACGAGCTGCTGCCCGAGGACTACCCGTTCGTCGACTACTCGGTGGGTAAGAAGCAGCTCTCCGAGATCGTCAACGACCTGGCCGAGCGCTACCCCAAGGTCATCGTGGCGGCGACGCTCGACAACCTGAAGGCGGCCGGTTTCCACTGGGCCACCCGCTCCGGTGTGACCGTGGCCATCTCCGACGTCGTCGTGCCCGAGGCCAAGAAGGCCATCGTCAAGGGCTACGAGGAGCAGGACGAGAAGGTCCAGAAGCAGTACGAGCGCGGTCTGATCACCAAGGACGAGCGCACGCAGGAGCTCATCGCGATCTGGACCAAGGCGACCAACGAGGTTGCCGAGGCGATGAACGCGAACTTCCCGAAGACGAACCCCATCTTCATGATGGTCGACTCGGGTGCCCGAGGAAACATGATGCAGATGCGTCAGATCGCGGGTATGCGTGGTCTGGTGTCGAACGCCAAGAACGAGACGATCCCGCGTCCCATCAAGGCGTCCTTCCGTGAGGGCCTCACCGTTCTGGAGTACTTCATCTCCACGCACGGTGCCCGTAAGGGTCTGGCGGACACCGCCCTGCGTACCGCCGACTCGGGTTACCTGACCCGTCGTCTGGTGGACGTCTCGCAGGACGTCATCATCCGCGAGGAGGACTGCGGCACCGACCGTGGCCTCAAGCTGAAGATCGCCGTGAAGGGCGCCGACGGTGTCCTGCGCAAGACGGACGACGTCGAGACCTCGGTCTACGCCCGCATGCTCGCCGAGGACGTCGTCGTCGACGGCAAGGTCATCGCGCCTGCCAACGTCGACCTCGGTGACGTCCTGATCGACGCCCTGGTGGGCGCCGGCGTCGAGGAGGTCAAGACCCGCTCGGTCCTGACCTGTGAGTCCGCGGTCGGCACCTGTGCCTTCTGCTACGGACGCTCGCTCGCCACCGGCAAGCTGGTCGACATCGGTGAGGCGGTCGGCATCATCGCCGCCCAGTCCATCGGTGAGCCCGGTACCCAGCTGACGATGCGTACCTTCCACACCGGTGGTGTGGCCGGTGACGACATCACGCAGGGTCTGCCCCGTGTCGTCGAGCTCTTCGAGGCGCGTACCCCCAAGGGTGTCGCCCCGATCTCGGAGGCCAAGGGCCGTGTCCGGATCGAGGAGACCGAGAAGACCAAGAAGCTCGTCGTCACGCCGGACGACGGCAGCGAGGAGACGCCGTTCCCGATCTCCAAGCGTGCCCGTCTGCTGGTCGGCGAGGGCGACGCGGTCGAGGTGGGCCAGAAGCTCACCGTCGGTGCCACGAACCCGCACGACGTGCTGCGGATCCTCGGTCAGCGCGCGGTCCAGGTCCACCTGGTCGGCGAAGTCCAGAAGGTCTACAACTCGCAGGGCGTGTCGATCCACGACAAGCACATCGAGATCATCATCCGGCAGATGCTGCGCCGCGTGACGATCATCGAGTCCGGCGACGCGGAGCTGCTGCCGGGCGAGCTCGTCGAGCGGTCGAAGTTCGAGGTCGAGAACCGTCGTGTGGTCACCGAGGGCGGTCACCCCGCCTCCGGCCGTCCGCAGCTGATGGGTATCACCAAGGCCTCGCTCGCCACCGAGTCGTGGCTGTCGGCGGCGTCCTTCCAGGAGACGACCAGGGTCCTGACCGACGCGGCGATCAACGCCAAGTCGGACTCCCTGATCGGCCTCAAGGAGAACGTCATCATCGGTAAGCTCATCCCGGCGGGTACGGGTCTGTCCCGCTACCGCAACATCCGGGTCGAGCCGACCGAGGAGGCCAAGGCCGCGATGTACTCGGCCGTCGGCTACGACGACATCGACTACTCGCCGTTCGGCACGGGCTCCGGCCAGGCCGTTCCGCTGGAGGACTACGACTACGGTCCGTACAACCAGTAGGTGTGAGTGAGAAGGGCGCCCATCCCGTCTTGTACGGGGTGGGCGCCCTTCTGCGTGTCCGGCAGACGCAGTGAGGTCGGTCACCCGCGGTGACGGATGCAGGTGTCGCCGACCGCGCGCTGGAGGCGGCACCCTGCCACAGTCCCGTCGTTTATGCTGGTGAGGAGCGCTGTGCCGGGTGATCCGACCCTGCGGGGGCGTGGGTGGCATGCCCGGCCGCACGGTCCGGGGGCCGGGGTGGACATCATTTGTTTTGACCCAGCTCCGTGAGGTAGGTACGCTCAAGCCTTGTGCCTGGGGTGTGCCTGGGCTCGGGTGCGTGTCCTCAACCGCATGGCGAGTCCGTAAGTGGCCACCGCAATCTGCTTCTCCGCTGTTTCACCGCAGGGGCGTGCAGTATTCGACACACCCGACCGCGTGGGTCGGCGAGTGTTCCAGGTTAGTTTCACGAACGGCACACAGAAACCGGAGAAGTAGTGCCTACGATCCAGCAGCTGGTCCGGAAGGGCCGGCAGGACAAGGTCGAGAAGAACAAGACGCCCGCGCTCGAGGGTTCGCCCCAGCGTCGTGGTGTCTGCACGCGTGTGTTCACGACCACCCCGAAGAAGCCGAACTCGGCGCTCCGTAAGGTCGCGCGTGTGCGTCTGACCTCCGGCATCGAGGTCACGGCCTACATCCCGGGTGAGGGACACAACCTGCAGGAGCACTCGATCGTGCTCGTGCGTGGCGGCCGTGTGAAGGACCTGCCGGGTGTTCGTTACAAGATCATCCGTGGTTCGCTCGACACCCAGGGTGTCAAGAACCGCAAGCAGGCCCGCAGCCGCTACGGCGCCAAGAAGGAGAAGTAAGAATGCCTCGTAAGGGCCCCGCCCCGAAGCGCCCGGTCATCATCGACCCGGTCTACAGCTCTCCTCTTGTCACCTCGCTGATCAACAAGATCCTCCTCGACGGCAAGCGTTCCACCGCCGAGCGGATCGTGTACGGCGCCATGGAAGGCCTCCGCGAGAAGACCGGTGCTGACCCGGTCATCACGCTGAAGCGCGCGCTTGAGAACGTCAAGCCCTCGCTCGAGGTCAAGTCCCGCCGTGTCGGTGGCGCCACCTACCAGGTGCCGATCGAGGTCAAGCCCGGTCGCGCCGCCACGCTCTCGCTGCGCTGGATCGTGGGTTACTCCCGCGCCCGTCGTGAGAAGACCATGACCGAGCGCCTCATGAACGAGCTGCTCGACGCCTCCAACGGTCTTGGCGCTGCCGTCAAGAAGCGCGAGGACACCCACAAGATGGCCGAGTCCAACAAGGCCTTCGCGCACTACCGCTGGTAGTCGCTACCCCCATCGAGACCGAGAGAAGATTGAGCCTTATGGCCACCACTTCGCTTGACCTGGCCAAGGTCCGCAACATCGGGATCATGGCCCACATCGACGCGGGCAAGACGACCACCACTGAGCGGATCCTCTTCTACACCGGCGTTTCGTACAAGATCGGTGAAGTCCACGACGGCGCAGCCACGATGGACTGGATGGAGCAGGAGCAGGAGCGCGGCATCACGATCACGTCCGCCGCGACGACCTGTCACTGGCCGCTCAATGATGTTGACCACACCATCAACATCATCGACACCCCGGGTCACGTCGACTTCACCGTCGAGGTGGAGCGTTCGCTCCGCGTCCTCGACGGTGCCGTCACCGTGTTCGACGGTGTGGCCGGCGTCGAGCCGCAGTCCGAGACCGTCTGGCGTCAGGCGGACCGCTACGGCGTCCCGCGCATCTGCTTCGTCAACAAGCTCGACCGCACCGGCGCCGAGTTCCACCGCTGCGTCGACATGATCGTCGACCGCCTCGGTGCGGTTCCGCTCGTCATGCAGCTCCCCATCGGTGCCGAAGCCGACTTCAAGGGCGTCGTCGACCTCGTGTCGATGAAGGCCTTCGTGTGGTCGGAAGAGGCCGCCAAGGGCGAGATGTACGACACGGTCGACATCCCCGACACGCACACGGAGGCTGCCGAGGAATGGCGCGGCAAGCTCCTTGAGGCCGTCGCGGAGAACGACGACCAGATGATGGAGCTGTACCTCGAGGGCGTCGAGCCCACCGAGGACCAGCTGCACGAGGCGATCCGTCGGATCACCCTCGCGTCGAAGGGCACGGCCGACTCCGTCACCGTGACCCCCGTCTTCTGTGGCACGGCGTTCAAGAACAAGGGCGTCCAGCCCCTGCTCGACGCGGTCGTCCGCTACCTGCCTTCCCCCCTGGACGTCGAGGCCATCGAGGGCCACGACGTCAAGGACCCGGAGCTGGTCGTCAAGCGCAGGCCTTCGGACGACGAGCCGTTCTCCGGCCTCGCGTTCAAGATCGCGAGCGACCCGCACCTCGGCAAGCTCACCTTCGTCCGGATCTACTCCGGTCGCCTCGAGGCCGGCACCGCGGTGCTGAACTCGGTCAAGGGCAAGAAGGAGCGCATCGGCAAGATCTACCGCATGCACGCGAACAAGCGTGAGGAGATCGCGTCGGTGGGCGCCGGTGACATCGTCGCCGTCATGGGCCTGAAGCAGACCACCACGGGTGAGACGCTGTCCGACGACAAGAACCCGGTGATCCTGGAGTCCATGGACTTCCCGGCTCCGGTCATTCAGGTCGCCATCGAGCCCAAGTCCAAGGGTGACCAGGAGAAGCTGGGTGTCGCCATCCAGCGCCTCTCGGAGGAGGACCCCTCCTTCCAGGTGCACTCCGACGAGGAGACCGGCCAGACCATCATCGGTGGTATGGGCGAGCTTCACCTCGAGGTGCTCGTCGACCGCATGAAGCGCGAGTTCCGCGTCGAGGCGAACGTCGGCAAGCCCCAGGTCGCTTACCGCGAGACGATCCGCAAGACCGTCGAGCGCATCGACTACACGCACAAGAAGCAGACTGGTGGTACCGGCCAGTTCGCGAAGGTGCAGATCGCCCTCGAGCCCATCGAGGGTGGCGACGCCTCCTACGAGTTCGTCAACAAGGTCACCGGTGGCCGCATCCCCCGTGAGTACATTCCCTCGGTGGACGCGGGTGCTCAGGAAGCCATGCAGTTCGGCATCCTGGCCGGTTACGAGATGGTCGGCGTCCGCGTCACCCTTCTCGACGGTGGTTACCACGAGGTCGACTCCTCGGAGCTCGCCTTCAAGATCGCCGGTTCGCAGGCGTTCAAGGAGGGTGCCCGCAAGGCGTCCCCCGTGCTCCTCGAGCCGATGATGGCCGTCGAGGTCACCACGCCCGAGGACTACATGGGCGATGTCATCGGCGACCTCAACTCCCGCCGTGGCCAGATCCAGGCCATGGAGGAGCGCAGCGGCGCTCGCGTCGTGAAGGGCCTCGTGCCCCTCTCGGAGATGTTCGGCTACGTCGGAGACCTCCGCAGCAAGACCTCGGGTCGCGCAAGCTACTCGATGCAGTTCGACTCCTACGCCGAGGTTCCGCGGAACGTCGCCGAGGAGATCATCGCGAAGGCCAAGGGCGAGTAACTCTTCCGAGCTCACGCTTTAGGCTTGTCACCGGAGCCTGGTCGGGCATTCGTCGCAGTGCGCAAGCAGTACGGCGAATGCCTCCGGCACCGGCATTCCAGCAAAGATCACCTGGCGCCGATGAAGCAAGGCGTACAGAACCACTCAGGAGGACCCCAGTGGCGAAGGCAAAGTTCGAGCGGACTAAGCCGCACGTCAACATCGGCACCATCGGTCACATTGACCACGGTAAGACGACCCTCACGGCCGCCATTACCAAGGTGCTGCACGACGCGTACCCGGACCTGAACGAGGCCTCGGCCTTCGACCAGATCGACAAGGCTCCTGAGGAGCGTCAGCGCGGTATCACGATCTCGATCGCGCACGTCGAGTACCAGACGGAGTCGCGTCACTACGCGCACGTCGACTGCCCGGGTCACGCCGACTACATCAAGAACATGATCACGGGTGCGGCGCAGATGGACGGCGCCATCCTCGTGGTCGCGGCCACCGACGGCCCGATGCCGCAGACCAAGGAGCACGTGCTCCTGGCCCGCCAGGTAGGCGTGCCGTACATCGTCGTCGCGCTGAACAAGGCCGACATGGTGGACGACGAGGAGATCCTGGAGCTCGTCGAGCTCGAGGTTCGTGAGCTCCTCTCCGAGTACGAGTTCCCGGGCGACGACCTTCCGGTCGTCAAGGTCTCGGCGCTCAAGGCCCTCGAGGGCGACGCCGAGTGGGGCAAGACCGTTCTCGACCTGATGAAGGCCGTGGACGAGAACATCCCGCAGCCCGAGCGTGACGTCGAGAAGCCGTTCCTCATGCCGATCGAGGACGTCTTCACGATCACCGGTCGCGGTACGGTCGTCACCGGCCGCATCGAGCGTGGTGTCCTCAAGGTCAACGAGACCGTTGACATCGTGGGCATCAAGCAGGAGAAGACCACCACCACGGTCACCGGCATCGAGATGTTCCGCAAGCTGCTCGACGAGGGCCAGGCCGGTGAGAACGTCGGTCTGCTCCTCCGTGGCATCAAGCGCGAGGACGTCGAGCGCGGCCAGGTCATCATCAAGCCGGGTTCGGTCACGCCGCACACCGAGTTCCAGGCCCAGGCCTACATCCTGTCGAAGGACGAGGGTGGCCGTCACACCCCCTTCTTCAACAACTACCGCCCGCAGTTCTACTTCCGTACCACGGACGTGACGGGCGTTGTGACCCTTCCCGAGGGCACCGAGATGGTCATGCCGGGTGACAACACCCTCATGGACGTCGCGCTGATCCAGCCGGTCGCCATGGAAGAGGGCCTGAAGTTCGCCATCCGTGAGGGTGGCCGGACCGTGGGCGCCGGCCAGGTCACCAAGATCGTCAAGTAATCACCTGACTGTCTGACCTGGTTGCTCCTCACTGAGCACCAAGAAGGGCCCCGCACCTCGCGAGAGGTGCGGGGCCCTTCGGCATGTGCGGCGCGTGTCCGCGGAGATGGCGGACGTCATCCGCGGGGTCGCCGGGGGAGGGCGGGTGACCGACCCCAGGATGCGGGACGCCCTGTGCCGGAGCCAGCCCGCTCAACGACGGCGAGGAGGCACTGCGGCTGACCGCCTCCGGTTCCCATGCGCGAGAGATCGCCGCCGACCTCCTCCTGAGCCTGGGTACCGTACGCAACCGGCTGTCCCCCGTCGTCGGCCAACTGCCCGATCGCATCCTGGTCGACGCGGTCCGGATCGCCGAGCCACGGCCGGCTGCAGCCGCGCCGACGAGTCCGCCCGGGTGCCCTTCTACGGCCGCCAGGCGAAGGGCAGCGCGTCCGAGCCCAGGCCCACCACCACCGGACGCCCGTCGTCGCCGAGCCGGAGCGTGGCCCCGTCCAGTGCGACGGGCCCCTGCGAGCGCCGGGACAACCGCGCGCCCGTCAGGACCTGGAGCAGTCCCTCGGCGGTGCGGCCGAGGAGGGTGGGGCCGGCGGCGGCCAGCTCTCCGTACCCGTCGAAGCCGGCGAGGTCCGAGGCCACCCCGTCCCGTACAGCCGTCGTCACCGCCCGCGCCTGCGCCCGGTAGAACAGGTACACGGAACCGTCGGCCGCGGGCAGCCCGGCGGGTGCGTCACCCGGCACGGGTCCGGCACCGATCTGCGTCCTGGCGGTGAGCTCCGAGCCCGGCGCTTCCTGGGTCCAGTGGTGCACGGCGTGATGACCGGCCGCGTGGACGTGGACGCGGCCGGCGCGGTCCACCACGGCGCTCAGGCCGTCCTGCACCTCCCCGCCGCCCATGTCGCGCCACTCGCCCCACGTCCTGTCCGCTTCACGCACCCGGGTGCTGACGCCCTTCCCCGCGTTGCGCACGAAGAGGTGGATCCTGCCGTCCGGTGCCGTCACGGCGACGGGTACACCGATGCGGCGTCCGTCGTCCCGGCCCGGGGAGGGGTTGCCGAGACCCCGCCAGGCGAGGAAGCCGCCGCCGGGAGCGGTCTGTTCCAGCAGCACGATCTCGCGCTCGTTGTCCGACCCGTGCCCACGGAGTGCCGCGAAACGCAGCCCGAACAGCAGCAGGGTGCCGTCGCCCGCGGTGGCCGACCCCAGCGCCGGGGCGAGCGGACCGCCCCCGAGGTCGACCGGCGGGCCCCACACCCCGCCCGCCGGCTCGGTCTCGCGCCACCGGACCAGGCGGAGCCCCACCACGGCATAGGCGTCGAGCCGGCCGCCGGGCCCGGCGGTGACGACGGTGCGGTCGCCCGGATAACGGTGGCGGGTGGAGCGGACCCAGCCCTTCCTGTTGGTCAGCGGCCGTTCACCGCCCACGTTGTAGTCCCCGCAGCCCGACCGGTTGCCACAGTCCCAGCCGGGCGAACCGCCGTAGGGGACAAGATGGGCGGCCTTCTCCGCGAGCACGGCCGTCGGGAGGTTCTTGGGCCAGTGCCGGTTGTAGTACCCGCGGAACGAGGTGACCGCGAAGCCCGGCACCTGGCCGCCGTCACGCGTGCTCCTTGCGACCCAGCGGATCATCGCCGCCCAGGCGAAGCAGGCGGCGGCCGTGTGGTCCGCGTGGTCCGAGTAGCCGGGCTGTTCGCTGTCCTGGCGCCGGACGGCCTCGGTGCTGTGCTGGACGTCCGGATCGGGGTCCAGGGTGTGTACGACGGTCGGCCGGTTGCGCTCCAGCAGCCCGACGAGGACGTCGACGAGACCGTCGTACGTGTACGTGCCCGGGCGGTCCAGGGGGGAGCCCTCGGCGACGACCGTGCGGAGGGTCAGCCGTCGGTCGTGCCACAGGCTGGGCAGCCCGAGGCGGTGACGGGTGGTGTGCATAGCCGTGTTGACGAAGACCAGCTCGACCCTGCGGCCCCCGGCGCCCAGGGTGTTGACCTCGGCCCGGTGCCCGTCGGCGAGCTGGGCGACGGATATCTCCCAGGGGGTGAACTTGTCCAGGCCGAGTAGCGTCGCGTAGGCCTGCCGCAGCCCCTGGTGGCGCGCGGACGAGTATGCCGCCTTGTCCGGTGCGGGGCGGGGGCGGCCGGGGATCTTGTTGAGGCCGTCGGCCTCGCCCGCTGTGAGGTACACGCAGACCAGCGGTGCTCCGGCGTCGAGGGCGCGCCGGGTGTCCGGGTTCATGAAGTACAGGTCGTCGTCCGGGTGCGCGAGTATCTGCATCAGCAGCGCCCGCCGCGCGGTGCTGATGGGCATGCCGGGTGCGGGATTCGGTGCGGGGTCCGACCGCCGGGGCGCCGGGACCGAGCAGGCGCTGAGCGTCATCCCGGCGACGGCCGTGGTGACGACGGTGCGTCGTAGCACGCCGTTTCCGGGCAGGGCAGATTGATCCGTCACGCCACGCACTCCGTCCGCGTCCCCCGCAGCGGGCGGGCCGGTGCCCTGAGCTGCGTACTGTCGGTCATCGCAGGTCAGGGTTGTGCGCCTGCTCCTGCGGAGGGATAGACGGGGATCCGGGCGGACGGGTTGCCCGGCCCGCGCGGCGCTCAGGCGGTGGTCCCCGGAGGGGCCGGGTCCGGTTGCCTGGGCCGGCCGGTCGGCGCGCCGGTCAGGCTACGAGCCGGGTGAGCGTGCCGCGACGCCGGACCGCGCGGAGGTTGAGGGTGTCGGCGATGGCGGTGGTCGGGTCGCCGTCCACCAGGAGCAGGTCTGCGCGGAGCGCCTCGGCGATGCGGCCGCGGTCCGACAGGCCGAAACGGCGTGCCGGGGTGAGAGTGGCAGCGCGCAGGGTCTCGTTCCACGCGGGGGTCAGACGTGAGCCGACGCGCGGGTCGTCGGCGAGGTCTGAACCGCTGATGCCCGTCATCGAGGCGTTCAGGACGACACAGGGGGCGACGAACGCGCCGGGAGGCGGCGATGAGGCCGATGATCTCGTCGGTGTGCGGCTGGTCCATGAACAGGTGACTGCATCACCCTTCTCGGCCACTTCCGCCGTCCAGCAGCGGCAGGCCTCCGAGCACATCACCCGTGACTGGCCCACGGCCGAACGCGTCGAATGCGCACGCCTGCTCCTGAAGTACCCCGACGCCACGGTCCAACGCCCCACGCCGGGCAGCGAGGACGGCCCCGTCGCCGCGCCGCGCCGCGCCGTGACGTACGTGCCGTGACTTCTTCCCCTTCGGCCGCTCCTGCCGCGAGCTGTTCAGGGCGTGTGGCATCACATGATCGTCACTGTTCGCTTCGCACTCTTGTTTGAACACCGCCCGGCAGCGTGAACTGGTGGTGGCAGAGTCGCGTGGGGGAGTGGAACAGAACAGTGAGCACCAGAACGCCGGCAGGAGAACCGTCGGACCACCCGGACGAGGGGGGCCTTGTCTCCGACGAACAGTGGGCGGAACTCGTCCGGCAGGCCGAGAGCGGCGCAGGTGACGCGCCGAAGGAGCCCTCGGCCCGTGCCCGGATGGTCACCGCGCGCCTGCGCGCGCTGGACGAGGAGGCCGCCGCGAGCGGGCGGCGCTTCGGCCGGAAGCGCAAGACCGCCGAGCCGTGGCAGCCGGACGGGTGGCGCACCGGCCCGGCCTGGCAGGAGATGAACGGCCGTTCCCGGAAGCGGCGGCGTCTCGCCGGTTTCCTCGGGTTCGTCCTGGTCATGGGGGTCCTGGCGGTCGCCATGCGGCCGAGCCTGCTGACCGACCACCTCCCCGGAGGCGCCGGCTCCGTGGACATCTCGCCGCTGCCGGCCGAGACCGCGCCGCCGACCGCCGCACCGGACGACGAGTCCGGTCGGGACCGGCCGACCACGGCACAGCCCTTCCGGGGTTCGCCCGCCGTCCGCTGGGCGGACGGGGCAGCGGGGATCGAGGTCCCGGAGGCCGAGGCGGTCGGGGGGATGAGCAAGGACGAGGTCGAACAGGCCCTGAGGGCGACCCGGCAGTTCCTCGTCGCGGCCAATCTCGATCCGGCCACCCTGCGCGGGGAGACGCCCGAGGAGGCGCTGGACCTGCTCGACCCCTTGCAGGAGGGGGAGCGGAAGCGACTGGAAGAGTCCCTGGCGGAACCCGGTGAGGAACGGGACCCCTTGATGATGTTCAGCCGGTTCGACCCGGACGAGATCCGGCTGGTGGGAGATGTCGTCAAGACCCGTGGGCGGATGAGCTTCGAAGCGGGCCCCACGGGCTCCGTGGAGGTCAAGGCCGATTACACCTTCGTCTACCCGCTCGTGAGGGTGGGCGAGGACGAGGTGGCGCGCACCATCGTGAGGCGCGAGCTGACGGTGGCGCTGCACGACCCGGAGAAGTTCGTGGCGACGTCCGGCAAGCTCTCCGTGGTCAATTCCCAGCAGAACTTCGGCAACACCGCCTGCGAGCGCAACGACGGCTTCCTCCACCCGTCCTTCCCGGACGACGGCCCGGGCCCCAGCTCCAACGGGCCTGATGTGGACCCCTACAACCGCAGCGAGTGGCAGCCCGACGGGGAGTGCGGCACGGTCACCCGTACGTGAGGGGTCAGACGGCTCCCGCCCGTCACGTCAGCGCTCGGTGAAGATCTTTTCGACCGAGGGAGGCGGTGACGGCACGGCTGGGCCACCGGCCCGGGAGCTCCGTGTCGCCGTAGCCGGTGACCTTCTCGCGGGCCTCGGCGGGGACGTCGACACCGCGCAGCGTGATTGTCGCGGCGACCATGTGCCGACGGCTCACCACACGAGGTCGAGTCCGGCTCCTGCGCCCGGGGTCAGGACCCGGTACGGGGCAGGCGGACCATGAAGACGTCCACCGGGTCCTCCCGCTCCAGGGTGAAGCCGTGCCGCTCGTACAGGCTGCGGGCGGCGCTGCCCTGCAGGACGTTGAGCCGGACAGGCACGCCCTCGGCATCGGTGCGGGCCAGGAGGCCGGCCAGGACGGCCGTGCCGATGCCCCTGCCGTGGAGCTCCGGCGCGAGGTGGAAGTGCTCCAGCCACCAGCCGTCCTCGGAGGGCCGCAGTGCGACGCATCCCACGACGTGTCCGTCCGCCTCCACCACGGAGGTGTGCTCGGGGACGTAGGCGTCACGCAGCCGCTGCCGCACCCGGTGCTCGTCGTACCGGCCCAGGCGCTCCAGGTCGGGGCGCATCGCCATGGCCCGGATCTCGGCCATGGGCTCGATGTCCTCGAAGGTGGCCGGCCGCAGGCTCCAGCCCTGGAGGGTGCTCGTGGACATGGCCGGATTCTGTCAGGCGTCCGCGAACAGTTCCTCGGCCGTTTCCGCGGTGAGTGCCCGCGCCAGCCAGCGGGCCAGAGTGTCGGTGTCCGTGCACGCGTCGATTCGGGCCCTGACGCCGTCCGCGACGGCGATACCGCGCTGTTCCAGTACCTGGACCACCGCCTCCGCCTTGCCTTCCGCCTTGCCTTCCGCCCGCAGTCGCTGTGAGGACTCCGAGCGGAAGAACGAGAGGTCGATGGCCATGAGGTTCCTCCAGATCTGGGCGGCCGGGGTGTTGCCCAGCCCGAGTTCGGTGAGCTCGCTGAAGATGATCGCGGTCTCTTCGTCGACGGTCTTCAGAGCGGTGGCCAGCGCTTCGAGTATGGCAGCCGCATTCGGATCCTTACCATGTGTAATCGCCGAGAAAGCGGCGAGTGGGACATCCTGTGCCGCCACTGATGGATCGGTCACGGCCGGGACGTTGTGGGGACCCAGCGCCAGGGGGCGCACGGTGAGCGACGGCCATTCCGGAGGGCCGATCCGGATGGGGCGGGCGGCCCACCGAGCCGTCGACTCGTCCTGGCAGACGACGAGCAGTACGGGATCGATGCCGTACTTGGCATGGAGGTGGGCGAGGTAGTACGTCCAACTGCTGGACTTGGCCGGGTCCTTCCGGCCTTGGGACTCGACGGCCAGGAGATAGGGCCTGCCGTCGGCGGTCTCCACTCTCAGCAGGGTGTCGAGGCGGCGTTCCAGCGGCTGGGTCTCGGTCAGGTCGGTGGTCAGCACCGACACCTCGACGGTCCCGGGGAACGGGATGCCCAAGGTTCTGAATGTCCGTGTGAAGATGCCCGGCTCTTCCTGGAAGATCCGGTGCATCGCTTCGTGCGACGAATTGACCATGGCCCGGACGCTAGGGCCGGCATCCCCCTGGCATATGCCGTGGACTGAAACCTCACCCCATCCACGGATACGTCGAACAGGCTCGCGACCCCGGTCCGGAGGAAGATCGCGGACCGTCGCGCGGGCGCCTGCGTTTGACCGGTCCCTCGCAGGGGGTAAGATCCCGGACCCGATTGGCCAGGCCCCGGAGCCGTATGGCACACTGGCCAGGTTGCTCGGTTGAGTGTCAATGCTGCGCGCCTCCCGCCGGGAGGACCGGAAGCGAGTCCCACAGTACTCGTCGACCCCCAGGGTCGGACGTACGGGAATCTTCCGGGAAGTGTCAGTGGGGTACTGACCAGGCACCCGGTGGGGTTTCGCCCCCGGCAGCGCGGTTTCGGCCCGCACCCCCTTGGTTGGGAAATCCTTCGGGAGATCTTCGTAGAGGGGATGCGACACGCCCGACCGCGTGGGTCGGAGGCGGAGGTTACGAGAACTCCCGGGTTCCAGAGCGTTATGAGAGACAGGACTACTAGTAGCCATGGCGGGACAGAAGATCCGCATCCGGCTCAAGGCCTACGACCACGAGGTCATCGACTCCTCGGCGAAGAAGATCGTCGAGACGGTGACCCGCACTGGTGCGTCGGTCGCAGGCCCGGTGCCGCTGCCCACTGAGAAGAACGTGTACTGCGTCATCAAGTCGCCGCACAAGTACAAGGACTCTCGCGAGCACTTCGAGATGCGCACGCACAAGCGCCTCATCGACATTCTCGACCCCACCCCGAAGACGGTTGACTCGCTGATGCGTCTCGACCTGCCGGCTGGCGTCGACATCGAGATCAAGCTCTGAAGGGACGGGCCGAGATGAGCAAGAACATCAAGGGCGTCCTGGGCGAGAAGCTCGGCATGACCCAGGTCTGGGACGAGAACAACCGGGTTGTCCCGGTGACCGTCGTCAAGGCTGGTCCGTGCGTCGTGACGCAGGTCCGTACGAACGACAGCGACGGCTACGAGTCGGTCCAGATCGCCTTCGGCGAGATCGACCCGCGCAAGGTGAACAAGCCCCTCAAGGGCCACTTCGCCAAGGCTGACGTGACCCCGCGCCGCCACCTGGTGGAGCTCCGCACCCCTGACGCCAGCGAGTACACGCTGGGCCAGGAGGTCACTGCCGAGGTGTTCGAGTCCGGCGTCAAGGTTGACGTCACGGGCAAGAGCAAGGGCAAGGGCTTCGCCGGTGTCATGAAGCGTCACAACTTCAAGGGCCTCGGCGCCGGCCACGGCGTCCAGCGCAAGCACCGTTCCCCCGGTTCGATCGGTGGCTGCGCCACCCCTGGGCGTGTCTTCAAGGGCATGCGCATGGCCGGTCGTATGGGTAACGAGCGCGTCACCACCCAGAACCTGACCATCCACGCGGTTGACGCGGAGAAGGGTCTGCTGCTCATCAAGGGCGCAGTCCCCGGTCCGAACGGCGGCCTCGTCCTGGTCCGTACCGCGGCCAAGGGGGCTTGAGGTAATGAGCACCATTGACATCCTTTCGCCGGCAGGCGACAAGGCCGGTACCGTCGAGCTCCCCGCGGAGATCTTCGACGCGAAGACCAGCGTTCCGCTGATCCACCAGGTCGTTGTCGCACAGCTGGCAGCTGCCCGTCAGGGCACGCACAAGACCAAGCGTCGTGGCGAAGTCCGTGGTGGTGGCCGCAAGCCGTACCGCCAGAAGGGCACCGGCCGCGCCCGCCAGGGTTCGACCCGCGCACCGCAGTTCGTCGGCGGTGGCGTCGTCCACGGCCCGCAGCCGCGTGACTACTCGCAGCGCACCCCGAAGAAGATGAAGGCCGCCGCTCTGCGCGGTGCCCTCTCGGACCGGGCACGTCACTCCCGCATCCACGTCGTCACCGGCGTGGTCGAGGGTGGGGTCTCCACCAAGGCCGCCAAGTCGCTGTTCGGCAAGATCTCGGAGCGCAGCAACCTGCTCCTGGTCGTCGACCGCGCCGACGAGGCCGCGTGGCTGTCCGCGCGCAACCTGCCCCAGGTGCACATCCTGGAGCCGGGCCAGCTGAACACGTACGACGTGATCGTCTCTGACGACGTGGTCTTCACCCAGGCCGCTTTCGAGTCCTTCGTGTCTGGCCCCCAGACCGCTGAGACCGAAGGGAGCGCCGCCTGATGAGTGAGGCGACCGTTACCAGCAAGACCTACTCGGACCCGCGTGACGTTCTCGTCAAGCCGGTTGTCTCCGAGAAGAGCTACGCGCTGCTCGACGAGAACAAGTACACCTTCATCGTCGCGCCCGGCTCCAACAAGACCCAGATCAAGCAGGCCGTGGAAGCGGTCTTCTCGGTCAAGGTCACCGGGGTCAACACGATCAACCGGCAGGGTAAGCGCAAGCGCACCAAGACCGGTTTCGGCAAGCGCGCCGACACGAAGCGCGCCATCGTGACCCTCGCCGAGGGCGACCGTATCGACATCTTCGGCGGCCCGACCTCCTGACGGAGGTCGAGACGTCCAGGATCCGGAATTCTTCCGAGGACTGAGAGACAATGGGTATCCGCAAGTACAAGCCGACGACCCCGGGCCGTCGTGGCTCCAGCGTCGCCGACTTTGTCGAGATCACGCGGTCCACGCCGGAGAAGTCGCTGGTCCGCCCCCTGCACAGCAAGGGCGGCCGTAACAACGCCGGTCGTGTGACCGTTCGCCACCAGGGCGGTGGCCACAAGCGCGCCTACCGAGTGATCGACTTCCGTCGTCACGACAAGGACGGCGTGCCGGCCAAGGTCGCGCACATCGAGTACGACCCGAACCGCACCGCGCGCATCGCGCTGCTGCACTACGCGGACGGCGAGAAGCGTTACATCGTCGCCCCCCGTGGTCTGTCGCAGGGTGACCGCGTCGAGAACGGTCCGACCGCAGACATCAAGCCGGGCAACAACCTGGCGCTGCGCAACATCCCGGTCGGTACGACCCTCCACGCCATCGAGCTGCGGCCCGGCGGCGGCGCGAAGTTCGCCCGTTCCGCGGGTGCCTCCGTGCAGCTGCTGGCGAAGGAGGGCACGATGGCCCACCTTCGTATGCCGTCCGGAGAGATCCGGCTGGTCGACGCCCGCTGCCGCGCCACGATCGGCGAGGTCGGCAACGCCGAGCAGTCGAACATCAACTGGGGCAAGGCCGGCCGTATGCGCTGGAAGGGCGTTCGCCCGACCGTCCGCGGTGTCGCGATGAACCCGGTTGACCACCCGCACGGTGGTGGTGAAGGCAAGACCTCCGGTGGACGTCACCCGGTCTCGCCGTGGGGTCAGAAGGAGGGTCGTACTCGCTCGCCGAAGAAGGCATCGAGCAAGTACATCGTCCGCCGCCGCAAGACGAACAAGAAGCGCTAGGAGCGGGTTTAGATGCCGCGCAGTCTCAAGAAGGGGCCCTTCGTCGACGGCCACCTCATCAAGAAGGTGGACGTACAGAACGAGGCAGGCACCAAGAACGTCATCAAGACCTGGTCCCGTCGCTCGATGATCATCCCGGCCATGCTGGGTCACACCATCGCGGTGCACAACGGCAAGATCCACGTCCCGGTGTTCGTCACCGAGTCGATGGTCGGCCACAAGCTCGGCGAGTTCTCGCCGACTCGCACCTTCCGCGGCCACGTCAAGGACGACCGGAAGTCGAAGCGCCGCTAGCGCGGGGTGGAAACGACTATGACTTACACCGAAGGGACAACCATGGAAGCCAGGGCCCAGGCGCGGTACATCCGCGTCACGCCCATGAAGGCCCGCCGAGTGGTGGACCTCATCCGTGGCATGGATGCCACGGAGGCTCAGGCGGTCCTGCGTTTCGCCCCGCAGGCCGCGAGCGTGCCGGTTGGCAAGGTGCTTGACAGCGCCATCGCCAACGCTGCACACAACTACGACCACCCTGACGCCTCTTCGCTGGTCATCAGCGAGGCGTACGTGGACGAGGGCCCGACCCTGAAGCGGTTCCGTCCGCGTGCTCAGGGCCGTGCCTACCGGATCCGTAAGCGGACCAGCCACATCACCGTGGTCGTCAGCAGCAAGGAAGGAACCCGGTAATGGGCCAGAAGGTAAACCCGCACGGGTTCCGGCTCGGCATTACCACGGACTTCAAGTCCCGTTGGTACGCCGACAAGCTGTACAAGGACTACGTCAAGGAAGACGTCGCCATTCGTCGCATGATGACGAAGGGCATGGAGCGGGCCGGCATCTCGAAGGTCGAGATCGAGCGCACCCGCGACCGCGTCCGCGTTGACATCCACACCGCCCGCCCGGGCATCGTCATCGGCCGCCGTGGCGCCGAGGCCGACCGCATCCGTGGCGAGCTGGAGAAGCTGACCGGCAAGCAGGTCCAGCTGAACATCCTCGAGGTCAAGAACCCCGAGGTGGACGCTCAGCTGGTGGCCCAGGCCGTCGCCGAGCAGCTCTCCTCCCGCGTCTCCTTCCGTCGTGCCATGCGTAAGAGCATGCAGAGCACGATGAAGGCCGGCGCCAAGGGCATCAAGATCCAGTGCGGTGGCCGCCTCGGCGGCGCCGAGATGTCCCGCTCGGAGTTCTACCGCGAGGGCCGCGTGCCCCTGCACACGCTCCGTGCGAACGTCGACTACGGCTTCTTCGAGGCCAAGACGACCTTCGGCCGCATCGGCGTGAAGGTCTGGATCTACAAGGGCGACGTCAAGAACATCGCCGAGGTCCGCGCCGAGAACGCAGCGGCTCGCGCCGGCAACCGTCCGGCCCGTGGCGGCGCTGACCGCCCGGCCGGCCGTGGTGGCCGTGGTGGCGAGCGTGGCGGTCGCGGCGGCCGCAAGCCGCAGCAGTCCGCGCCGGCAGCCGAGGCCCCCAAGGCCGACGCTCCCGCCGCCGCTGCTCCGGCTGAGAGCACCGGAACGGAGGCCTGACCGAAATGCTGATCCCCCGTAGGGTCAAGCACCGCAAGCAGCACCACCCGAAGCGCAGCGGTATGTCCAAGGGTGGCACGCAGGTTGCGTTCGGCGAGTACGGCATCCAGGCGCTGTCCCCGGCGTACGTGACGAACCGCCAGATCGAGGCAGCTCGTATCGCGATGACCCGCCACATCAAGCGTGGCGGCAAGGTCTGGATCAACATCTACCCGGACCGCCCCCTGACGAAGAAGCCTGCCGAGACCCGCATGGGTTCCGGTAAGGGTTCTCCCGAGTGGTGGATCGCGAACGTCAAGCCCGGTCGGGTGATGTTCGAGCTGTCCTACCCGAACGAGAAGATTGCTCGTGAGGCGCTCACCCGCGCTGCTCACAAGCTTCCGATGAAGTGCCGGATCGTTCGGCGCGAGGCAGGTGAGTCGTGATGTCGGCCGGTACCAAGGCGTCCGAGCTGCGCGAGCTGGGCAACGAGGAGCTCCTCAACAAGCTCCGCGAGGCCAAGGAAGAGCTGTTCAACCTCCGCTTCCAGGCGGCGACCGGACAGCTCGAGAACCACGGTCGGCTCAAGTCCGTCCGTAAGGACATCGCCCGGGTCTACACCCTGATGCGCGAGCGCGAGCTGGGCATCGAGACGGTGGAGAGCGTCTGATGAGCGAGAAGACTGTGACTGAGACCAAGACTGACCGCGGTTTCCGCAAGACCCGTGAGGGTCTCGTCGTCAGCGACAAGATGGACAAGACCGTCGTCGTCGCTGTCGAGGACCGCGTCAAGCACGCGCTGTACGGCAAGGTCATCCGCCGTACGAACAAGCTCAAGGCCCACGACGAGCAGAACGCTGCAGGCGTCGGCGACCGCGTTGTCATCATGGAGACGCGTCCGCTGTCCGCCACGAAGCGCTGGCGCATCGTCGAGATCCTCGAGAAGGCCAAGTAATCCCTGAGGGAATCTCCCTTCAGGACAGTTCCGCCAGGCTCGGCGGGGGCTCCTTCACCGGAGCCCCCGCCGGGAACCGGCAGACGATCAGGAGATAGACGTGATCCAGCAGGAGTCGCGACTGCGCGTCGCCGACAACACGGGTGCGAAGGAAATTCTCACCATCCGTGTTCTCGGTGGCTCGGGTCGCCGCTACGCGGGTATCGGTGACGTCATCGTCGCCACCGTCAAGGACGCGATCCCCGGTGGCAACGTGAAGAAGGGTGACGTCGTCAAGGCCGTCATCGTTCGCACCGTCAAGGAGCGTCGTCGTCAGGATGGCTCGTACATCCGCTTCGACGAGAACGCCGCTGTCATTCTCAAGAACGACGGCGACCCCCGCGGCACCCGCATCTTCGGCCCGGTGGGCCGAGAGCTGCGCGAGAAGAAGTTCATGAAGATCATCTCGCTCGCGCCGGAGGTGCTGTAAGCATGAAGATCAAGAAGGGCGACCTGGTTCAGGTCATCACCGGTAAGGACAAGGGCAAGCAGGGCAAGGTCATCGTTGCCTTCCCCGCTCAGGACCGCGTCCTCGTCGAGGGTGTCAACCGGGTCAAGAAGCACACCAAGGCCGGTCAGACGGCTCGCGGTTCGCAGACGGGTGGCATTGTCACCACCGAGGCCCCGATCCACGTCAGCAATGTTCAGCTGGTTGTGGAGAAGGACGGCAACAAGGTCGTCACCCGCGTCGGCTACCGCTTCGACGACGAGGGCAAGAAGATCCGCGTTGCCAAGCGGACCGGTGAGGACATCTGATGACGACCACCACTGCGCCGCGTCTCAAGACGCGCTACCGCGAGGAAATCGCCGGCAAGCTGCGTGAGGAGTTCTCGTACGAGAACGTCATGCAGGTCCCCGGTCTGGTCAAGATCGTGGTCAACATGGGTGTGGGCGACGCCGCCCGCGACTCCAAGCTGATCGACGGTGCCGTCAGGGACCTCACCACGATCACGGGCCAGAAGCCGGCCGTCACGAAGGCCCGCAAGTCGATCGCGCAGTTCAAGCTGCGCGAGGGGCAGCCGATCGGCTGCCACGTCACCCTCCGTGGTGACCGCATGTGGGAGTTCCTGGACCGTACGCTGTCGCTCGCGCTTCCGCGTATCCGTGACTTCCGTGGCCTGTCGCCGAAGCAGTTCGACGGCCGTGGCAACTACACCTTCGGTCTCACGGAGCAGGTCATGTTCCACGAGATCGACCAGGACAAGATCGACCGGGTCCGGGGCATGGACATCACCGTGGTCACCACGGCGACCAACGACGACGAGGGTCGTGCCCTGCTTCGTCACCTCGGCTTCCCGTTCAAGGAGAACTGACCGTGGCGAAGAAGGCTCTGATCGCTAAGGCCGCCCGTAAGCCGAAGTTCGGCGTGCGCGGGTACACCCGCTGCCAGCGCTGCGGCCGGCCCCACTCCGTCTACCGCAAGTTCGGCCTGTGCCGCGTGTGCCTTCGTGAGATGGCTCACCGTGGCGAGCTGCCGGGCGTGACCAAGAGCTCCTGGTAGTTCTCCTCCGCCTCCGGGCGAAGGGAAACCAGAAGCTCTCGGTAAGTATCCGGTCGGCAGGAGCCCCGCTCTTCATGCCGTAGGCTAGAAGGGTTGGGCGCCTGCCGCCCTGACCGACTTACTACGCCGTAGGTCCCCGCACCGCACCCGTCCCGCCACTGAGTGGGGAGAGGGATGGCGCATACAGGAAACCCCGGCGAGAGAGGCCGAAGGCCAACTCATGACCATGACTGACCCCATCGCAGACATGCTCACGCGTCTGCGTAACGCGAACTCGGCGTATCACGACGAAGTCGCAATGCCGCACAGCAAGATCAAGTCGCACATCGCGGAGATCCTCCAGCAGGAGGGCTTCATCACCGGCTGGAAGGTCGAGGACGCCGAGGTCGGCAAGAGCCTCGTTCTCGACCTGAAGTTCGGTCCGAACCGCGAGCGTTCGATCGCCGGCATCAAGCGAATCTCGAAGCCGGGTCTGCGTGTATACGCAAAGTCCACCAATCTGCCGAAGGTTCTCGGCGGCCTGGGCGTGGCGATCATCTCCACGTCCCACGGTCTCCTGACCGGCCAGCAGGCCAGCAAGAAGGGCGTAGGTGGGGAAGTCCTCGCCTACGTCTGGTAGTCGGGAACGGAGGAACAGCTCATGTCGCGAATCGGCAAGCTCCCCATCCAGGTTCCCGCCGGTGTGGACGTCACCATCGATGGCCGCACGGTCGCGGTGAAGGGCCCCAAGGGTTCCCTCTCGCACACCGTCGCAGCGCCGATCGAGGTCACCAAGGGCGAGGACGGCGTGCTCAGCGTCGTCCGTCCTAACGACGAGCGTCAGAACAAGGCCCTTCACGGCCTGTCCCGCACGCTGGTGGCGAACATGATCACCGGCGTGACCCAGGGATACACCAAGGCGCTCGAGATCAGCGGTGTCGGTTACCGCGTCCAGGCGAAGGGCTCCAACCTGGAGTTCGCCCTGGGCTACAGCCACCCGATCCTCATCGAGGCTCCCGAAGGCATCACCTTCAAGGTCGAGTCGCCCACGAAGTTCAGTGTCGAGGGCATCGACAAGCAGAAGGTCGGCGAGGTTTCGGCGAAGATCCGTAAGCTGCGGAAGCCCGACCCGTACAAGGCCAAGGGCGTCAAGTACGCCGGCGAGGTTATCCGCCGCAAGGTCGGAAAGGCGGGTAAGTAAGCCATGGCATACGGTGTAAAGATTGCCAAGGGCGACGCCTACAAGCGTGCCGCCCTCAAGCGCCGTCACATCCGCGTCCGGAAGCACATCTCCGGTTCGCCCGAGCGTCCGCGCTTGGTTGTGACGCGTTCCAACCGCCACATGGTCGCTCAGGTCATCGACGACGTCGCGGGCCACACGCTCGCGTCGGCGTCGACCCTGGATGCTTCCATCCGCAGCGCGGACGGTGACAAGAGCGCCCTGGCCAAGCAGGTCGGGGCCCTGGTCGCCGAGCGCGCCAAGGCCGCAGGCGTCGAGGCCGTCGTGTTTGACCGCGGTGGTAACCAGTACGCCGGGCGGATTGCCGCTCTGGCTGACGCCGCCCGTGAAGCCGGACTGAAGTTCTAAGTTCCGGTTCCTACGCACAGCGGACGTAACAGAGAGAGGTAAATCCAATGGCTGGACCCCAGCGCCGCGGAAGCGGTGCCGGTGGCGGCGAGCGGCGGGACCGGAAGGGCCGTGACGGCGGCGCAGCCGAGAAGACCGCGTACGTCGAGCGTGTCGTCGCGATCAACCGCGTCGCCAAGGTTGTGAAGGGTGGTCGTCGCTTCAGCTTCACCGCGCTGGTCGTGGTGGGCGATGGTGACGGCAGCGTCGGTGTCGGATACGGCAAGGCCAAGGAAGTTCCCGCGGCCATCGCCAAGGGCGTCGAAGAGGCCAAGAAGAGCTTCTTCAAGGTCCCGCGTATCCAGGGCACCATCCCTCACCCGATCCAGGGCGAGAAGGCTGCGGGCGTCGTTCTGCTCAAGCCTGCTTCCCCCGGTACCGGTGTGATCGCGGGTGGCCCGGTGCGCGCCGTTCTGGAGTGCGCCGGCGTTCACGACATCCTGTCGAAGTCGCTCGGTTCTTCGAACCCGATCAACATCGTGCATGCGACCGTGGCGGCCCTTCAGGGCCTGCAGCGTCCCGAGGAGATCGCGGCCCGCCGCGGTCTGCCCCTCGAGGACGTCGCCCCCGCGGCTCTGCTTCGTGCACGTGCGGGAGCGGGTGCGTAATGGCTCGCCTCAAGATCACGCAGACGAAGTCGTACATCGGCAGCAAGCAGAACCACCGCGACACCCTGCGTTCGCTCGGGCTCAAGCGCCTGAACGACTCGGTTGTCAAGGAGGACCGCCCCGAGTTCCGCGGAATGGTGCAGACCGTCCGCCACCTCGTGACGGTTGAGGAGGTTGACTGACATGGCGGAGAACAGCCCGCTGAAGGCCCACAACCTCCGGCCTGCCCCGGGCGCCAAGACCGCCAAGACCCGTGTGGGTCGTGGTGAGGCGTCCAAGGGTAAGACCGCAGGCCGTGGTACCAAGGGTACGAAGGCTCGTTACCAGGTTCCGGAGCGCTTCGAGGGTGGCCAGATGCCCCTCCACATGCGTCTCCCGAAGCTCAAGGGCTTCAAGAACCCGTTCCGCACCGAGTACCAGGTCGTGAACCTGGACAAGCTCGCGACGCTCTACCCCGAGGGTGGAGAGGTCACGGTGGCCGACCTGGTCGCCAAGGGCGCTGTGCGTAACAACCAGCTCGTCAAGGTCCTCGGACAGGGCGAGATCTCCGTGGCGCTGCAGGTTTCGGTTGACGCCGTCTCCGGCTCCGCCAAGGAGAAGATCGCCGCCGCGGGCGGCACCGTCACCGAACTCGTCTGAGACAACTCGGACAGGACAGTGGCCTGAACACCCGACCGGGGATGCCTCTCATTTGGGGCATCCCCGGTTGGTCGTTCCTAGGGGGGCATGTCCGCCGGTAAGGTGGCGTGCGTTGTTGATGTGGTAAGCCCCGGGCAAGAGCCCGGGTTCCTTTGACTGTTACGTAACCGTCGATCCTCAAGACCGTCACCTCACGCTTTTGCGCGGGGGTCGCAGGAGGCACCGTGCTCACCGCGTTCGCCCGGGCGTTCAAGACGCCCGACCTGCGCAAGAAGCTGCTCTTCACGCTCGGCATCATCGTGCTCTATCGTCTCGGAGCGCACATTCCCGTACCGGGGGTGAGCTACGAGAACGTCCAGACCTGTGTTGACCAGGCCAGCAAGGGCAACAACAGCCTCTTCGGTCTGGTCAACATGTTCAGCGGTGGTGCACTGCTGCAGATCACGATCTTCGCGCTCGGCATCATGCCGTACATCACGGCCAGCATCATTCTTCAGCTGCTGACCGTCGTCATCCCCCGGCTCGAAGCCCTCAAGAAGGAGGGGCAGTCGGGCACGGCCAAGATCACGCAGTACACGCGTTATCTGACCGTGGCGCTGGCCATCCTCCAGGGCACCGGCCTGGTGGCGACCGCCCGCAGCGGCGCGCTGTTCAGCGGTTGCCCTGTCGCCGACCAGATCGTCCCGAACCAGTCGATCTTCACGACGATCGTCATGGTGATCACCATGACCGCCGGCACCGCCGCCGTCATGTGGCTCGGTGAGCTCATCACCGACCGCGGCATCGGCAACGGCATGTCGATCCTGATGTTCATCTCGATCGCCGCCAGCTTCCCCGGCGCCCTCTGGGCCATCAAGGAGAGCGGCAAGCTGGCCGACGGCTGGATCGAGTTCATCACGGTCATCCTCATCGGCTTCGTGATGGTGGGCCTCGTCGTCTTCGTCGAGCAGGCCCAGCGCCGCGTTCCGGTGCAGTACGCGAAGCGGATGATCGGGCGCCGGTCGTACGGTGGTACGTCCACTTACATCCCGCTGAAGGTGAACCAGGCGGGTGTGATTCCCGTCATCTTCGCTTCTTCGCTGCTCTACATTCCTGCTCTAATCGTTCAGTTCTCCAACTCCACTTCGGGCTGGGCGACCTGGATTCAGGATCACTTCGTCAAGGGCGACCACCCGTACTACATCGCGACGTACTTCCTGTTGATCGTGTTCTTCGCATTCTTCTATGTGGCGATCTCGTTCAACCCCGAGGAAGTCGCCGACAACATGAAGAAGTATGGTGGCTTCATCCCGGGTATCCGGGCAGGTCGACCTACTGCCGAGTATCTGAGCTACGTGCTCAACAGGATCACTTGGCCGGGATCGCTGTACCTGGGGCTGATCGCTCTCGTGCCGACGATGGCGTTGGCGGGCTTCGGCGGTGCGAACCAGAACTTCCCGTTCGGCGGGACGAGCATCCTGATCATTGTGGGTGTGGGTCTGGAGACCGTGAAGCAGATCGAGAGTCAGCTCCAGCAGCGCAATTACGAAGGGTTCCTCCGCTGATGCGAATCGTCCTCGTCGGGCCGCCCGGTGCCGGCAAGGGAACGCAGGCTGCGTTCCTTGCCAAGAATCTTTCGATTCCGCACATCTCCACGGGCGACCTCTTCCGCGCCAACATCAGCCAGGGCACCGACCTTGGCAAGCAGGCCCGTGCCTACATGGACGCGGGACAGCTGGTGCCGGACGAAGTCACCATCGCGATGGCCAAGGACCGCATGTCCCATCAGGACGCCGTGAACGGCTTTCTGCTGGACGGCTTCCCCCGCAATGTGGGGCAGGCCGCGGCGCTCGACACGATGCTCCTCAGCGAGGGCGTCAAGCTGGACGCGGTTCTCGACCTCGAGGTCCCCGAGGACGAGGTGGTCAAGCGCATCGCCGGCCGCCGTATCTGCCGGAACGACAGCGCGCACGTCTTCCACGTGACGTACAACCCGCCGAAGACCGAGGGCGTTTGCGACGCCTGTGGCGGCGAGCTGTACCAGCGGGACGACGACACCGAGGAGACGGTCCGTACCCGTCTCGAGGTCTACCACACGCAGACCGAGCCGATCATCGACTTCTACCGGGCCCAGGGCCTGGTCGTGACGATCTCCGCGCTCGGCAAGGTCACCGAGGTGACCGAGCGGGCCATGGAGGCCCTCAAGAAGTCCGACGAGGGCTGATCCCTCCGCTCCACCACTGCAGCCGGCCGCGGCGCCCTCGGGCGTCGCGGCCGACTGTTTGCGCCGTATCGTTGACTACGGCTCCAACCGTTCCCCTTCGTACGCAGAGAGGCGCCCAGCGATGGTGCAGATCAAGACCCCCGAGCAGATCGCGAAGATGCGCGAGGCGGGCCTCGTGGTCGCTGCCATTCACGCCGCGACGCGAGAGGCGGCCGTCCCCGGCGCCACCACGAAGGACCTGGACGAGGTCGCGCGCAAGGTGATCGCCGACCACGGCGCGAAGTCGAACTTCCTGGGCTACGGCGGGTTCCCCGCGACCATCTGCACCTCGGTCAACGAGGTCGTGGTGCACGGCATCCCGGACGAGAAGACCGTCCTCAAGGACGGCGACATCATCTCGATCGACGCCGGTGCGATCATCGACGGCTGGCACGGCGACGCGGCGTACACGGCCTTCGTGGGCACCGGTCACGCTCCGGAGCTCGTCGAGCTCTCCCGGGTGACCGAGGAGTCCATGTGGGCCGGGATCGCCGCGATGAAGGTGAACAACCGCCTCGTCGACATCTCGAAGGCGATCGAGTCCTACATCCGCCGCCAGCCCCGCCCGGCGACCGGCAAGTACGGGATCATCGAGGACTACGGCGGCCACGGCATCGGCACCGAGATGCACATGGACCCGCACCTGCTGAACTACGTCTCGCGCAAGCGCGGCAAGGGCATCAAGCTCGTCCCGGGCGTCTGCCTGGCCATCGAGCCGATGGTCTCGCTGGGCACCGCGCAGACGAAGGTCCTGGCCGACGAGTGGACGGTCCTCACGACCGACGGCACCTGGTCCTCCCACTGGGAGCACTCGATCGCCCTCACGGAGCAGGGCCCGCTCGTCCTCACCTCTCCGGACTGCGGTCGCGCGAGGCTCGCCCAGTACGGGGTGGAGGCCGCGCCCGACCCGCTCAAGTGACGTTGGGCCCGGGCCGTCGGCAGGACTGTCCGGCTGATCCGTGTCTAAGGATCAGGGTTAGTGGGCAAACTTGACGGATTCGTCTTTTGGAGTCCGCTGACGTAGACTGACTCGTCGGCTCTCGTGCATCAGTGTGCCCGTATGTCTGCACACGAATGAGTGAGAGTCGATCAAGGTAGCCGATTCGAAGGGCGAAGCGTGGCCAAGAAGCAAGGTGCCATCGAAATTGAGGGCACCGTGATCGAGTCCCTCCCGAACGCGATGTTCAGGGTGGAGCTCCAGAACGGTCACAAAGTCCTCGCGCACATCAGCGGCAAGATGCGGATGCACTACATCCGCATCCTCCCGGATGACCGGGTCGTCGTGGAGCTCTCTCCGTACGACCTGACGCGTGGCCGGATCGTCTACCGCTACAAGTAGATCTTGCCGCCATCCCGCTTCGGCGTGGTGAGGGCACTGACCCGGAGAACCTGACATCCCATGAAGGTCAAGCCGAGCGTCAAGAAGATCTGCGACAAGTGCAAGGTGATCCGCCGTCACGGCCGGGTCATGGTCATCTGCGACAACCTGCGCCACAAGCAGCGCCAGGGCTGACGCACGACCACCTGCATCTCGCAGCTCTTCGCGCGACGCACGTAAACGTACATACGCAGTGCCCGTCCAAGCTTCGGCTGACGACACCTCCGGCGGGGGCCGGGGACCCGGACGTACCACTCACCCTCAGGGGTCGGGTCGGCGTTCGGGAGTGGTGCTGTGGAAGACCCCCGAAATAACAACTGGAGCCATTGAATGGCACGCGTTTCAGGTGTTGACATCCCGCGCGAAAAGCGCGTGGAGGTTGCCCTCACCTACGTCTTCGGTATCGGGCGCACCCGGTCCAAGGAGATCCTCGCCGCCGCCGGCGTGAACCCCAACACCCGCGTTCGTGAGCTGGCCGAAGAGGACCTGGTCAAGATCCGCGAGTACGTGGACGCCAACCTCCGCACCGAGGGTGACCTTCGCCGCGAGATCCAGGGCGACATCCGCCGCAAGATCGAGATCGGCTGCTACCAGGGCATCCGGCACCGTCGCGGTCTGCCGGTCCACGGTCAGCGCACCAGCACGAACGCGCGTACCCGCAAGGGCCCGCGTCGCGCCATCGCCGGTAAGAAGAAGCCGGGCAAGAAGTAGTCCTCAGCGGACGCACTACGGGTGCCCGGGTCACCGGACGTCCGTGGAAACCAGCGGTCTTCGCTGTAGGACCGATCACCTCCCCTCTCCATCTGGAGTCAAGACATGCCCCCCAAGGGTCGTCAGGGCGCAGCCAAGAAGGTGCGTCGCAAGGAAAAGAAGAACGTCGCTCATGGGCACGCCCACATCAAGAGCACGTTCAACAACACCATCGTCTCGATCACGGACCCCTCGGGCAACGTGATCTCCTGGGCCTCCGCCGGCCACGTCGGCTTCAAGGGCTCGCGCAAGTCCACCCCCTTCGCCGCGCAGATGGCCGCCGAGTCGGCCGCCCGCCGCGCGCAGGAGCACGGCATGCGCAAGGTCGACGTCTTCGTCAAGGGTCCCGGCTCCGGCCGTGAGACCGCGATCCGCTCCCTCCAGGCCACGGGCCTCGAGGTCGGTTCGATCCAGGACGTCACCCCGACGCCGCACAACGGCTGCCGTCCGCCGAAGCGTCGCCGCGTCTGATCCGCTACGGCCGGTGACGGCCGTGCGTCAGTAGCGTTTGATCCGGGCGGTACGTCCTTATCTGGGCGTACCGCCCGTATCCTTGTTTTATCTGTCGGGCATCAAATAGTGGGTGCCCACGACTGAAGGATCACCACATGCTTATCGCTCAGCGTCCGTCGCTGACCGAAGAGGTCGTCGACGAGTTCCGCTCCCGGTTCGTGATCGAGCCGCTGGAGCCGGGCTTCGGTTACACCCTCGGCAACTCCCTGCGCCGCACGCTCCTCTCCTCGATCCCCGGTGCCGCTGTCACCAGCATCCGGATCGACGGTGTCCTGCATGAGTTCACCACCGTGCCGGGCGTCAAGGAGGACGTGACCGACCTCATCCTCAACATCAAGCAGCTGGTCGTCTCCTCGGAGCACGACGAGCCGGTCGTGATGTACCTGCGCAAGCAGGGTCCCGGCCTGGTCACCGCTGCTGACATCGCCCCGCCGGCCGGTGTCGAGGTCCACAACCCGGACCTGGTCCTGGCCACGCTGAACGGCAAGGGCAAGCTGGAGATGGAGCTGACCGTCGAGCGCGGTCGCGGCTACGTCTCCGCCGTCCAGAACAAGCAGGTGGGCCAGGAGATCGGCCGGATCCCGGTCGACTCCATCTACTCCCCGGTGCTCAAGGTCACGTACAAGGTCGAGGCGACCCGTGTCGAGCAGCGCACCGACTTCGACAAGCTGATCGTCGACGTCGAGACCAAGCAGGCCATGCGTCCCCGTGACGCCATGGCGTCGGCCGGCAAGACCCTGGTCGAGCTGTTCGGTCTGGCGCGCGAGCTCAACATCGACGCCGAGGGCATCGACATGGGCCCGTCCCCGACGGACGCCGCGCTCGCCGCCGATCTGGCGCTGCCGATCGAGGAGCTCGAGCTCACGGTCCGTTCGTACAACTGCCTCAAGCGCGAGGGCATCCACTCCGTGGGTGAGCTCGTGGCCCGCTCCGAGGCGGACCTGCTCGACATCCGCAACTTCGGTGCGAAGTCGATCGACGAGGTCAAGGCGAAGCTGGCCGGTATGGGCCTCGCGCTGAAGGACTCGCCTCCCGGCTTCGACCCGACCGCCGCCGCCGACGCCTTCGGCGCGGACGACGACGCGGACGCCGGTTTCGTGGAGACCGAGCAGTACTGATCCGCTTCCCGGCCCGGGGCGTCCGCTGATGCGGGGCCCCGGGGCCGGTCGCGGACCATCAAGGACTTCCGCGGGGCGGCCGCCTCGCGGGAACTGACACCGGTACCTGATACGGCCGGTGCAGCACACAAGGAGAAACACCATGCCTCAGCCCGCCAAGGGTGCCCGTCTGGGCGGCAGCGCTGCGCACGAGAAGCTTCTTCTCATCAACCTCGCGAAGTCGCTGTTCGAGCACGGCCGCATCACCACGACCGAGGCCAAGGCCCGCCGCCTGCGTCCGGTCGCCGAGCGTTTCATCACCAAGGCGAAGAAGGGCGACATCCACAACCGTCGCCTGGTGCTGCAGTCGATCACGGACAAGAGCATCGTGCACACGCTCTTCACCGAGATCGCCCCGCGGTACGAGAACCGCCCCGGTGGTTACACCCGCATCACCAAGATCGGCAACCGTCGTGGCGACAACGCCCCGATGGCCGTCATCGAGCTCGTCGAGGCCCTGACCGTGGCGCAGGCCGCCACCGGTGAGGCCGAGGCCGCCACGAAGCGCGCCGTGAAGGAAGACGCCCTCAAGAAGGACGAGGCTCCGGCCGAGACCGTCGAGGACGCCAAGCCGGCTGACGCCGCCGCTGAGGAGTCCAAGGACGCCTGAGCGTTCTGAGACCCTGGTACGGGCCCGCATCACCCTTCGGGGCGGTGCGGGCCCGTTCGGTTTTGAGAGGATCTGCGGGTGAGTGACGAGGCAGAGCCCGGATTCGTACGGGTACGGCTGGACCTTTCCTACGACGGCAAGGACTTCTCCGGCTGGGCGAAGCAGACCAGCAGGCGCACGGTGCAGGGCGAGATCGAGGACGCTCTGCGCACCGTGACGCGGTCGTCGGTGACGTACGGCCTGACGGTCGCCGGGCGCACCGATGCGGGGGTGCACGCGCGGGGGCAGGTGGCGCACGTCGACCTGCCGGTCGAGGTGTGGGCGGAGCACGAGGAGAAGCTGCTGCGGCGGATGGCGGGGCGCCTGCCGCAGGACGTACGGATCTGGCGGGCGGCGGAGGCCGCGGCGGGGTTCAACGCGCGCTTCTCCGCGCTGTGGCGGCGTTACGCGTACCGGGTGGGGGACCGGCCGGGCGGGGTGGACCCGCTGCTCCGGGGCCATGTGCTGTGGCACGACCGGCCGCTGGACCAGGACGCGATGAACGAGGCGGCCGCCCTCATGGTGGGGGAGCACGACTTCGCGGCGTACTGCAAGAAGCGTGAGGGCGCCACGACCATCCGTACGCTGCAGAAGCTCCACTGGGTCCGGGACACGGAGACCGGTGTGCTGACGGCGACCGTGCAGGCCGACGCGTTCTGCCACAACATGGTGCGGGCGCTGATGGGCGCGGCGCTGTTCGTGGGAGACGGGCGCCGGCCCGTCGCGTGGCCGGCCGAGGTGCTGGCGGCGAAGGTGCGGGACCCGGGGGTGCACGTGGTGCGGCCGCACGGGCTGACGCTGGAGGAAGTGGCCTACCCTGCGGACGCGTTGCTGGCTGCCAGGGCCGTGGAGGCCCGCAACGTCAGGACGTTGCCGGGGGCGGGGTGCTGCTGACCGGCCGACGGCGCAGGGCGCGCACCAGCCTGGCCGCGCTGTCCACGGCCAGCAGTGTCATCACGGTGGAGCGGAACCAGCCGATGTCCGGCGTCCACCAGGCGTAGGCCGCCGCCGAGGTGAAGAGCAGCAGGGCCGCCGTGCGCAGGACCCACCAGTGGGCCGGGTGCCGTTCGTCCTGGGGAGGGGCTTCCGGATGGACGCCGTCCTTCGTGGTGAGGGTGTCCCGCATGCCCGCGAGGAACCCCCGGCGGGCCAGCACCCGGGCGCCGGGGAGCCCTGCGAGGATCTCCTGCTGCCCGCCGTATCCGGCGGGCAGCGGCGGGAGGCCCAGGGCGGCGAGGAGTTCGCCCTGGTGGCGGGAGGGGTCCCCGGCGGCGCGCAGGATGTGGGCGAGGGGACGCGGGTCGGACAGGCCGTAGACACGGGCGAGCGCGGTGGCCGTCGCGGCCGCCCTGGCGTGGTCGGCGGCGGGCGCGGCGGTCTCCCAGGCGTGGTCCGCCACCTTCCTGCCCCGGTGCAGGAGGGTGAAGCTGCTGCGCTCCGGGGTGCGGTGCAGGACCAGCGCGGGCCATTCCTCGGCCGTGGTGAAGTTGTCGGCCGCCGCGGTGAGCGGGTCCTCGGGGAGCAGCGCCGCGCGCTTGGCGCGTACCGGGTCCGGGACGATCTCGACGTACGTGTGGTGATTGCCGGCCGGGGCGGTCCGGAGGCTGTGGCCGCAGATCAGGGCTGCGTGGGCCACCTCGGTGGGGCCGGTGGAGGCGATGGCGACCGACCGCGGGGCCAGCTCGCGCTCCCAGTCCGGCGTACCGGTGGCCGGAGGGCCGGGGGAGGGCCGGAAGAAGGGGACCTTCATCGCGAGCTCGACGCGGGTGTCGGAGCGGGCCTCCAGGAACTCGGCACGGGCCTCGCCGAAATAGGTCCAGGGGTAGGTGGTGGCGTGCACCCCGATGCTGCGGAAGGCGGTGAGCGCCTCCTCGTAGCGGTCCATCGACCACAGGACCAGGGCCAGGTGGTTGCGGAAGCCCGCGGCCTCACGGTCCCCGGGGGCGTAGCTGTCCGACAGGGCCTGCGCGCGGGTCACCGCCGCCTCCGCGCGCTCCGCGTACGGGTCGGGATCGGGTGTCTCCTCGTCGGCGATCAGGTACTCCACGACGGCCTGGAGCGGCAGCGCGTGGAGCTTGGACCCCGGAGGCGCGTGGTCCGCCGCCCGCTCCGCGAAGGCGAACATCTCCTCGTGCGAGCCGTACCACTTGGCGCAGAGGTACTGGAGCGCCTGGATGTGGCATCCCTCGTGATGCGGGTCGCGGGTGTTGGCCTCGGCCAGATAGGTGTCGAAGACCTCGCGCGGGGCCTCGATGCCCCGAGCCTGGGTCAGCGCGATGCGCCACGGGACCGGGTCGTCGGGGTTGAGTTCGGCGGCGGCGGAGATCACCGGCACCGCGTCCCGCAGCACCGTGTGGAACGCCTGGAACTGGTCGGCCTCGACGTGCCTGGCCCGGGCCCCGGTCCGTATCTTCCAAGCCTGGAAGACGTACTGGTCGGCCTTGACGAGTACGGCGTCGGGGTCCTCGGGGGAGTCCTCCAGCCAGCTGTCGAGCCAGCCCGGATGGTGCAGCGAGGCCCGTGCGAGCCGGGAGACGCAGGTGTCCCTGTGCTCCCACTGGGCGTGCTCGCGCGTGGCGGCGAGCAGCTCGGCGGCCGGGGCGTGGTGGCCCGCGGCCGCGGCGGCGAGGGCCACCCGCAGCGACGGGTCCGGGGCGTCGAGGACCACGGCGTCGTCCGGGGGCAGGCCCGCGCCTATCGCGTCGCTGTGGCGCAGTACGCGCGGGATGGTGAAGAGGGAGGTCAGACGCACGACGACGGGTCCTCGTTCGAGGGGGTGGACGGGACTGGTGCGTGGGGAGACCGGCGGACGGTCAGGTGACGGGCGCGCCCGCGGCTGCCGAGGCCTGTACCTCACCCCGGTGACGGATCTGGCGGAAGGTGAAGTCGGTCAGGTCGTCGCCGACCGCGTACACGTCCTTGGACGCCGTGGTCACGTTCTTCCCGCTGGTGAAGCCGCCGACCGTGAAGTAGGCGTAACGGCCGTAGGAGTTGGCGGTACGCCGGCACACGGATCCGCCGCGGCAGAAGGTGGGGACCCTGGAGCCGCTGAGGGAGGCGATGCCGCCGGACGCCTGCTGGGCCGCCTTCCTGGCCTCCGCCTCGGTGCCGAACACGGCGAGGCCGATGGTGACCGCGATTCCGTCCTTGCTGTACGTGGCGCGGATGACCTGGTCGCAGCCGTTGCCGTCGAGGATCGAGCCGAGGGCGCCCTGCGTCGTCGTCGCGCAGTTCGTCGTGCGGGCGGTGGCGCCCTTGGCGTAGACGCGGTCGCCCATGGTGAGCTTTCTGCCGGGGAAGAAGGCGTCGACGGTGACCGGGGCCCTGTCCTTCTTCTCGTCGGCTATGTAGTCCTTCGGGTCCGGCGGGGGCGGCGGTGCCACCGAGGAGAAGGAGGGCTCCGGGGCGGAGGTGTCCGAGGGCAGATCGGCGGGGGCCGGCAGCTCGCTCGCGTTCTTGCCCGACCCGGAGGCGCCGCCCCCTCCGCCGGTCGTGATGACGGCCGTGGCCACGATCGCGGCCACGACTCCGGTGGCCAGCGCACCGCCGCCGAACATCAGCCACTTCCTGCGCCTGCCACGTGCGGCGGACGCGTCCGCCAGTGCCGCCCAGTCCGGAGTCCGGCTCTCTCCCGGCCCCCAGGAGGGCCCCCCTTGCCCAAAGCTCATGCGGCGAATCCTAGACCGACCGTAATCCGGTTGGGTCAACGGTTCGTATGCCGTGACAATGCTGTGCATGGGACATCTTGAAGCGGGCCATCTGGAGTACTACCTACCGGACGGACGGGTGCTGCTCGGCGACGCTTCGTTCCGGGTGGCCGACGGTGCCGTCGTCGCCCTCGTCGGCGCGAACGGGGCGGGGAAGACCACTCTTCTGAAGCTGCTCGCGGGGGAGCTCCAGCCGCACGGAGGCTCCGTCTCGGTGAGCGGCGGGCTCGGCGTGATGGCCCAGTTCGTGGGTTCCGTACGCGACGAGCGGACCGTCCGCGACCTGCTGGTGTCCGTGGCCCAGCCCCGGATCAGGGAGGCGGCGAACGCCGTCGACGCGGCTGAGGAGCGCATCCTCGGCGTGGACGACGAGGCCGCGCAGATGGCGTACGCGCAGGCGCTGAGCGACTGGGCGGAGGCGCGGGGGTACGAGGCCGAGACGCTGTGGGACATCTGCACCATGGCCGCACTCGGCGTCCCGTACGAGAAGGCGCAGTGGCGGGAGGTGCGCACGCTCAGCGGCGGCGAGCAGAAGCGGCTGGTGCTGGAGGCGCTGCTCCGCGGTCCCGACGAGGTGCTGCTCCTCGACGAGCCGGACAACTACCTGGACGTCCCCGGCAAGCGGTGGCTGGAGGAGAGGCTCAAGGAGACCCGTAAGACGGTGCTCTTCGTCTCCCACGACCGGGAACTGCTCTCCCGGGCTGCCCAGAAGATCGTGAGCGTGGAGCCCGGCCCGGCCGGCTCGGACGTCTGGGTGCACGGCGGCGGCTTCGCCACGTACCACCAGGCCCGCAAGGAACGGTTCGCGCGCTTCGAGGAGCTCCTGCGGCGCTGGGAGGAGGAGCACGCGCGGCTGAAGGCGCTCGTCCTGCGGATGCGGCAGCAGGCGGCGAACAGCCCCGACATGGCGAACCGCTACCACGCGATGCAGACGCGCTTCAAGAAGTTCGAGGACGCGGGACCGCCGCCGGAGCCGCCCCGCGAGCAGGACATCAGGATGCGGCTGCGCGGCGGCCGGACCGGGGTGCGTGCGGTGACGTGCACCGGTCTGGAGCTGACCGGGCTGATGAAGCCGTTCGACCTGGAGGTCTACTACGGGGAGCGGGTCGCCGTGCTCGGCTCCAACGGGTCGGGGAAGTCACACTTCCTGCGGCTGCTGGCGGGGGAGCCCGTGGCGCACACCGGTGAGTGGAAGCTCGGTGCGCGGGTCGTGCCCGGGCACTTCGCGCAGACGCACGCCCATCCGGAGCTGCTCGGCAAGACGCTCGTCGAGATCCTGTGGACGGAGCACGCCAAGGACCGCGGCGGCGCGATGTCGGTGCTGCGGCGCTACGAACTGGAGCGCCAGGGCGACCAGGCCTTCGAGAGGCTGTCCGGCGGGCAGCAAGCGCGGTTCCAGATCCTGCTCCTGGAGCTGTCCGGCACGACCGCGCTGCTGCTGGACGAGCCGACGGACAACCTGGACCTGGAGTCGGCCGAGGCCCTGCAGGACGGGCTGGAGGTGTACGACGGGACGGTCATGGCCGTCACGCACGACCGCTGGTTCGCCAAGTCCTTCGACCGGTATCTGGTCTTCGGCTCGGACGGGGTGGTGCGGGAGTCCACGGAGCCCGTCTGGGACGAGCGCAGGGTCCAGCGGCAGCGGTAGGGCCGACGCGTTTTGACCCGTCCGGGGCGGGGCGGGTACTGTCAGGGGTTGTTACGTATTGGCTTCGTCGTTCTCATGCGAAGGGCCCTTACGTAGGTTCCCTGGAGCAGTTACCAGTGGCTCGCATACGGGCAACGTTCCCGGCATTTGTGGGCCCCAGCTGCATGGTCGCTTCAGAGGTGCCATGTGTCTGGACCTCATCCACTGAAGAAGCGAAGGCTACGAAGTGCGTACGTACAGCCCCAAGCCCGGCGATGTCACTCGCCAGTGGCACATCATCGACGCCGAGGACATCGTCCTGGGCCGTCTGGCCACCACGGCTGCGAACCTCCTCCGAGGCAAGCACAAGGCGATCTACGCCCCCCACATGGACATGGGCGACTTCGTCATCATCATCAACGCCGAGAAGGTTCACCTCTCCGGCAACAAGAAGACCCAGAAGATGGCGTACCGCCACTCGGGCTTCCCGGGCGGTCTCCGTTCGGTGCGCTACGACGAGCTCCTCTCGAAGAACCCCGAGAAGGCTGTCGAGAAGGCCATCAAGGGCATGATCCCCAAGAACACCCTGGGTCGTCAGATGATCTCGAAGCTCAAGGTCTACGCGGGCGACCAGCACCCGCACGCTGCGCAGCAGCCGGTCCCGTACGAGATCACCCAGGTCGCGCAGTAGTTCCGGCCTCCCCCCTAAGACGTAAAGAAAGATCTGAGGAGAATCGTGGCCGAGACCACTGTTGAGACGACCGCCGAAGACGCGGCGGGCACCGAGGGCGAAGAGACCTTCGCCGAGGTGACCACCTTCGAGTCGGAGGTCCCCGTCGAGGGTGAGTACACCTCCGAGTCGCTCGCGGGCCGCTTCGGCGACCCGCAGCCCGCGGCCGGCCTCGGCCGTCGCAAGAACGCCATCGCCCGCGTCCGGATCGTTCCGGGCACCGGCAAGTGGAAGATCAACGGTCGCACCCTTGAGGACTACTTCCCCAACAAGGTGCACCAGCAGGAAGTCAACGAGCCCTTCAAGGTGCTCGAGCTCGACGGCCGCTACGACGTCATCGCCCGCATCTCGGGTGGCGGCGTCTCCGGTCAGGCCGGTGCCCTGCGCCTCGGTGTGGCCCGTGCGCTGAACGAGGCGGACGCGGACAACAACCGCGCCACGCTGAAGAAGGCCGGATTCCTCTCCCGCGACGACCGTGCGGTCGAGCGCAAGAAGGCCGGTCTCAAGAAGGCCCGTAAGGCGCCGCAGTACAGCAAGCGCTAAATCGCCTGCTCGTCTGCTTTACACGTTCGCCCCGGCGGCACACCTCGTGCTGCTGGGGCGTTCGTTTATCAGCCCGCGCGGGCGTATAACGGCCTAAGACGTTTGCACGTTTATAAGGTCGGCGGTTTCAGGCGCACCTTTCTTTGCTGTGTCTTGCCTCGCTTTGCCCTGTTTTCAGTACTTTGGTTTTTGTGGTTTCGGAGCACCTTCGGAGGACACCAGTGGGACGACTCTTCGGCACGGACGGCGTGCGCGGCGTAGCCAACGCGGACCTGACAGCAGAGCTCGCGCTCGGGCTCTCGGTCGCGGCGGCGCACGTACTCGCCGAGGCGGGCACCTTCGAGGGGCATCGCCCGACCGCTGTGGTGGGCCGCGACCCCCGTGCGTCCGGAGAGTTCCTGGAAGCCGCCGTCGTGGCGGGCCTCGCCAGTGCCGGCGTGGACGTCCTGCGCGTCGGTGTGCTGCCGACGCCCGCCGTCGCGTATCTCACCGGTTCGCTGGGCGCCGACATCGGTGTCATGCTCTCGGCCAGCCACAACGCCATGCCCGACAACGGCGTGAAGTTCTTCGCCCGCGGTGGCCACAAGCTCGCCGACGAGCTCGAGGACCGCATCGAGACGGTGTACGAGCAGCACCGTACCGGCGAGCCTTGGAGCCGGCCGACGGGCGCAGGAGTCGGCCGGGTGACCGATTACACCGAGGGCTTCGACCGTTACGTCGCCCACCTCATCGGCGTCCTCCCCAACCGGCTCGACGGAGTCAAGGTCGTCCTCGACGAGGCGCACGGCGCCGCCGCCCGTGTCTCGCCCGAGGCGTTCGCCAGGGCGGGGGCCGAGGTCGTCACCATCGGTGCCGAGCCGAACGGCCTCAACATCAACGAGGGCTGCGGTTCCACCCACATGGAGCTGCTGCGGGCGGCCGTCGTCGAGCACGGTGCGGACCTCGGCATCGCGCACGACGGCGACGCGGACCGCTGCCTGGCCGTGGACGCGGCCGGCGAGGAGGTCGACGGCGACCAGATCCTGGCCGTGCTCGCCCTCGCCATGCGCGAGTCCGGGCACCTGCGCAAGGACACCGTCGTCGGCACGGTCATGTCGAACCTCGGCTTCAAGATGGCGATGGAGCGGGAGGGCATCCAGCTCGTGCAGACCGCGGTCGGTGACCGCTATGTCCTGGAGTCGATGAAGGCCGAAGGCTTCGCGCTGGGCGGCGAACAGTCCGGCCACGTCATCGTTCTGGACCACGCGACGACGGGCGACGGCACCCTGACCGGGCTGATGCTCGCGGCCCGGGTCGCCGCCACCGGACGTACGCTCGCCGACCTGGCAGGTGTGATGCAGCGCCTCCCGCAGGTCCTCATCAACGTGCCGGACGTCGACAAGTCACGCGTGGGCACCTCACCCGAGGTCGCCACCGCTGTGGCCCGCGCCGAGCACGAGCTGGGCGACACCGGACGGGTGCTCCTGCGCAAGTCGGGCACCGAGCCGCTCGTACGGGTCATGGTGGAGGCCGCCGACCTGGAGCAGGCGCGCGCCGTGGCCGGACAGCTGGCCGACGTGGTCAAGTCCGCGCTCGGCTGACACGGCCTCAGCCACCGGAGGGACCCGGCCTCACGGCCGGGTCCCTCCGGCGTTGCGCCGCCCACAGCGCCTTCTGGACCAGCAGCGTCAGAGTCCCGGCGAGGACGATGCCGGCCAGGTTGGCCAGCAGTTGCGCCGAGGACCCCCACGTCTGTGCCAGGTCCTGGTAGCTGAAGGCGACCGCCGCGTTGGCGGCGGCCGGCACCGTGGTCACCGAGATCGCCACCCCGATCAGCGCCCCGGACTTCGCCGAGGTCAGCGAAAGGGTCCCCGCGATGCCCGCGAGGAGCGCGACCACGAACGACATCCAGTCCGGGTGCCAGATGAAACCGGTGTTGGGCCTCTCCGCCTTGACCATGTCCTCGGTGAACAGCCCGAGCAGGTCCATCAGCCAGGCGAAACCCGCCGTGAGCACCATCGCCGCCGCGAAGCCGCCGACCAGCGCCCACAGGGACCGCGCGACCAGTCGGGGCGCACGCTGCACCAGGGCCGTCGAGATCCCGGCCAGCGGGCCGAACTCCGGGCCCACCGCCATCGCGCCCACGATCAGCACCGCGTTGTCCAGCATCACTCCGCACGCGGCGAGCATCGTCGCGACGGAGAGGAAGGCGACGTAGGTGGCGCTGAAGGTCGACTCCTCGTGGGTCACCTCGCTCAGCTCTTCCCAGAGCACGGCGTCCGCGCCCTCGCCCGGCGCCGCCCGCTCCGCTTCCTCGGCACGCCTGGACAGCGTCAGATCTATGTTCTCGACGGTGATCGAGCCGTCGCTGTCGATGCCCGCCTTCCGCAGCGCGCCGATCAGTTCGTCGCCGGACTCCCGCGCCACGTCGCACATGACCACATCGCCCACCGGGCTCCGTGCGGCTCCGGTCAGCACCGCGATGTGCGCGGTGCCCACGGTCCGCTCCAGCAACCGCACCACCTCGTCGGTGCGTTCGGCGGGCACGATGAGGCGCAGATGCAGCACGGGCGCACCCTTTCCCTGGTCAGAGTTTGCGCAGTGAGAGCCGCTGGACCTTGTGGTCCGGCCCCTTGCGCAGCACCAGAGTGGCACGGCCGCGCGTGGGCGCCACGTTCTCCAGCAGGTTGGGCTTGTTGATGGTCCGCCACATGGTGCGCGCGTAGTCCAGCGCCTCCGCCTCGGAGACCTGCGTGTACTTGCGGAAGTACGAGAACGGGTTCTGGAACGCCGTCTCACGCAGCCTGCGGAAGCGGTGGAGGTACCAGTTCTCGATGTCCTCGGCGCGCGCGTCGACGTACACGCTGAAGTCGAAGTAGTCGGCGAGCCCGACCCTGGTCCGGCCGTCCTTGCCGGGCAGCGCGGGCTGCAGCACGTTCAGCCCTTCGACGATCAGGATGTCGGGGCGGCGTACGGTCAGCCGCTCGCCCGGCACGATGTCGTAGATCAGGTGGGAGTAGACGGGTGCCGTCACCTCGTCCTTGCCGGCCTTGATGTCGGCGACGAACCGGGTCAGCGCGCGCCGGTCGTACGACTCGGGGAACCCCTTGCGCGACATCAGGCCACGCGCTTCGAGCTCCTTCATCGGCAGCAGGAACCCGTCGGTCGTCACCAGCTCCACCCGGGGGTGCTCGGGCCAGCGCGCCAGCAGCGCCTGCAGGATGCGGGCACTGGTGGACTTGCCGACGGCGACGCTGCCCGCGACCCCTATGACGAACGGGGTGCCGCGCTGCGCGCCGTGTCCGTTGCCCGCGTCGCCCAGGAAGGTGTTCAGGGCGCCGCGCAGGCCGGACGTGGCCTGGACGTAGAGGTTGAGCAACCGGGAGAGCGGCAGGTAGACGTCCCGGACCTCGTCGAGGTCGATGACGTCGCCGAGCCCTCTCAGCTTCTCGACCTCCTCGGCGCTCAGCGGCAGCGGGGTCCTGTCGCGCAGGGCGCTCCACTCCGCCCGTGTCAGGTCGACGTAGGGCGTCGGCGCGTGCTCGGTGCGGCGGGGGCTCCGTGCGGACGAGGTGATCACGTACTCATTGTTGCGGGAGTTCGAACGGAGTGGGGGGTGGGGTCGGTCACGTGACCGGGCTCGGACTCTCCGGGGGCCGGGTGCCGTTCATGTTGCTGGCATACAATTCTTTGTACAAGGCCAACATTGCTTGGGAGGCGCCCGATGTCAGTGACACAGATCGACATAGACGATGACGCGCTGGAGCGCACGATGGCGCTGTCCAAGGCCAGGACCAAGAAGGAGGCTGTCAATCTGGCGCTCCGGTTCTACGCGGACCAGCAGGACCGTGCGGCGCGGATCAGCAGGCACTTCGAGCGGGCGCGCCACTGGGGCGCGGTGGAGGATGCCGAGCGCCGCCATCGTGCGGAGAAGGACGATCGGTGATCTATCTGCTCGACACGTCGGGTCTGGTCCGGCTGCTCCGGGACGCCGAGCTGCAGACCACCTGGTACGACGCCGTCTGCGCCGGTGCGGTCGGCTCCTGTTTCCCGCAGCGCGCCGAATTTCTGTACAGCGCCCGTACCGGCGGCGAGTACGACGAGATCGTGGACATGTTCGACGACCTCTACCCGGACGTTTCGGTGCCGAAGTACGCCGGACGCTGGATCGGTGCGGTACAGCAGCGGATGGCCCGCGCGGGACAGCACCGGAGTGCCTCTGCGGTGGATCTGATCATTGCCGCCACCGCTGCCCACCACGGACTGGCCGTCCTCCACGACGACGCCGACTACCTCACCGTCGCCCGGTACGCACCCGATCTGAGGGAGCACCGCATCCACGACGTGGGCTGAGCCGGGAATGCCCGCCGGTCCCTCTCTGCCGACGTCCCGGGCCCCCGCTCGGAGTGCCCGGCCGAACCGCTGGTAATCTGCCGCCCCGCCGTTCGGACATGATCGTCCCGGGCGGCGGTTCTCCTGTCCGCACGTACGCAGCAACGAGGTGCGCATGAAAACTGGCAGACCCGGCACCGTCGCCGCAATAGCGGGGGCGGCCGTCGCTCTCTCCACCGTCACGGCTCCCGCAGCGCAGGCCGCGAGCACCGGGATCACGGTTTCCCGGGTCGTCGTCAACGGAGGCAAGTCCGTGATCGTGGGCACCACGGACGAGAAGGAACCGTCCCTCACCTTCCGTGTCACCCTCCCCTCCGGATACACCTCTGCCGACATGAGCGGCTGGAGCACATGGCCGTTCCTCTACCACGGCACGACCGCGGCCGAGGGGGCGGAGAGCGGCGGTCTCCGCACGGGCATCTACACGTGTTACCCGACGACTCCCCGGATCGCGGACTGCGAGGGCAACCTGTACATCGATCCGCGCTACGACCTCGACTCGAACAACGACGCCACCACCTGGAAGATCGGCGTCCGGACGCAGCTCTGGAAGCCCGGTGGCGGGCTCAGGACGGAGCAGGTCGTCACCGCCTCCGGCACCGTGAAGGTCAAGCGCTGGGCCAAGGTCACGGTCAATGCCTCACCCGAACCGGTGGCGAAGGGTAAGACGATCACCGTCACCGGCAGTCTCAAGCGGGCAGACTGGGTGAAGCACACGTACACCGGTTACGCCGACAAGACGGTCAGCCTGCAGTTCCGTAAGAAGGGCAGCTCCGTCTACTCCACCGTCAAGACGGCCACGTCGTCCGGCACGGGCGCGCTGAAGACCACCGTCAAAGCCTCGGTCGACGGCTACTGGCGCTGGAGCTTCGGCGGTTCGTCCACCTCGGGCACGGCCACCGCGGCGGGCGACTTCGTCGACGTGCGTGAGCGGTGAGGCATCGGCGGCGGCTCATCCTGCTGAGGTGCCGCCGATGCCTGCGCCCGGCGGGTGCGTCGCCACCTGGCACCACCGAGGACGCACTACTCGGCCCAGGCGGGTGGTGGCTGGTGTGCAATGTGGGCGCTTTGCTCGACTTTGCGGTCGTCAATCTTTCGTTGGCGCGTTCCGCTCGAGGCGTCGCGCGACAGATCCGCGGCTGTGACCTGCTACGAGTCGCAGAGATGTCATGGGAATGTGCCGGTACGACAGCTGCCGTGAGGCCATGAGATTGCCTCAAAATCGCGGCTATACAGAGATTCTGTTTGCTAGTTTCTCCTGTAGGTGTGTTCTGCACTGGTGCTGACGGGGGGAAGTGATCAGGCATGGCCTGGGACGAGTGGGAGCAGCTGAAGACGGCAGCTCAGGGACGAGCTGCCCACATGCAGCTCAACCAAGTGCCGAGCCAGGGCGGGGGCGGCGGAGGGCAGCAGGGTGACCTGGCAGTCGACCAGCAGGACTTGGCCGCGATCGGGGACAGTGCCTTCAAGCTGTTCGAGGATCTGGGGCGGCACGGGCGGGATGCCTGGTCGAGCAGTCAGGTCGCAGCCAAAGATCTGACCACGCAGGAGTTCGAGCTCGGCAGCGGTTTGGACGTGGTGCAGAAGAAATGGGAAAAGCAGCTGCAATCGCTCGTCGACGCCTGTGCCCATATATCGAACCATATGGACTTCACCAAGAAGGCGCATCGAGGCGATGAGCACTTCATCGCGTCCACGGTCAGCAGCATCGCCACGCTGGACAAGGGATTCGATGAAGGGGTCAAGTCCTGATGGACATCGAGGCACTTCGGCACGGAAATTTCGCCGCGCTCGGCACTGCCGTGGAGGACTGGACCGGAGTGATCCGGCACCTTACGGAGATGGAGAAGAGGGCGCGGGACGATCTGCGGGCGAAGGCGAACAGGGCCAATTGGGCCGGCGTGAACGCTTCCGTTTCGAGGGAGTTCATCAACAGGACGGCAGGCGAATTCGCCGACGCAGTCAAGCAGGCCACCAGCATCCGCAACATCCTTCGCGATACCAGAGGTGAGCTCGTGGGCTACCGCGACGAGCTCAACCGGGCGATCGACCGGGGCTGGGACAAGCACCTTTCCGTCGTCGGCGCGAAGGGCGGAGGCTTCACCGTCTACGTGAACGTCCACCCGGAGCCCGCCGGTAGTAAGGAGGCGATGACGCTGCTTCGGGGGGAGCTCGAAAACATCCTCACCAAGGCCACCGAGAGTGACAGCACTGCCAGCGAGGTGCTGAAGGCGCTCGCGAATCACGCCGAGTACGGCTTCTCCGGAGGCTCCTCCTACAAGGACCGTGACGCCGCAGCCGATGCCTTGAAGGCAGCGGACGACATGGCCAAGATCGTGAAGAAAGACCCCGAGGACCGTACGGCTGCTGACCTGGCAAAGCTGAACGCCGGCCTCAAGAAGTACGGCCAGGACCCTCTCTTTTCGGAGCAGTTTGCCCTCGCGGCCGAGCCGAAGGAGACGCTGCAGTTCTGGGCGGAGGTCACGGATCGGTATGCGGGAGTGAAGGGCTCTGAACTGGACCGGCTTCAGGAACTGCAGAAGAACCTGAGCCTGACCCTTGCGTCAGCTACCTACTCCGATTCCGCTCCTATGAAGGATTGGAAGCAAGACCTCATCAACGAGGGGAACACCAATTTCCGGGCCGACCCGGCCAATCCTCTCAAGGGCCCGGTGGGAGCCATCGGTTTCCAGGTCATCAGCAGCCTGATGGGTCATGGAAAGTACGACAGTGAATTTCTTGACGAGTACGGGAAGAAGATCCTCAAGTCGGATATGGCTCCGGTGGGTGGTCCCGGAATGAACACCAAGGATGTATGGACGTCCCCGGACCAGTCGGCGGACCTGGTATTCGGGAAGGGGAATGGGCGCGATCCTCTGATCGGCTTCATGGACGCCCTCTCCCACAATGCCGAGGCGGCAACGAACACCTTCGACGACAAGTCGACCCTCGACCATGTGCTGCAGAGCACCAGGTACACGGAGAGGGGGGAGTCCGTGGGGCGTGCCCTCGAAGCTGCTGTTACCGGCGTGTCGTTCGGTGATGCGCCGACTGAACCCGCCCCGCACAGCAAGGTGCAGGTAGAGATAATGCGTAACGTCATGCATGCCGTCGCACAGCCTGGCGGCGGGTCCGACCTGGTGGACAAAGCAATTGGTGCGAGTTTTGGGCACATGGCCTCTGCGTATATGCCTGAGATCAGCCGGTCGTTGGCTGGCGAGGGGGCGGAATCCATCTTCCTCACAAATAGTGCGGATGGAAACGGTCTAACGTCTCCGACGGATGTCAGGAGATTCTTGTACGAGGTGGCCCGGGACGACAACGGGAGGGTCGCTCTCCGTATTGGTGAGAGTATCTACACGAGCAGCCTCCTGGAGGCGCATATCTCGACTCCCTCTCTTTTTGACGGCTCAACTAACCAGGCGATCGAGTCTGTGGCTTATAACGCTGGGCTCATCGAAGGGATCGTGGGTCACTCGGTGGCCGATGCTGGTATCTCGGCCGATCTCGAAGCCCAGAAGAGCGAGAATGAAGCTGTCAAGACTCAGGGCGATATTTTCAAGGCGGTGCTGTCGGCAGGCATCGGGGTGGGAGCGGTGGCCCTCGTGCCCGAGGGGAGGGAGGGCGGCATGGCGGGAGCCGTAGCGGGAGGATTCTTCGGTGGGATCGCAGGCCTGGCCGTGGACCGCCTCATGAGCGGACGTGAGATGGACGGTGCGCTGGACAACGCCCTCTATACCACAGGGCGAGGTCTCGACAGTGATCTCTCTTCGGCCAGAGTGCAGACCGAGGAGGCTGCTAAGGATGCCATCGAAAGGCATGACGCGGACCTGCCCGTAGATGCCACCAGCGATATTATTCGCAGGAATTTGAACCAAGGCTGGGCGGATAGTGACTCAAACCTGGAAGATAATCATGCTCGGCCGAGTTCGTGACGCAGTTGAGGTGTACGGCGTCGCGGAATTGTGCGGAAAAAGAGCGACCAGAGACCCCGAGGTGTAGCTGTGAAGCCGACTGAGAAAAAGATGACGAAGCAGGCCCTCGTCGTCCTCGCTGTAGTGGGTCTAGGGGTGTTCGGCTACACTCAGTTCTTTACCAAGGGGGTCGAGCGTCTCCCGGAAAGAGTATGCTCGGGTGCGGCAGACCGGGTTATTGCGGAAAAGGTGTTGCCGAATACAATGACGGCTGCCCAGCGAGGGAAAAGAGGCGCCGCCTACTCCAGTTCTCGTGGAACGGTCTTCTTCTGCAGCGTTAAGACTCACGGGGAAGATTCCATTCTTTCGGGCGAGGTCCGAGTCAATGACGTCTCGCTCGCCAAGTGGCGTGCCGGACACTCCCCCGGTGATGGGAAATCTCGCGAGGTGGAGGTAAAGAGAATTGTTGCCATGGTGACCTCTGAGGGTGTTTCCGTCTACGTTCCTTGCACTCGGCCGGAGCAGGACAGGCAGAAGCCTCTGGAGTCGTACGCGTTGATTGCTGACGCGAGGACCATTGGTGATACACGGGTGTCGGGGGTCGAGCTGCAGCAGTACGTGGCTGATTTCGCGTATCAAATCCTGAGGCATACCTACAGGGCTGAAGAATGTCAGGAGCGGCAGAAATTCCCAGCCGGGCTGCCTGACTTCGAGTGATGTGCGGATGGGGGCGTGCTGTGCGACGTCACCCAGTCGTGCGGCCGCTCGACTGGGGCTCCCCGTATGCTTTTTTCTAATCTTGCTCGGGTGGCATGTTCGAGGGCGACGAGGCTGTGCTGCAGCGGAGCTTCCGCAGGAGACGCCAGGGCTTGAGGATCGCCCAGGACTTGAGAATCGCCATGACGCGTTCGCCGAGGTTGTGGATCTTGGCGTGGTCCCGGTTGTGACGTCGGCGCCAGCCGCGCAGGTGCCTGCCACGGATTGGGACACGGATCGCGGGGTCGGCGCCCTGATACGCCTTGATGCTCGTATGACAGGGCAACACGTACCAGTCGGGCCAGGCGGACACGACAGTGACGGGTCTTCCCGCGCAAGCACCTATGAAGTCACGATGGCGTCACCGACCGATCGACGGATCAGGGCAGGGACACGAGATTCCGGCCAGTCGGCCCAAGGGGCGGATCTGTCGGTGGCACCATCACCCATCATCACTTGTCGGACCAGCACTGATGTCGTCTTCGGCGAGGGCGGCGGGAATGCCGTGGGCCCGCGCCGCGCTCAGGTTGTCTGTGGCTCCGGCAGTGCGTCCGAGGCCCAGATCGGGCGTCCGGCGAGATCGGTGAGGACTTGCACGTTCATCCCGTGGTGCTTTTTCTTCCCGGAGTGGTACGGCCGGTCTGCGGCTATGCGGCCGATCGGCAGCACGGTGCTGTCAAGGATCACATATGCCTTCTTCCGGACGGTCGTCATGGCCTGTTCCAGCGTGGGCGCGAGGACGTCCAGAAGGTCGACGGCCTCGCGTATGCAGAGGCAGGCCGTGGCGATCCCGATGCGGACGCCCGCGGCAAGGCGGGCGTAGGTCTCGCCGCAGCGCATTGGGTCAGGACGAGCATGGCTTGCCGGCCGTAGAACAGGCGACGCCACCGTGAGCCGATCCGGCGGCGGTGAGCTGCGAGAAGACCGGAGAGGTGTTGCACGGTGCGGCTGGGCAAGTCGAGCCGGGCGGGTAGACAAGCACGCGAAAGCTCCTGGCGGGCTGGTGATCTTGGTTGTGAACCCGTCCACCAAGAGCTTCCTGGCCGCTACCGCTACCGGGGTCACCGGCCCAACCACACGGCAGGTTGGAAACGGCTCAGTGCATCGGCGCGGGCTCGTGTGCGGCTCAGGCCCTCCTGCACCAGGAGGTCGTGTGCAGACATCGTTCGCGCGTGGCGTACCACTGGTGTCCCTCACCACCCTGCGGCCTTATGGTGCCGATATGTGCGGAATCGTGGGTTACGTCGGGGCGCAGTCGGCGCAGGATGTCGTTGTCGCAGGGCTGAAGCGGCTGGAGTACCGGGGGTACGACTCCGCCGGGGTCGCCGTCCTCGCGGACGGTGGCCTTGCCTCCGCGAAGAAGGCGGGCAAGCTGCTCAATCTGGAGAAGGAGCTCAAGGACCGGCCGCTGCCGGCCGGGAACACCGGGCTCGGGCACACCCGTTGGGCGACGCACGGCGGGCCCACCGACGCCAACGCCCACCCGCATCTCGACAACGCGGGCCGGGTCGCCGTCGTGCACAACGGGATCATCGAGAACTTCGCGGCGCTGCGCGAGGAGTTGGCAGGACGAGGCCATGACCTGGCCTCCGAGACCGACACCGAGGTGGTCGCCCATCTGCTCGCCGAGGCGTACTCCTCGGCTGGTGACCCGGCGGAGGCCATGCGGCAGGTGTGCCGGCAGCTGGAGGGCGCGTTCACGCTGGTCGCCGTGCACGCGGACGCGCCCGACGTCGTGGTGGGTGCCCGGCGGAACTCGCCGCTGGTGGTGGGCGTGGGGGACGGGGAGATGTTCCTGGCCTCCGACGTGGCCGCCTTCATCGCGCACACGCGGGACGCGATCGAGCTCGGGCAGGACCAGGTGGTCGAGCTGCGCCGCGACGGGGTGTCGGTCACCGGCTTCGACGGGCGGCCCGCCGACGTACGCGAGTACCACGTGGACTGGGACGCATCGGCCGCGGAGAAGGGCGGCTACGCCTCCTTCATGCTCAAGGAGATCGCCGACCAGCCCAAGGCCGTCGCCGACACGCTGCTCGGGCGCGTCGACGGCTCGGGCACGCTCCGCCTCGACGAGGTGCGCATTGCGCAGGGTGTGCTCCGGGAGGTCGACAAGGTCGTCGTCGTCGCCTGCGGGACCGCCTTCCACGCCGGGATGATCGCCAAGTACGCCATCGAGCACTGGACCAGACTGCCCTGCGAGACGGAGCTCGCCAGCGAGTTCCGTTACCGCGACCCGATCCTGGACCAGCGCACCCTCGTCGTCGCCATCTCGCAGTCGGGCGAGACGATGGACACGCTCATGGCGGTCCGGCACGCCCGTGAGCAGGGGGCGAAGGTGCTCGCCATCTGCAACACGAACGGCTCGACGATCCCGAGGGAGTCGGACGCCGTCCTCTACACGCACGCCGGGCCCGAGGTCGCCGTCGCCTCCACCAAGGCGTTCCTGACCCAGCTCGTCGCCTGCTACCTCGTCGCGCTGTATCTGGGGCAGGTGCGCGGCACCAAGTGGGGCGACGAGATCCGCACCGTCGTGCGCCAGCTCTCCGAGATGTCCGGCGCGGTGGACCGCGTCCTGGGAACCATGGAGCCGGTCCGTGAACTGGCCCGCTCCCTGTCCGGCCACGACACCGTGCTCTTCGTGGGCCGGCACGTGGGCTACCCGGTGGCCATGGAAGGCGCCCTGAAGCTCAAGGAACTCGCGTACATGCACGCGGAGGGCTTCGCCGCCGGAGAGCTCAAGCACGGGCCGATCGCGCTGATCGAGGAGGGCCTGCCGGTCGTCGTGATCGTGCCCTCCCCGCGCGGCCGTTCGGTGCTCCACGACAAGATCGTGTCGAACATCCAGGAGATCAGGGCCCGTGGCGCCCGTACCGTCGTCATCGCCGAGGAGGGCGACGAGGAGGTCGTCCCGTACGCCGATCACCTCATCAGGATCCCGGTTACGCCTACGCTGCTTCAGCCGCTGGTCGCCACGGTGCCGTTGCAGGTGTTCGCCTGCGAGCTGGCGACCGCCCGGGGCAACGAGGTGGACCAGCCGCGCAACCTGGCGAAGTCCGTGACAGTCGAGTGAGTTGAGTGAGCGCGTGATCATTGGGGTCGGGATCGATGTGGCGGAGATCGAACGCTTCGGCGCCGCGCTGGAGCGCACGCCCCAGCTGGCCGATCGGCTGTTCCTGGAGCGGGAGCTGCTGCTCCCCGGCGGGGGCCGGCGGGGGATCGCCTCGCTGGCGGCCAGGTTCGCCGCGAAGGAGGCCCTGGCCAAGGCGCTCGGGGCCCCGGGCGGGCTGCTCTGGACCGACGCCGAGGTGTGTGTGGAGGAGAGCGGCCGGCCCCGGCTGGAGGTGCGGGGCACCGTCGCTGCGCGGGCGGCCGAACTGGGCGTCCGCAGCTGGCACGTATCGCTGAGCCACGATGCGGGGGTGGCGTCGGCCGTGGTCATCGCGGAGGGTTGAGGGTATGCGACATGCCTACAGCGTCGAGACCGTACGGGCCGCCGAACAGGCGCTGATGGCACGGCTGCCGGAGGGGGCGCTGATGGCGCGCGCCGCCGCCGGACTCGCGGTGGCGTGCGGCGACCTGCTCCGGCGCAACGGGCGGGTGTACGGGTCCCGGGTGCTCCTCCTCGTCGGCAGCGGCGACAACGGCGGCGACACTCTGTACGCGGGCGCCCGGCTGGCCCGGCGCGGGGCCGGCGTACGGGCGCTCCTGACCACACCGGACAAGGTCCACCGGGCCGCGCTGGCCGCTCTGCTGGCGGCGGGCGGGCAGGTCCTCGACGGCCCGGACCTCGGCGCCTTCGGCCCCGTCGACCTCGTCGTCGACGGGATCACCGGTATCGGGGGCCGCGGTGGCCTGCGGCCAGAGGCGGCGGAACTCGTACGGGCGGTCACCGGAGGTCACGCGCCCGTGCTCGCGGTGGACCTGCCGAGCGGGGTCGAGGCGGACACCGGTCAGGTGCTCGGCGCGGCCGTGCGGGCGGACGCGACGGTCACCTTCGGTACGTACAAGCCGGGGCTGCTCATCGACCCGGCCGCCGGACACGCGGGCGCGCTCCGGCTCGTCGACATCGGCCTGGTGACCGAACTGCCCGCGCGGCCGGATGTGGAGGCGCTGCAGTACGCCGACGTGGCCGCTCTGCTGCCGGTGCCCGGCGCGGAGAGCGACAAGTACCGGCGTGGGGTCGTCGGAGTGGCCGCCGGCTCGGAGCGGTACCCGGGCGCGGCCGTCCTCGCGGTCGCCGGGGCGCTGCGCGGCGGCGCGGGAGCCGTGCGCTACGCGGGCCCCGGGGCCGACGCGGTGATCGCGCGATTCCCGGAGACACTGGTGCACCCCGGCCCGCCGTCAAAGGCCGGCCGGGTGCAGGCCTGGGTCGCCGGGCCGGGGCTCGGCGACTCCTCGGCGTCGGCGTCGGCGGTCGCCGATGTACTGGCCGCAGACGTCCCCGTGCTGGTCGACGCGGACGGGCTGCGGCTGATGGACGCCGGCGACGTACGCGCGCGGACCGCCGCCACCGTCCTCACCCCGCACGCCGGTGAGGCCGCCGCGCTGCTCGGGGTGGAGCGCGCGGAGGTCGAGGCCGGGCGGCTCGCCGCCGTGCGGGAGCTCGCCGCGCGCTACCGCGCCACGGTGCTGCTGAAGGGCTCCACGACCCTCGTCGCGGGACCCGGGGACACGCCCGTGCGGGTCAACCCGACCGGCACGTCCTGGCTGGCCACGGCGGGGAGCGGGGACGTGCTGTCCGGGCTGACGGGTTCGCTGCTGGCCGCGGGTCTGGCACCGCTCGACGCCGCCTCGGTGGGCGCCTATCTGCACGGGCTCGCGGCACGCCGGGCCTCGGACGGGGCCCCGGTCGCCGCGCAGGACGTCGCGGACGCCGTACCGGCTGCCTGGCGGGACGTACGGGCCTGATCCACGCTGGAGGCGGAGGCGGAGGCCGGAACGACGGAACGGACGGTGATCGGTCGTGGGCAGCGGCAGCGGCATACGCGTACGCAGGGTGTACGACCCGCCGGAGGACGACGACGGCACCCGGGTTCTCGTCGACCGGCTCTGGCCGCGCGGGATCTCCAAGGAGCACGCGGCGGTCGACCTGTGGGCCAAGGACGCGACACCTTCGAAGGAACTGCGCACCTGGTACCACGAGGACCGTTCCGACCGTCGGTACGACACCTTCGTGGAGCGCTACCGCACCGAGCTCGGCGACCCCGCGCACACCGAGGCCGTCGAGGGGCTGCTCGCCCTGCTGCGGCAGGGCGGCCCCGTCACCCTCCTCACCGCCGTGAAGGACGTCCCGGCCAGCCATGTCCCGGTCCTCGTCGAGCATCTGGAGCACGCCCTCGACCACCGGTGACCGCCTCACCGGGCACAGAGATCGAGGGCACAGACGTACGGCTCTGAGACACTGGGCGCGATGAACGAGACAGCGACCCTGAGAGCCCGTGCCGAGATCGACCTCGCCGCGCTGCGTGCCAACGTGCGCGCCCTTCGCGCGCGGGCGTCCGGGGCGCAGCTCATGGCCGTGGTGAAGTCCGACGCGTACGGGCACGGAGCGGTGCCCTGCGCCAGGGCGGCGCGGGAGGCCGGCGCGGAGTGGCTGGGCACCGCGACTCCGCAGGAGGCGCTCGCGCTCCGCGAGGCCGGACTCGGCGGCCGGGTGATGTGCTGGCTGTGGACGCCAGGCGGCCCCTGGCGCGAGGCGGTCGAGGCGGACATCGACGTCTCGGTGAGCGGCATGTGGGCGCTCGACGAGCTCGTCGCCGCCGCCACGGAGGCGGGGGTTCCGGCCCGGGTCCAGCTCAAGGCCGACACGGGTCTCGGGCGTAACGGCTGCCAGCCCGCGGACTGGCCCGCGCTCGTCACGGCCGCCCGCGCCGCCGAGGAGGCCGGCATCCTGCGCGTCACCGGGCTGTGGTCCCACTTCGCCTGCGCCGACGAACCCGGGCACCCGTCGATCGCCGCGCAGCTGGACGTCTTCCGCGACATGGTGGCGTACGCGGAGAAGGAGGGCGTCCGGCCCGAGGTCCGGCACATCGCCAACTCCCCGGCGACGCTCACGGTGCCCGAGTCCCACTTCGACCTCGTGCGCACGGGCATCGCGATGTACGGCATCTCGCCCAGCCCCGAGCTGGGCACCCCGGCCGACTTCGGGCTGCGGCCCGTGATGACGCTCGCCGCGTCCGTCGCGCTGGTCAAGCAGGTGCCCCCGGGCCACGGGATCAGCTACGGGCACCACTACACGACGTCCTCCGAGACCACGCTCGCCCTGGTGCCGGTCGGCTACGCGGACGGCATCCCGCGCCATGCCTCGGGCAGGGGCCCCGTCCTCGTCGGAGGCGCCGTCCGCAGGATCGCGGGCCGGGTCGCGATGGACCAGTTCGTGGTCGATCTCGACGGCGACGTGCTGGAAGCCGGCGCGGAAGCGGTGCTCTTCGGACCGGGCGACCGGGGCGAGCCGAGTGTGGAGGACTGGGCGGTGGCGGCGGACACGATCGGGTACGAGATCGTCACGCGCATCGGTGCGCGCGTTCCCCGCGTCCATCTCCACGAGGACTCCGGCCGGGGCTGAGCACGCTCCGGGCGGGGCGACCACGACAACGACGACGAAGGGGCACAGCACGGTGAGCGAGACCAGCGCGGAGGACGTGATGGCGACGGCGGCCGTCGCGGCGGCCGGCTGGCGCCGGGCGGGCGTCGCCGGGGCGGCGATAGGCGTCATCGCCGCGGGCGCGGCCGCGGGCGTCGCCGTCGAGCGGCTCACCGTGGGCCGGGGCATGCGTAAGAAGGCCCGCCTCGCGCTGGACGCCTCCGGCCCGTACGGCTCGCTCCGCGGACAGCCCGGCCGCGCGGTGGCGGACGACGGCACCGAGCTGTACTACGAGGTCGACGAGATCGAACCGGACGGCGGTACGGGTCGTGCGGGCGCGCGCTCCGGGTCGGGAAGCCCCGCGGGCTCCGGACCGCGCAGGCGCAGGCTCTTCGGCAGCAAGGACCCCGCGCCCCTGACCGTCGTCTTCAGCCATGGCTACTGCCTCGGCCAGGACTCCTGGCACTTCCAGCGAGCGGCTCTGCGCGGCCTGGTCCGCACGGTCCACTGGGACCAGCGCAGCCACGGCCGCTCCCAGCGGGGCAGGGCGCAGGCAGAGGGCGTCCCGGTCGGCATCGACCAGCTCGGCCGCGATCTCAAGGCGGTCCTCGACGCGGCCGCGCCCGAGGGCCCGCTGGTGCTGGTCGGACACTCCATGGGCGGTATGACGATGATGGCGCTCGCCGACCGGTATCCGGAGCTGGTCCGTGACCGGGTGGCCGCGGTCGCGTTCGTCGGGACGTCCAGCGGCAAGCTCGGCGAGGTGAACTTCGGGCTGCCGGTGGCGGGCGTGAACGCCGTGCGCCGGGTGCTGCCCGGGGTGCTGAGGGCGCTCGGTTCGCAGACGGAGCTGGTGGAGCGCGGGCGGCGGGCGACCGCCGACCTGTTCGCGGGGCTGATCAAGCGCTACTCGTTCGGATCGCGGGACGTGGACCCGGCGGTCGCGCGGTTCGCGGAGCGGCTCATCGAGTCGACCCCCATCGACGTGGTCGCCGAGTTCTACCCCGCTTTCACCGAGCACGACAAGAGCGGGGCCCTGCCCGCCTTCCTGGGGCTGCCGGTGCTGATCCTCGCCGGTGACAAGGACCTGGTGACGCCCAGTTCGCACAGCGAGGCCATCGCGGACCAGCTGCCGGACGCGGAGCTGGTCATCGTGCCGGACGGCGGTCATCTGGTGATGCTGGAGCACCCGGAGACGGTCACCGACCGGCTCGCCGACCTGCTCGTGCGGATCGGCGCCGTTCCGGCCGGGACGCGCTGATCCTCTACCGTTGGTCGACATGGAATCAGCGCACAACGGCCCGGTGGCCGACACGGTCGCACCGGGCGACGCACCCGGCACCGTCACCCTGGACGTCGCCGTCGAGTCCCCCGAAGAGATGAAGGAGCTCGGCCGCCGGATCGCCGGTGTGCTGGCCCCCGGCGACCTGGTGATGCTCACCGGCGAGCTCGGCGCGGGCAAGACGACCCTGACCCGGGGCCTGGGGGAGGGCCTCGGGGTCCGCGGTGCCGTCACGTCGCCGACCTTCGTGATCGCCCGCGTCCATCCGCCGCTGGGCGAGGGCCCCTCTCTGGTCCACGTCGACGCGTACCGCCTGGGCGGCGGTCTCGACGAGATGGAGGACCTCGACCTCGACGTGTCGTTGCCGGAGTCGGTGATCGTCGTGGAGTGGGGCGACGGCAAGGTCGAGGACCTGTCGGCGGACCGCCTGCGGGTCGTGATCGACCGCGCGGTCGGCGACACGGACGACGAGCGCCGCACGGTCACCCTGGTGGGGATCGGCGCCCGCTGGGCGGGACTGGGCGCGGAGCTGGCCGCGCTCTGACAGCGGGCTCGGGCCGGCCTGGTGAGGTGGCCTCCGCGCACCCGGCCCCCGACGGCTCCTCGATCGTCCTCCGGTGCTCTCCGACTGCGTTCCGGCACTTTCCGACAGGACGTCGGCAAAATGTTGCGCCGGGGAGCCCCGCCGTGGTCACATGGGACGCAGAGATTGGTTAGGTCTACCTAACCACGTCTCTCGCCGAAGCCCGAGGAGGCATCCATGCCGGTACCCGAGCGTGAAGTGCACCCGCAGTCGCAGGCGGAGCCACCGTCGGCCTCCGCCGTGTCGATGAAGGACCTGCTGGCCTCCTGTGCGGCCGCGACGGCGGTGTCGACACCGCCTCGCGGTGAGCACACGGGCGAACGTGAGGCCGACCGGGACGACGTCGACGACGTGGGGCCCGCCGAGGGGCGCGACGCGGCCTGACCGTCGGGTCGGCGGGGGCCGGTGCGCCGTCCCCGGTCAGGGCGAACAGCCCTACGCGACGACGACGACCTTGGCGCCGACCGTGGCGAAGGTCCACAACGCGTCGCCGTCGGCCCGCTTCATCCGCACCCCGCCGGTCTTGGCCGTGGGATCGGGGCTGGCCATCGAGTCGTCCTGAGCGGCGCTGAAGCCCACCACCACGTCGTCGACGCTCGCGAAACGCACCACGTGCTCGATCAGGACGCCGTCCGAGCCCTTGATGCTGCCGGAGCGCGAGGTCACCCGGTACACGCCCGGCAGGGGGCTCACGGTGCTCGGCATGACCCTGAAGGTCCGGAGCGCCTTCTCCGCGTCGTCCACGATCCACACCCGGCGGTCCTTCAGCGCGTACACGACGCGGGCGCCCGCGTCGGAGTCCCCGGGGACCGCGAGCGGTTCCTTCGTGGGCTTCGGCTTCGCGGAGGGGGCGGCGGTCGGCCCGGAGGTCTGCGCCGACGGCGCGGCGACCGAGTCCGGTGCGTTCGCCGACGCCTGGTAGGCGAGGAAACAGACCGCGGCCACCGCCGCGGCAGTGAGCCCGGCCACGATTCCCGAGCTGCCCCGTGCCACCGTGAGGTCCCCTTTCACATGCTTCTGTCGCATGTCGTACAAGCATTTACGTCGTACACGCGTATACCCGGCGACGGTACCAGCAGCTGCAGGGGAGCCCGGGACGCCGAACGGGCCGCCGTGGCCGAGTCTGCGGAGCCGTAGGCTGTTTGTGTGCTGCTGCTCGCCATGGATACCGCCACGCCCGCCGTCACCGTCGCCCTTCACGACGGGGCCTCCGTCGTCGCCGAGACCGGACAGGTCGACGCCCGGAGGCACGGGGAGCTGCTGCTGCCCGCCGTCCACCGGATCCTCGCCGAGGCGGGTGTGAAGCTCGACGCCGTGACCGACGTGGCCGTCGGGGTCGGCCCCGGCCCGTACACCGGGCTCCGCGTCGGCCTCGTCACCGCCGCGACCTTCGGTTCCGCCCTCTCCGTGCCGGTGCACGGGGTGTGCACGCTCGACGCGCTCGCGTACGCCGCGGGCCTGGAGGGTCTCGAGGGCCCGTTCGCCGTCGCGACCGACGCGCGCCGCAAGGAGGTCTACTGGGCGCGGTACGAGGACTTCCGCACCCGGGACAGTGGCCCCTCCGTCGACCGGCCCGCCGACGTCGCGGACCGGCTCGCCGGACTGCCCGTCGCCGGCGCGGGCGCCCTGCTCTATCCCGAGGCCTTCCCGGACGCCCGCGGTCCGGAGCACGTCTCCGCCGGCGCGCTCGCCGCCCTCGCGGCCGAACGCCTGACCGCCGGAGCCGGGCTGCTCCCGCCGCAGCCGCTGTACCTGCGCAGGCCCGACGCCCAGGTCCCGAAGAACTACAAGGTGGTCACCCCCAAGTGACCACCGCGACCGCTGTGCTCCGCGAGATGCGGTGGTGGGACATCGCCCCCGTCCTGGAACTGGAACACGAGCTGTTCCCGGACGACGCGTGGTCGGCCGGGATGTTCTGGTCCGAGCTGGCCAGGGCCCGCGGACCCCGGGCCACCCACCGCTACGTCGTCGCCGAGGACCCCGCCGACGGGCGGATCGTCGGCTACGCGGGCCTCGCCTCGGCCGGAGACCTCGCCGACGTCCAGACGATCGCGGTCAGCCGCGGCCAGTGGGGCGGCGGCCTCGGGTCGGAACTCCTCACCGACCTGCTGCGGCACGCCACCGCCTTCGAGTGCACCGCCGTGCTCCTGGAGGTCCGTGTCGACAACATCCGCGCGCAGAAGCTCTACGAACGCTTCGGTTTCGAGCCGATCGGCTTCCGCCGCGGCTACTACCAGCCGGGCAACATCGACGCACTCGTCATGCGCCTGACCGTACAAGGAACAGAGACAGACTGATGGCTGACGAACCGCTCGTACTCGGTATCGAGACCTCCTGCGACGAGACCGGCGTCGGCATCGTGCGCGGGACTACGCTCCTGGCCGACGCCGTCGCGTCCAGCGTCGACACCCACGCCCGCTTCGGCGGTGTCGTCCCGGAGATCGCCTCCCGCGCCCACCTGGAGTCGATGGTCCCCACCATCGAGCGCGCCCTGAAGGACGCCGGGATCAGCGCCCGGGACCTCGACGGCATCGCGGTCACGGCCGGCCCCGGGCTCGCCGGGGCACTGCTCGTCGGCGTATCGGCCGCCAAGGCCTACGCGTACGCGCTGAACAAGCCGCTGTACGGGGTGAACCACCTGGCCTCGCACATCTGCGTCGACCAGCTGGAGCACGGTCCGCTGCCCGAGCCGACGATGGCACTGCTGGTCAGCGGCGGGCACTCCTCGCTGCTGCTGGCCCCGGACATCACGAACGACGTACGGCCGCTGGGCGCGACCATCGACGACGCGGCGGGCGAGGCCTTCGACAAGATCGCCCGGGTGCTGGACCTGGGGTTCCCCGGCGGCCCGGTCATCGACCGGCTGGCCAGGGAGGGCGACCCGAAGGCGATCGCCTTCCCGCGTGGGCTGAGCGGCTCCCGCGATCCCGCGTACGACTTCTCCTTCTCCGGGCTCAAGACGTCCGTGGCACGCTGGATCGAGGCGAAGCGTGCGGCGGGCGAGGACGTCCCCGTACGCGACGTGGCGGCGTCCTTCCAGGAGGCCGTGGTGGACGTCCTCACCCGCAAGGCCGTCCGGGCCTGCAAGGACGAGGGCGTCGACCACCTGATGATCGGTGGCGGCGTCGCGGCCAACTCGCGGCTGAGGGCGCTCGCCCAGGAGCGGTGCGAGAAGGCCGGGATCCGGCTGCGGGTCCCGAGGCCGGGGCTCTGCACGGACAACGGGGCGATGGTCGCCGCGCTCGGCGCGGAGATGGTGGCGCGCAACCGTCCGGTGTCGGACCTGGGCCTCTCGGCGGACTCCTCGCTGCCGGTCACGGAGACCCACGTGCCGGGGGCCCACAGCCACGGCCACGACCACGTGCACGAGATCAGCAAGGACAACCTCTACTCATGACCGTCGCCCTGATGTGGGAGGCACGTGCCGCCGAGGGCCGCGGCGCGGAGCTGTTGGAGTGGGCCCGCGCCCGGGCTGCCGAGCTGGCCCGGGAGCCGCTGCGCAGCGAGCTGCTGCGCGCCCCGCAGGACCGGGTCCTCGTGCTGACCTGGTGGGACGCGGAACACGACGAGCTGTCCGGGCTGCCGGAGCTCCCGGAGCCGGACGCCGGGCTGATCACCCGCCCGGTGCACCGGTGGCGCTTCGAGTCCCTCGGTCCGGCGGTCGGCTGAAGGGCGTCGCGCGGCGCGTGTTCCGATGAGTTCCCCGCGCGCGGCCGGTCTACCTTGCACAGCGGAACGACGACGTTCCCCGGCGCGAGGAGAGAGACCATGCAGAAGATCAAGCCCTGCCTGTGGTTCGACGACCAGGCCCAGGAGGCCGCGGAGTTCTACGTCTCGGTCTTCGGAGGGGACTCCCGCATCGTCGACGTCACCCGCAATTCCGATGCGTCCCCGGGGGAGACGGGCTCGGTCCTGACGGTGGACTTCGTGCTCGCGGGCCAGGAGTACCTCGGCCTCAACGGCGGCCCGCACTTCCACTTCAGCGAGGCCGTCTCGCTCAGCGTGGACTGTGCGGACCAGGAGGAGGTCGACAGGCTGTGGGCGAAGTTCACCGAGGAGGGTGAGGAAAGCATGTGCGGGTGGCTGAAGGACAGGTACGGCCTGTCGTGGCAGATCGTCCCGCGCGCCCTTCCCGAGCTGCTCGGCGGCCCCGACCGGGCCCGGGCGGACCGGGTGATGAAGGCGATGATGGGCATGCGGAAGCTGGACGTGCAGGCCCTGCAGAACGCCTGAGGCGTGCCCCGCACGCCGTGCGCGGGCGGGGCAACGGGCGCACCCTGGAAGCACGAGTCCCGGGAGGTGACCGACATGATGGAGACCACGGTCGGATGGCACATCGAGCTGGAGTTCGAGGAGGACACCCACCGGACCCGCGCGGCCGCGATGGTGCGGCTGAGTGACGGGACCGAGGTGCGGGCCCACGGGTACGCCAGCCGCCACCCCTCCGACGCGGAGCAGCCCAGGGTCGGCGAGGAGATCGCCGGCGCCCGTGCGCTCAACGAACTGGCGATGAAACTGCTCACCAAGGCACACGACGAGATCGATGAGGCGTCCGGCCGGACCTCGTACCCGCTGACCTGATGCCCCGGACCGTCCCACGGCCGGAGGGTGGCGTGCGCGCTCGGTAATGTCTGCGACATGCCTAGCCGTTCACCCCTTCCCCCACCCCCTCCGCCGGCGGAGATACGCACGTGGCCCGACCGCGACGCACTGCTGGGGGACCGGGCGGTGGTGCTCGGCGAGCTGGTGCGGATGTTCATCGGGCCCGCGCGGCTCGGAGTGCTGCTGATGTGGGCGGGGATCGCCGCACTCGGCTGGTCGCTGGTCGGATCGGCGCTGCTCATGTTCGAGGACGCGAACGACGCCCTCGGCGTCGTCCCGGGAGTCGTCTGCCTTGCCGCGGGCGCCGCCGTCCTCGTCCCATCGGCCGTGCTCCTGGCCGTCGGCGTGGCCAGGGACCTGCGGGTGCACGCACTCCTCGTGGAGTGGGGCGGACTGGACCGCGACCCGGTGGGGGACCTGCCCCTGCGCAGGCCGCGGGCGAGCATCGCCTGGCTCCTGACGTCGTTCGTACTCTGCGCGGCGGGTCTCTTCGGCTGCGTGGCCGTCCCGGGGGCCGCGAGGGCGGGCCAGGAGACGTACGGCCTGGTGGTCTGGCTGATGGGGCTCGGGTTCCTCGCCTGGCTGGCCGGACTGACCGGCCTCGTCAAGGCGTTCGCCCACCGCCGCTGGGTGCTCAGGGCGCTCGTAGGTGTTCCGGCGGACCGGCCGGCCGGGGTGGAGGGCTGATCAAGTCCCCTTCACCGGCTGCCCGATGAGCATCGTCGGGGCCCCGGCCACCCGGGTCATGAACACGGTGGCCGCGTGCGGTCCCTGGAGCTTCATCTTCCGCCGCAACTCCTCCGGTTCGACCGGCGAGCCACGCTTCTTGACGGTCAGGACACCGACCTGACGCTCCCTCAGGAGAGCTTTCAGCTTCTTCATGTTGAAGGGCAGCTGGTCGGTGATCTCGTAGGAGGCCGTGGCCTCGGACTCGTACGGCGCGTCGCTCGTGACGTACGCGATCGTCTCGTCGATCAGCCTGCCCTCGCAGCGCTCCACGATCTCGGCGACCAGGTGGGCGCGGATCACGGCGCCGTCCGGCTCGTGGAGGTACCGGCCGACGGGGCCGACCGGTGGGGCGGGGAGCGGGCCGTCCGAGGCGAGGGTCGTCCCGGACGGGAGCAGCGTGGCCCGGAAGGTGCCGGGGGCGAAGCCCTCGCCGAACCACAGCACCGCTTCCTTCACGTCTCCGCCGTCCGAGATCCACTCGGCCTCCGCCTGCGGACCGATCGCCTCGTGGGGGACACCGGGGGCGATCTTCAGCGCGGCGCGAGGAGCCTTCAGCGCCGCCCCGGTCGCCCAGGAGAGCGGAGGTGAGTAGGCCTCGGGGTCGAAGATCCTGCCCCGCCCGCCGCGCCGCGCCGGGTCGACGAAGACGGCGTCGTACGGGGAGGTGTCGATCTCGGTGACGTCGGCGCACCGCACCTCGACGAGGTCCTGGAGGCCGAGTGCCTCGGCGTTGGCGCGGGCGACCTGGGCGGTGAGCGGATCGCGGTCCACCGCCAGGACCGGGACGCCCGCCCGGGCCAGGGTGATCGCGTCACCGCCGATCCCGCAGCACAGGTCCGCCACGCTCCCCACTCCGAGCGCCGCGAACCGCCCGGCGCGGTAGGTGGCGACCGAGGTGCGGGTCGCCTGCTCCACTCCGTCGGGTGTGAAGAACATGCGGTACGCGTCCGCGGCCCCGAACTTCGCCACGGCGCGCTGCCGCAGCCGCGCCTGGCCCAGCGCCGCCGACACGAGGGCCGCGGGGTGCGTGCGGCGCAGCCGGGTCGCGGTCGCCAGTTCCCGTGCGGGGTCGTGGTCGCGCAGTTCGTCCAGGAGCGCGGTGCCCTCGGGGGTGCGCAGGGCGGCGAAGGCGGCGAGCGGGTCGGCGGGGCCGGCCTGGCCGGCGGGGGGAAGGGCGTTCACGGATCCATTGTGAGCCAGCCGGGGGATGCGGCGGGTCCGCCGGATGTGTCGCCGGGGGAGGCCGGTGGCCCGGTGGCAGGATGCGGCGCCATGCAGCTAGTACGACAAAAAGAAAAATCCGTCATGAAGTGTCGCAGAACGGCGTGTGCGGTCCTGGCCGCACTGTTGCTGGGCGCCGTCGCCTCCGGATGCGCCGACGGTACGGACGAGGGGGCGGGAGGCCGGCGGAAGCCGGTCGAGGGGCAGCCGGGGGCGGCCGCTCCACAAGCGCCCGCCGCGGCCGCGGCGCAGGCCGCGCGGCTGAAGCGTGAACAGGCCGCCCGCGTCGCGGTGGCGAAGAAGTGGGGTCTGGCGAAACTCCCGCTCGTCGCCCCCGCACCGCCCGTGGTGAAGCCGCGCATCACCACCCGTGCCGGGTTCGAGGTGGAGGGCGGGGAGACGCTGCCGCCGGTCTTCACCACCGTGCCCACCAAGGAACGGGTCGTCTTCCTGACGATGGACGACGGGGCAAAGAAGGACCCCGAACTGCTGCGGATGATGACGGAGCTGAAGATCCCGTACAGCGCCTTCCTCAGCGACTACGTGGTGAGCGACGACTACGGCTACTTCAAGGACATGCAGGCCAGGGGCGTGACGCTCAACAACCACACGCTCAACCACCGTTACCTCCCGGGACTCTCGAAGGCGGACCAGCGGCGGGAGATCTGCGGCGAGCAGGACAAGCTCGAGAAGTACTTCGGGAAGCGGCCGACCCTCTTCCGGCCGCCGTACGGCAACTACAACGCAGACACCCTCCGCGTCGCCGAGTCCTGCGGCATCAAGGCCGTGCCCCTGTGGGCCGCCGAGGCGTTCCCCGACCACATGGAGTGGCGCGAGTGGGACCGGGACCTGCACCCGGGCGACATCATCCTCACCCACTTCCGGGGCGACGAGGACTGGGAGGGATCGATGGCCGACATGATCCGCCGCGTCATGAAGACGGTCACGGACAAGGGGTACGCCGTGGCCAGGCTGGAGGACTACGTCTGACGGGGCGGGGCGGAAGGCGGGGTCCCGTGCGGTTCCTCCGCCACCGGAACACCGCGCCGGTCTCCCGCGTTGTCCGGGCGTGCGCGGTCCACGCGACGCCACGCGAGGGTGGTGAATTGGCACTCCGCTTGACCGAGTGCTAATCCCGGTCATAGTCTCTGTGCTGGCACTCACCGATGGAGAGTGCCAGCACAACCGTGCGACAGGGCAGGTCCGGCACCCGCGACGACGGATCGGTCTGGTCGCCACCCCACAGACTGTTAAACCCCGTGAGATCTCCGAAGGGGGAGACCGGATCGTGTCGACCACCAGCTCCAAGGTTGCGATCAAGCCGCTCGAGGACCGCATTGTGGTCCAGCCGCTCGACGCCGAGCAGACCACGGCTTCCGGCCTGGTCATTCCGGACACCGCCAAGGAGAAGCCCCAGGAGGGCGTCGTCCTGGCCGTGGGCCCGGGCCGCTTCGAGAACGGCGAGCGCCTTCCGCTCGACGTCAAGACCGGCGACGTCGTTCTGTACAGCAAGTACGGCGGCACCGAGGTGAAGTACAACGGCGAGGAGTACCTCGTCCTCTCGGCCCGCGACGTGCTCGCGATCGTCGAGAAGTAGTTCACCTAACGTTTGCTTCTGTTCTGCGCCCCTGGCCCCCTGCGAAAAACTAGCCGGGTGGCGAGGGGCGCAGTTCGTTTTGAGAGGGAAGAAAACAGCCCATGGCGAAGATTCTGAAGTTCGACGAGGACGCCCGTCGCGCCCTTGAGCGCGGCGTCAACAAGCTTGCCGACACGGTGAAGGTGACGATCGGCCCGAAGGGCCGCAACGTCGTCATCGACAAGAAGTTCGGCGCTCCCACCATCACCAACGACGGTGTCACCATCGCGCGCGAGGTCGAGCTCGACGACCCGTACGAGAACCTCGGTGCCCAGCTGGTGAAGGAGGTGGCGACCAAGACCAACGACGTAGCGGGTGACGGCACCACCACCGCCACCGTGCTCGCCCAGGCCCTCGTCCGCGAAGGTCTGCGCAACGTCGCCGCGGGCGCGTCCCCGGCCGCCCTGAAGAAGGGCATCGACGCCGCCGTCAAGGCCGTGTCCGAGGACCTCCTCGCGACCGCCCGCCCGATCGACGACAAGGCCGACATCGCCGCCGTGGCCGCGCTCTCCGCGCAGGACCCGCAGGTCGGCGAGCTCATCGCGGACGCGATGGACAAGGTCGGCAAGGACGGTGTCATCACCGTCGAGGAGTCCAACACCTTCGGTCTGGACCTCGAGTTCACCGAGGGCATGGCCTTCGACAAGGGTTACCTGTCGCCGTACATGGTGACCGACCAGGAGCGTATGGAGGCCGTCCTCGACGACCCGTACATCCTGATCCACCAGGGCAAGATCGGCTCCATCCAGGAGCTGCTCCCGCTCCTGGAGAAGGTCATCCAGGCGGGTGCCTCCAAGCCGCTGCTGATCATCGCCGAGGACGTCGAGGGCGAGGCGCTCTCCACCCTCGTCGTCAACAAGATCCGTGGCACCTTCAACGCCGTCGCGGTGAAGGCCCCCGGCTTCGGTGACCGCCGCAAGGCCATGCTCGGCGACATCGCCACCCTCACCGGTGCGACCGTCATCGCCGAGGAGGTCGGCCTCAAGCTCGACCAGGCCGGTCTGGACGTGCTGGGCACCGCCCGCCGCGTCACCGTCTCGAAGGACGACACGACCATCGTCGACGGCGGCGGCGACTCCGCCGACGTCAAGGGACGCGTCAACCAGATCAAGGCCGAGATCGAGTCCACGGACTCCGACTGGGACCGTGAGAAGCTCCAGGAGCGCCTCGCGAAGCTGGCCGGCGGCGTGTGCGTGATCCGTGTCGGTGCCGCCACCGAGGTGGAGCTCAAGGAGAAGAAGCACCGTCTGGAGGACGCCATCTCCGCGACCCGCGCCGCGGTCGAGGAGGGCATCGTCTCCGGTGGTGGCTCCGCTCTGGTCCACGCCGTCAAGGTCCTCGAGGGCAACCTCGGCAAGACCGGCGACGAGGCCACGGGTGTCGCGGTCGTGCGCCGCGCCGCCGTCGAGCCGCTCCGCTGGATCGCGGAGAACGCGGGCCTCGAGGGCTACGTCATCACCTCGAAGGTCTCCGAGCTCGACAAGGGTCAGGGCTTCAACGCCGCGACCGGTGAGTACGGCGACCTGGTGAAGGCCGGCGTCATCGACCCGGTCAAGGTCACCCGCTCCGCCCTGGAGAACGCCGCGTCCATCGCGTCGCTGCTGCTCACGACCGAGACCCTGGTCGTCGAGAAGCCGGCCGAGGAAGAGGCCGACGCCGGTCACGGCGGCCACGGCCACTCGCACTAGTACGCTCCGTACGCCGCCGAGGCCCGGTACCCCCGTCGCGGGGGCACCGGGCCTCGGTGCGTTCCGGAGACCCGGACGCGCTCACTTCGGGCCGTACGTCCGGCCCGCGCGTGAGGTGACTCCGCCCAGGAGGCTGCGGGGTGTCAGCTTCACCAGGCCCATCAGTGCCTTGTAGCGCGGGTCCGGGATCGACACGGACCTGCCCCGGGCCAGGTCCTCCAGAGCCGCGGCCACCAGCTTGTCCGCGTCGAGCCACATCCAGTCGGGGATGTTGCCCGTCCCCATTCCGGCCCGCTCGTGGAACTCGGTCCGCACGAAGCCCGGGCACAGCGCCATCAGCCGCACCCCCGTACCCGCGAGGTCCTTCGCCGCGCCCTGGGTGAACTGGACGACCCATGCCTTCGACGCCCCGTACGTCCCCCGGGGCAGGAAGGCGGCGACGGACGCCACGTTGACCACCCCGCCGCGACCGCGCTCCCGCATCGAGCCGGCGGCTGCCGAGGTCAGCCGCAGGACCGCCTCGCAGTGGACCTTCAGCATCGTCAGTTCATCGGCCACCGGTACGTCCAGGTAGCGCCCCTTGTTGCCGAAGCCGGCGTTGTTGACCAGCAGATCGACCGGGCTCACGCGGTCCGTCAGCCGCGCGGCGACCGCCTCGATCCCGGCGTCCGTCGACAGGTCGGCCGTCAGCACCTCGGCCTCGATGCCGTGTCCGTCGTGCAGCTCCGTGGCCTGGGCCCGCAGCCGCTCCGTGTCGCGGGCCACCAGCACCAGATTGTGCCCGTCACTCGCGAGCCGCCGTGCGAAGGCGGCGCCGATCCCCGCCGTCGCGCCCGTAATCAGTGCAGTCGTCATAGGCGGCACGTTAGCGCCCGCGCGTGCGGCCGCCGGACCTGCCTCCCTTCCTCCACCCTGGTCAGCCGGGGTGCTGGACCGCGAGGACCCTAGGAGACGGGGTTCCTCCCCGCCTCGTACGCCCGCGCCGCGCGCAGCGTCTGGGTGTGCAGCGCGTCGCCGGCGACGAGCAGGCTCGGCAGCAGTTCCCGCTCCGTGGTCGTCGCCCGGAACTCCAGGGCCGCGGTGATGTCGTGGCCGGGCACGTGCACCACCTCGACCGGGTCACCGGAACGGATCGTCCCCGGTTCGATCACCCGGAGATACGCGCCCGTCGCCCCCTCATGTGTGAACCGCTTCACCCAGCCGCGCTCGCCCAGGTGGCCCGCGAACGTGCGGCACGGAATGCGGCCCGAGGTCACCTCCAGGACCAGCTCGTCGCCGATCCGCCAGCGCTCCCCGATCCGTGCCCGGCTCACGGTGAGGCCCAGGGTCGTGAGGTTCTCACCGAACGCACCGTTGGGCAGGGGGCGGCCGAGCTCCTTCTCCCAGGCGTCGAGCTCCTCGCGGGCGTACGCGTACACGGCCTGGTCCGTCCCGCCGTGATGCCGCAGATCGCACACCGCGTCACCGGCCAGGCCGCTGCCGCCGCTGCCCTTGGGGCCGGGATCGGCCACCCGCACGGAACCCGCGGCAGGCTGTTTGCCGATCCCGGTGAGGCCCTCGGCCGCGTCGGAGTGAGCGGAGGGTGTGGGACGGCCGAGATTCACGGTGAGCACCTTCATGGCCGGACAGATTAGCCGCCCTCACCTCAAAGCCGCTCCTGAATATGCGACCCGCACTGCAAGAGCCGCTTATGGTTGAAGCGTGATCGAAGCCCGTCATCTCCGTGTCCTGCGCGCCGTGGCCACCACTGGTTCGTTCTCCGCCGCCGCGCGGGAGCTGGGCTGCACCCAGCCCGCCGTCAGCCAGCAGATGAAGGCGCTGGAGGGCTCCGCGGGGACTCCGCTGCTGATCCGCACGGGGCGCGAGATGCGCCTCACCCAGGCGGGTGAGGCGCTGGTGCGCCACGCGTCCGGCATCCTCGCGGGCCTGACGGCCGCGGAGGAGGAGGTCGCCGCGATCGCCGGGCTGCGGGCCGGCCGGGTCCGGCTCGTGTCGTTCCCGAGCGGCAGCTCCACCCTGGTCCCCGGCGCCCTCGCCGCGCTGCGCGCCGCGCACCCCGGTACCCGGGTCTCGCTCGTCGAGTCGGAACCGCCGCGCTCGGTGGAGATGCTGCGCGACGGCGACTGCGACATCGCGCTGGCGTTCCGCTACGGGACGGCCGGGGGTGAGTGGGACGACCTGGTCGTACGCCCGCTGCTCAAGGACCGGCTGACCGGCCTGGTGCCCGAGGGGCACCGGCTGGCGGGGGCGGGCTCGGTGGGTATCGGGGAACTGGCCGAGGAGCCGTGGATCGCCGGCTGCCCTCGCTGCAGGCGGCAGTTGGTGGAGGTCTGCGAGGACTCGGGCTTCACCCCCCGAATCGACTTCGCCACGGACGACTACCCGGCGGTGATCGGACTGGTGGGCGCGGGGCTGGGAGTCGCCGTCCTGCCCGAGCTGGCCCTCGAGTCCGTACGGCGCAAGGGGGTCCGCACCGTGACCGTGGAGCCGGCCGTGGAGCGTGAGATCGTCGCCCTCACCCTTCCCGACCTCGCCCGGGTGCCCGCGGTGGCGGCGACCCTGGACCAGTTGTTGCTGGCGGCCGCACGCTGACCCGCTGAGGCGGCTGAGCCCGCCGCATTCGGGTTCGACAGGCCCGGCAGCGGGCACGCCAGGGCCGAAGAAACGTTTCTGCGTTCGGCGGGTCGCATGTGTGTCAGGTGCGGTCCGTCTCCGGCGCCGGTCCTGAGTGGGCGGAGATCAGGCGGTTGCGCGCGCGGCCCATGAGCTCTTCGCGCTCGTCCTCGGTCAGGCCGCCCCACACGCCGTAGGGCTCCCGTACCGCGAGCGCGTGCGCCGCACACTCGGCGCGCACCGGGCAGCGCATGCAGACCTCCTTCGCAGAGGTCTCACGGGCACTCCGGGCTGCTCCACGTTCTCCTTCGGGATGGAAGAACAGCGAACTGTCGACCCCGCGGCAGGCGGCCAGCAGCTGCCAGTCCCACAGGTCCGCGTTGGGTCCGGGAAGGCGGGAGAAATCTGCCATTGCGTGTCCCCTCGAAACCTTGCTGGTTCGGAAACGGCATCGTCGACCGTCGTCGCTCGTCCGTGGTTCGTCGATGGCCGGAGTCCCGACCGTACATCTACGGTGTTAGTAGATGTAAATATGACTGATTGCGAATCTAGCCTCAGACGCCCGCAAAAGGGAAGAAAACCCGCTAAATGGGGCAGGTTGCCGCGCGGGTGATCGGTTGAGGGGTGAAAGACCTCGTGTCGCTCTTCTCCGTGTGCGACCCCTCACTTAGAGTGCCGAACCGGGCGCTGTGGCCCGTAACTCTTTCGAGTGACCGTCGTTGTTGAGGGGGAGGCGGTTGACGGAGAACGAGCTCGGGCAGATGTCCGAGGGGGTCAACCGCACAGGTGACGACTTGTATCAGCCTGGAGGCTCAAGGTGACGCGCATCAGCTGCGGAGGGCGGACATGACATCTGTCCTCGTCTGCGACGACTCCCCGCTTGCCCGAGAAGCGCTTCGCCGCGCGGTTGCGACCGTGCCCGGCGTCGAGCGCGTGACGACGGCGGCCAACGGCGAGGAAGTCCTCCGCCGCTGGGGGGCCGATCGTTCGGATCTGATTCTGATGGACGTACGGATGCCCGGCCTGGGGGGTGTGGAGACGGTCCGGCGGCTGCTCTCGGCCGACCCCGGCGCCAGGATCATCATGCTGACCGTCGCCGAGGACCTGGACGGCGTCGCGCTCGCGGTCGCCGCCGGCGCCCGCGGCTATCTGCACAAGGACGCCTCGCGCGCCGAGCTGCGGGCGACCGTGACCCAGGCGCTCGCCGACCCGACGTGGCGGCTCGCCCCGCGCCGGCTGCGGTCCGCCGAGATGGGTGCGGCGCCGACCCTCACCGCGCGGGAGATCCAGGTGCTCGAAGGCATGAGCCACGGCCGGTCCAACGCGGAGATCGGGCGCGAGCTGTTCCTCTCCGAGGACACGGTGAAGACGCACGCCCGGCGGTTGTTCAAGAAGCTCGGTGCCTCGGACCGCGCGCACGCCGTCGCGCTCGGGTTCCGCTGGGGTCTGGTCCGCTGATGCCGTGGCGCGGCCGGTAGCCGTGCGATCCCGTCCGCACGCCGGCGGACGGGGCACCGGTGCGGCGGACCTGCGGCCGGGCCCTCCCCACCAGCGCTATGTGACGCTTCCCGGCCGATGACGCATCCTTGGGGTGTGGAGTTCCTCCGGGGACATTCGGTCGAGCGGAAGGGGAGGGCGCAGGACATGACATCCGGCGCACCCGCTCAGAACACTGGAGCACGTGCTCGCAGCACCGACGACGCACAGGCCGACGAACCCACCGCCCGCACCGACGGACCAGGCGGCGCCGGTGCGCCCTCCGATAACGCTTCGGTGCACAACTCCGGACGCGATGCCTCGGATCGGACGCCGTCAAGGCACCATGGTCCGATGCGCGAGGACGGGACGACGGTGATCGGTGCTCTGGTGCACCGTGCCGTCGACGGTGACGCGCAGGCCACGCACGACCTGCTGGCCCACGTCCACCCCCTCGCCCTGCGCTACTGCAGATCCCGGCTGAGCAGGCTCCCCGGTGATGCCCGTCACTTCGTGGAGGACCTCGCGCAGGAGGTCTGCGTCGCGGTGCTGATGGCACTGCCCAGGTACAAGGACACCGGCCGGCCCTTCGAAGCCTTCGTCTTCGCCATCGCCGGCCACAAGGTCGCCGACCTCCAGCGCGCCGCGATGCGGCACCCCGGTTCGACGGCCGTGCCCTCCGACGAGATGCCGGAGCGGCCCGACGACTCGCTGGGCCCCGAGGAGCGGGCCCTGCTCAGCAGCGATGCGGCCTGGGCGAAGAAGCTCCTCGCCAATCTGCCGGAGAACCAGCGCGAGCTGCTGGTCCTGCGGGTCGCGGTCGGGCTGACCGCCGAGGAGACCGGGCAGATGCTCGGAATGTCTCCCGGCGCGGTACGGGTCGCCCAGCACCGTGCGCTGAGCAGACTGAGGGCCCTCGCGGGCCAGTAGCGAACGGCTCCGGAGGCTCCCGCTGTGCGGAGGAAGCCACAGAACCGCTAGGTGATCTTGATCGTGGAATGAGACACCCCGTGAGCCCGTTAGCATGGACATCCGCACCGATCAAGACCATTTGGGGAAGGTGTCATGACTGCATACGTCGACGGAGTGCCTGAGAAATTCGCAACGCTCGGGCTGACATACGACGACGTGCTGCTGCTGCCGGGCGCGTCGGAGGTACTGCCCAACGCGGTCGACACCTCGTCCCTCATCTCACGCAACGTACGGGTGAACATCCCCCTGTTGTCGGCAGCGATGGACAAGGTGACCGAAGCCCGGATGGCCATCGCCATGGCCCGTCAGGGCGGCGTCGGCGTGCTGCACCGCAACCTCTCGATCGAGGACCAGGTGAACCAGGTCGACCTGGTCAAGCGGTCCGAGTCGGGGATGGTCACCGACCCGATCACCGTGCACCCCGACGCCACTCTCGGCGAGGCGGACGCGCTCTGCGCGAAGTTCCGCATCAGCGGAGTGCCGGTCACCGACCCCGCGGGGAAGCTCCTCGGCATCGTGACCAACCGTGACATGGCCTTCGAGTCGGACCGGACGCGCCAGGTGCGCGAGGTCATGACGCCGATGCCGCTCGTCACCGGGCGGGTCGGCATCTCCGGCGTCGAGGCCATGGAGCTGCTGCGCCGCCACAAGATCGAGAAGCTGCCGCTGGTCGACGACGCGGGAGTCCTCAAGGGCCTGATCACGGTCAAGGACTTCAAGAAGGCCGAGCAGTACCCGAACGCAGCCAAGGACGCCGAAGGCCGCCTGCTGGTCGGCGCGGCCGTCGGTGCCAGCCCCGAGGCGCTGGACCGTGCCCAGGCGCTCGCGTCCGCGGGGGTCGACTTCCTGATCGTCGACACCTCCCACGGACACAACAGCAACGCCCTCGACTGGATGGCGAAGATCAAGTCGAGCGTCGCCATCGACGTCATCGGCGGCAACGTCGCCACCCGCGACGGCGCCCAGGCGCTGATCGACGCCGGTGTCGACGGCGTGAAGGTCGGCGTCGGACCCGGCTCGATCTGTACCACCCGAGTGGTCGCCGGCATCGGGGTTCCCCAGGTCACAGCGATCTACGAGGCGGCGCTCGCCGCCCGCGCCGCGGGTGTCCCCGTGATCGGCGACGGCGGCCTCCAGTACTCCGGCGACATCGGCAAGGCCCTGTCCGCCGGTGCGGACAGCGTGATGCTGGGCAGCCTCCTGGCGGGCTGTGAGGAGTCCCCGGGTGAGCTGATGTTCATCAACGGCAAGCAGTTCAAGTCGTACCGAGGCATGGGTTCGCTGGGTGCCATGCAGTCCCGAGGACAGGGGCGGTCGTACTCCAAGGACCGCTACTTCCAGGCCGAGGTGGCCTCGGACGACAAGCTCGTACCGGAGGGCATCGAGGGGCAGGTGCCCTACCGCGGCCCGCTGGCCAACGTCCTCCACCAGCTGGTCGGCGGCCTCCGCCAGACCATGGGCTACGTCGGCGCCGCGACCGTCGACGAGATGGAGAGCAAGGGCCGCTTCGTCCGGATCACCTCGGCGGGTCTCAAGGAGAGTCACCCGCACGACATCCAGATGACGGTCGAAGCACCGAACTACAGCAGGAAGTAAGGCATCAGCGCAGGTGAGGGGCGGACCGGTGTTCCCGGGACCGCCCCTCACGTGTGCGTCGGGGATACTGGTCAGCGCAGACGTAGAGGAAAGGCCACACCATCGTGACTGAGATCGAGATCGGGCGCGGCAAGCGCGGCCGCAGGGCATACGCGTTCGACGACATCGCCGTCGTGCCGAGCCGACGCACCCGCGACCCGAAGGAGGTCTCGATCGCCTGGCAGATCGACGCCTACCGTTTCGAGCTGCCGTTCCTGGCCGCGCCCATGGACTCGGTGGTCTCCCCGCAGACCGCCATCCGCATCGGCGAGCTCGGCGGCCTCGGTGTCCTCAACCTCGAGGGGCTCTGGACCCGGCACGCCGACCCGCAGGCGCTCCTCGACGAGATCGCCGAGATGCCGGTCGAGGCCGCCACTCCGCGGCTCCAGGAGATCTACTCCGCTCCCATCCAGGAGGAGCTGATCGGGCAGCGCATCAAGGAGGTGCGCGACTCCGGCGTCGTCACCGCCGCCGCACTGTCGCCGCAGCGCACCGCGCAGTTCTCCAAGGCCGTCGTCGACGCGGGCGTGGACATCTTCGTCATCCGCGGTACGACGGTCTCCGCCGAGCACGTCTCCAGCGCGGCCGAACCGCTCAACCTGAAGCAGTTCATCTACGAGCTGGACGTCCCGGTCATCGTCGGCGGCTGTGCCACGTACACCGCGGCCCTGCACCTGATGCGCACCGGCGCGGCCGGTGTCCTCGTCGGCTTCGGCGGGGGCGCCGCGCACACCACGCGCAACGTCTTCGGTATCCAGGTCCCCATGGCGACCGCGGTCGCCGACGTGGCCGGGGCCCGCCGCGACTACATGGACGAGTCCGGCGGCCGGTACGTGCACGTCATCGCGGACGGCGGCGTCGGCTGGTCCGGCGACATCCCGAAGGCCGTCGCCTGCGGCGCGGACGCCGTGATGATGGGCTCTCCGCTGGCCCGTGCCACGGACGCGCCCGGCCGCGGCCGGCACTGGGGCATGGAGGCCGTCCACGAGGACGTGCCGCGCGGCAAGCTGGTCGACCTGGGATCCGTCGGCACGACCGAGGAGGTCCTGACGGGTCCCTCGCACAGCCCCGACGGCTCCATGAACATCTTCGGCGCGCTGCGCCGGGCGATGGCCACCACGGGCTACAGCGACCTCAAGGAGTTCCAGCGCGTCGAGGTGACGGTGGCGGACTCGCAGCACCGCCGCTGATCTTCCGCGTCGTACGCGGGACGTCGTACGCAGGACGGCCCGGACCAGGGGAATGGTCCGGGCCGTCCTGCGTGTGCGAGGTGTCAGCCGGCCTTCCTGGCACCACCGAACGCCGCGACCGGACCGAGGAGGAGGAAGAGGTACGTCATGAAGTCGGACAGTTCCTTCCAGGCATCGACGAGGTCGCCGAAGTGGTCGAAGAACACCTCGGAGAAGCCGACTCCGTTTGCCTCCGCGACCAGCATGGCCATGCCGATGAGCTGGCCGAAGAAGACGGCGACCAGGGAGAACACGACGCTGGCGCCGAGGACGGCGGGGTTCGCGCCGCCGACCTTGCTTGCTGCGAAACCGATCAGGAAGCCGACGCCGACGGCCGCGTACCCGACCTCACGCTCGATGGACCCCGCGAGGACGCCGTACAGGATCGCCGCGACGATCGCCGTGCCGAGCGCGGCCAGCACGCCGAGGCCGATGCCGGAGCCGCCTCGGGACTGCGGGGGCGCGAACGGTGCGCCGCCGCCGAACTGCCCGGGCTGCTGACCCGCGAACGGGTTGCCCGTCGGGGTGCCGGGCTGCTGGTCGGCGTAGGGGTTGCCGGGCGTGGGCTGCTGGCCCGCGTACGGGTTGCCGTCGGCCGGCTGGCCGCCGCCGTAGGGCTGCTGCGGCGGGTTCGGTGGCTGTACGGGCTGGCTCATCTGGGTGTTCCCCCTGGGACGGTGCGCACGCGCGTGCGAGAAGTGACGCCGCAGGCTAGCAGCCCGCGCCGACACGGCCCACCGGGAATTCCGGCGGGCCCGACCCGGGGTGCGTCAGAGCCGGTGGGCGGCACCCGCCGGGGTGGCTCCGCGGGTGTCCAGGAGCAGTTGGGCCTTCACCGCGAGGCCCTGGAGGTCGTACGTGCGGTGGTGCTGGAGCAGCACCGTCAGATCGGCTCCGGCGGCGGCCTCGTAGAGCGAGTCGGCACGCGGTACGGGCAGGTCGCGTACCCGCCAGTCCAGGACGTGGGGGTCGTGGTAGCCGATCTGGGCACCCATGTCCATCAGCCGGGTCGCGATCTCGCGGGCGGGAGAGGCCTCCTGGTCCGCGAGGTCCGGCTTGTAGGTGACGCCGAGCAGCAGGACCCTGGCCCCCCGGACCGACTTGCCGTGCTCGTTCAGGAGGGTCGCGCAGCGCTGGATCACATAGCTCGGCATCCGGTCGTTGATCTCCTTGGCCAGAGAGACCATGCGCAACGGGTGCCCGGGCGTACGGCTGTTGTAGGGGAAGTAGCCGGGGTCCACCGGGGCACCGTGGCCGCCGACACCGGGGCCGGGGCGGAACGGTTCGAAGCCGAACGGTTTGGTCTCGGCGCACCTGATGACGTCCCAGAGATCGACGCCGAGGTCGTGGCAGAGCACCGCCATCTCGTTGACCAGGGCGATGTTGACGTGCCGGAAGTTGGTTTCGAGGACCTTCGTCATCTCCGCCTCGCGCGGCCCGCGGGCCCGGACGACCTTGTCGGTGAGCCGCCCGTAGAAGGCGGCGGCCGATTCGGTGCACGCGGGCGTGAGGCCGCCGATGACCTTCGGGGTGTTGCCGTACACATGGGTGCGGTTGCCCGGGTCGAGCCGGCCGGGGGAGTGTGCCAGATGGAAGTCGCGTCCGGCGCGCAGCCCGGAACCCTCCTCCAGCAGGGGGCGTACGACGTTCTCGGTGGTGCCCGGCGGTACGGCCGACTCCACCAGGACCGTGGTGTGCGGCCGCAGCCGGGCGGCGAGTGCCCGGGCCGCGTCGGTCACGGCGCCGAGGTCGAGGGTGCGATCCGGCCCGAGAGGGGTGGGGGCGCAGATGGCGGCGGTGCGTACGCGGCCCAGTTCGGCCGGGTCGGCGGTGGGCCGGAAGCCGCCCGAGACCATCCGGCGGATGTCGGAGGCGCTCAGGGATCCCTCGACCGGCGTACGGCCCGCGGAGAGTTCGGCGAAGGGGCGTGGGTCGGTGTCGTAGCCGACGGTGTGGATTCCCACGCCGACGGCTGCTTGGGCGAGAGGCAGGCCGAGGTGACCGAGTCCGATGACGGCGAGGTCTGCGGGCATGTGGGCCGTCCTTTCCCTAAGGCCAAGGGACAGAAAGTGCAACTGCTGTGGACAGCGCAATGTCAGACTAGGCTTAAATATGACCTATATGTCGCATTCTGTGACGCGTGTGGGGCGGGTGTTGTCCACAGGCGGTGGCTGAAGTCGGGGAGCGCGGACAGAATCGAGGGGTGGCACGGGCGCCCGGCCCCCGGGCCGGTACCTGCTCCCGTGCCGTACGACCCCCGACGCACCGGGACTACCGGGAGGCAGCAGTGAGGACAGCGACACTGGGACCCGCGGAGCGCGCCGAAGCGCTGACCGCGATGGCCGAGCGCGAACTGGACGTGCTGGTCGTGGGAGCGGGCGTGGTCGGCGCCGGGACCGTGCTGGACGCGGCCACCAGAGGACTCTCGACCGGGCTGGTCGAGGCTCGCGACTGGGCGTCCGGCACGTCCAGCAGGTCGAGCAAGCTGATCCACGGAGGGCTGCGCTATCTGGAGATGCTGGACTTCGCGCTCGTACGGGAGGCGCTGAAGGAGCGCGGGCTGCTGCTGGAGCGGCTGGCTCCGCACCTGGTGAAACCCGTCCCGTTCCTCTACCCGTTGCAGCACAAGGGCTGGGAGCGGCTGTACGCGGGTTCGGGCGTCGCGTTGTACGACGCGATGTCGGTGTCCTCGGGCCACGGCCGAGGGCTGCCCGTGCACCGGCACCTCTCCCGGCGCCACGCCCTGCGGGTCGCCCCCGCACTCAAGAAGGACGCCCTGGTCGGAGCCCTGCAGTACTACGACGCCCAGATGGACGACGCGCGCTACGTGGCGACCCTGGTGCGCACGGCCGCGGGGTACGGCGCGCACGTGGCCAACAGGGCGCGGGTGACCGGCTTCCTGCGGGAGGGGGAGCGGGTTGTCGGCGCCCGGGTGCAGGACGTCGAGGGCGGCGAGGAGTACGAGGTCAGGGCCAAGCAGGTGGTCAACGCGACCGGGGTGTGGACGGACGACACCCAGGCGCTGATCGGCGAGCGCGGACAGTTCCACGTCCGGGCGTCGAAGGGCATCCACCTCGTCGTCCCCAAGGACCGCATCCACTCGACGACCGGGCTCATCCTGCGCACCGAGAAGTCCGTGCTCTTCGTGATCCCGTGGGGGCGGCACTGGATCATCGGCACGACCGACACCGACTGGGATCTCGACAAGGCCCACCCGGCCGCGTCGAGCGCCGACATCGACTACCTGCTCGAACGGGTGAACTCGGTGCTGAACACCCCGCTGGGCAGGGACGACGTCGAGGGTGTCTACGCCGGACTGCGCCCCCTGCTGGCGGGCGAGTCCGACGCCACCAGCAAGCTCTCGCGCGAGCACACCGTCGCCCACCCCGCCCCCGGACTCGTCGTCGTGGCGGGCGGCAAGTACACGACGTACCGGGTGATGGCGAAGGACGCCGTCGACGAGGCCGTGCACGGCCTGGACAAGAGGGTGGCGGACTGCGTCACGGAGGACGTCCCGCTGCTGGGCGCCGAGGGCTACCGCGCCCTCTGGAACGCCCGCGCGAGGATCGCCGCCCGCACCGGTCTTCACGTCGTCCGCGTGGAACACCTGCTGAACCGGTACGGCTCCATGGCCGAGGAACTGCTGGAGCTCGTCGAGGCCGACTCCTCGCTGGGCCAGCCGCTGGCGGGCGCCGAGGACTACCTGCGGGCCGAAGTCGTCTACGCCGCCTCGCACGAGGGCGCCCGGCACCTCGACGACGTCCTGACGCGGCGTACCCGCATCTCCATCGAGACCTTCGACCGGGGCACCCGCTGTGCCCGTGAATGCGCGGACCTGATGGCGCCGGTGCTCGGCTGGGACACGGGGCAGGTCGAACGCGAGGTGGAGCACTACCGCAAGCGTGTGGAGGCGGAGCGGGAGTCCCAGCGGCAGCCGGACGACCTGACGGCGGACGCGGCACGGCTGGGGGCACCCGACATCGGGCCCCTCTGAACGGCTCGTCGACGCCCGGGAGCGGGCCCGGGCCGGCGGGCGGAACGTCGCCCTCGCCAGGCCCGCTCCGGGACGTGCCTGACGGGTCCTCCGCCTTACGCCCGTCCCCGTGCCGGGCGCGTGGAGTCCCGTGTCTGCGCACCCGCAGGGGGCGTCGCGGAGTGCCGGAAGGGCGGCCACGGGGCGCGGCCCGGGACGACGAACCGGGGGAGGTAGGGCGATGCGGTCGTCAGGTGTGGTTCGCTTGGCACCCTCGCGCTTCCCAGGGCGAGTGGAGTCAGCACCGGCGGGGCGGCGGGCAGCGCCCTGAATACCGGCGTGGCAGGGGTTCCTTGCTCCGGCCTCATCACGGCCGACCCCGGACCCGGCACCACGACCGGTCCCGGGGTGAGGGACAATGAACGCTCTGCCAGGGCGGGTTGATCGCAGAGGGGACGCATGTCGGAGGCGGAGCAGTCGCGGGAGCCCCAAGGGGACAAGGACGGACGTCTCCTCGCGGGGCGGTACCGTCTCGGGGAGGTGCTCGGCCGGGGCGGCATGGGCACGGTCTGGCGTGCTGTCGACGAGACGCTGGGGCGCACGGTCGCGGTCAAGGAACTGCGCTTCCCGTCGGCCATTGACGACGACGAGAAGCGACGCCTCATCACGCGCACCCTGCGTGAGGCGAAGGCGATCGCCAGGATCCGCAACACCAGCGCGGTGACGGTCTACGACGTGGTCGACGAGGACGACCGGCCGTGGATCGTCATGGAACTCATCGAGGGCAAGTCCCTCGCCGAGGTGATCCGTGAGGACGGGACGCTGACGCCGAGGCGTGCGGCAGAGGTCGGCCTCGCCATCCTCGACGTCCTGCGCTCGGCGCACCGCGAGGGCATCCTGCACCGCGACGTGAAGCCGTCCAACGTACTGATCTCCGAGGACGGCCGGGTCGTTCTCACCGACTTCGGGATCGCCCAGGTCGAGGGCGACCCCTCCGTCACCTCCACGGGCATGCTCGTCGGCGCCCCCTCCTACATCTCGCCCGAGCGTGCACGCGGTCACAAGCCGGGACCGCCCGCCGACCTGTGGTCGCTCGGCGGGCTGCTGTACGCGAGCGTCGAGGGCCGGCCGCCGTACGACAAGGGCTCCGCCATCGCCACGCTGACAGCGGTGATGACGGAGCCGGTCGAGCAGCCGGTGAACGCGGGCCCTCTGGAGGAGGTCATCTACGGCCTGCTGGCGAGGGATCCCGACCAGAGGCTGGACGACGCCGGGGCGCGTGTCCTGCTCAACGCGGTGATCAACGCTCCGGAGAAGCCTGCCGTGCCGCCGGCCGACTCCACCCAGGTCATGGCGCTGCCCACGATCGGCGACCCCCAGAGCAACAAGAGCAACAAGAGTGACAGGGGCGGCAGAAGCGGCAGGAACGACCCAAGGGGCGGTGGCAGGAAGGCCGCCGCGGGCGCGGCGGCCGCAGCCGCCGTGTCCGGCCCGGCAGGTGCGGGAGGCGGATCAGGGGACGCCGCAGGCTCCGGGAGCCCCGCCACCGGCGGGTCCGCCCCCGCGGGCGGGGCTCCCGGCTCCTCCTCGGCGACCGCCTCGGCCGGCGTGTCCGCGATCGCCGAGGGCACCCGGGACCGTCTGCGCGGCGCGCTGAAGTCCGTACGCAACGCGAAGTCTCCGGCGGCGGCTGCTGTTCCCCCGGAGCCCTCGCACGCCCCGGGCACCCCGGCCGCCACGGCATCGGTGTCCGGCCCCGGCAGGCCGCCCGGCCGCCCGGCCGGGACCCGTGCGTCGATCACGGATGTCGTGCCGCGCCGCACTCTGGCGGTCATCGCCGGTGTCGTCGTGCTCGCCGTCCTCGGTACGGTCCTCGCGATCACGCTCGGTGACGACGGCGCGGGCAACGAAGGCGGCTCCAAGGGCGACACCGCCGCGTCTTCCGGTGCGACGGGCGGTGGCGACGCGGCCACCGGCGGAGGCGCCGGCAAGGACGAGGACAGCGGTACGCGGGGCGACGGCAAGGACAGCCAGGGAGAGGGCAAGGGTGAGGCGTCCGGTGACGCTTCGCCGCCCACGAAGAGCGACGATCCGACCCCCGACCCGGACGCGCTGCCCACCGGGTACAAGACGGTCACGAACAAGCAGTTCCACTTCTCCGTGGCGATGCCCGACACCTTCCGGTTCTACAAAATAGCGGGACAGAGCTCCGGCGCCATCTACAACGTCGACGGCGGTTTCCCGCGCATCCAGATCGACTACAACTCCTCCCCGAAGGACGACGCGGCAGCCGCCTGGGCGGCGGCGGTCGCGGGGACCAAGAGCTTCAGCAACGGCTACAAGCACATCGGGATAAAGAAGGTCGAGTACAACGGCTACCCGACCGTCGCCGACTGGGAGTTCACCCGCAACCAGAACGGCATGCGGGTCCGGGTCCTCAACCGGGGCTTCAAGGCCGACGCCACGCACGGTTACTCGATCATGATCAGCTGCAAGGCGGACGCCTGGGACGACGAGGAGTGCAGGACGCTGCGTGAGACGGCGTACGCCACGTTCGAGCCGACCGACTGACCCGTCCGGGCGGGCGAACGGGCGGCCGGGTTGCCGTGACCCGGCCGCGCGGCCGGGACTTGCCACGTATTGTGAGAGACCGAAGACCGTACGGAGCCGCAACGGTGGGTCAATTGCACAGCAAGTGAACGCAATTGACGGAATGATGCGGCCTCGGTGACCGGGGACAGCGCGCTCTGGGGAGGCGTCGTGGACGACTACGCGGGTCGGGTGCTTGCCGACCGCTATCGCCTTCCGCTGCCTCCGTCCGATGCGTACGAACTGGCGGAGACCCGGGCCTTCGACACGTACAGCGGGCAGGAAGTCCTGGTCCGGCAGGTCCCGCTGCCGGAGGTGGTGGACGCCGAGGTACTCGACGCCGAGGGACTGCCCTCGGCCGGGCGCGCCACCGGGCGTACGGTGCGGCGTCCCACCGACCCCGCGGTCCGGCGGGCGATCGAGGCGGCGCAGGCGGCGGCGCAGGTGCCCGACCATCCGCGCCTGGACCAGGTCTTCGACGTGTTCGCCGAGGCGGGATCACTCTGGATAGTGAGCGAGCTGGTCGCCGCCCGGCCGCTTGCCGCACTTCTCGCGGAGCGGCCCCTCAACCCCTACCGGGCCGCCGAGATCGGCTCCGACGTGCTCACGGCGCTGCGGGTGCTGCACGCGCACGGCTGGACGCACCGCAACATCACGGTCCGCACGGTGCTGGTCTGCGACGACGGCCGCGTGGTGCTCACGGGACTCGCGGCCGGCGCGGCCGAGGAGGCGCTGTGCGGATACGTCCCGGTGCCGCGGCCCGACGACGAGGAGGACGCCTACGGTCCTCCGGCGGTCGAATCGGGCCCCACCGGCCCCTACGAGCCGCCGGCGGTCGAGCCCGGTGCGTACGAGCCGCTCACGGCCCAGCCCGGTCCCTCGGGCCCGTACGCACCCCGGGCCGTGGAGTCCGGCGTGTACGAGCCCCCGGTGTCGTACGAGTTGGACGCCGCTCCCGCCGGGGCCGACCCTCTCTCCGCTCCGGAGTCCCTGCCCGTCCCCCGGGTGGCCACCGACGGTGGGCCGGACTCCGGCGCCCGTGCCGAGATCGAGGTCGCGCCTCCGGCGTCCCCGGCACCCCCTGCCCTGCCCGGGGCGCAGCCCGGGGCAGGAAGCGCGGCGCAGTTGCGTGCCGCCCGCGCCGGGGCCATCGCGGCGTACCGGGCCGGGGCCCGCGCCGCGGCGGCCCGCGCCGACGAGGACCGGAACCACGAGGACCGGAATCGTGAGGACCACGTTCCCGAGGGCGGTCCCGACGCGGACGAGCGGGACGCGCGGGATGTTTCGGACGAGCTGGACCAGCACGACGTGCGGGACGAGCGGGAGGGGCTGGGCGAACGCGCCACGACGGCAGCCGTCCCCGGACGGCCGCAGCTGACCGGCGCCTGGGGCCGGGCGGCCGACGACCCCTACCCGTATGACGACGAGGACGACGAGGACGACGACGAGGACCCTGGCGCTCCCAGGCCACCCCGGCGTGTGCACCTCGCCGGCACCTGGGGCGACGGGCCCGGCGCCGGCCGGCCGGTGCCCGCGGGTGGTTCCGGAGGGCGCGGCGGTTCCGGCGAGGACGCCCTGCGCGCCGACTCCCGGCGCCTCGGCAGCGGGCCCGCCGAGCACAAGGACCGGCTGCCGCAGCCTGTGGCCGCCCGAGCGGCCGCCGGAGGCTGGGACGAGGTCGTCGCCGAAAGGGGCACCACCCCCGCCTACCGGGGCCCGGCGACGCCCCTCGCCGCCGAGCGCGCCCGCCAGGCCCGTATCGCCGTGGTCGGCGCGGTCACCGAGCGGTGGGCGCCCGAGCAGGCCGGGCCGGTCCACGACAACTGGCAGCTCGCCCCGCCCATCGGCCCCTCCACCGACCTGTGGGCACTCGGCGCACTGCTCTACCGCGCGGTGCAGGGCCACGCCCCCTATCCGGAGGAGAACGCCGCCGAGCTCGTCCAGATGGTCTGCGGTGAGCCGCCGGCCTTCGCGGAGGAGTGCGGCCCGCTGCGGCCCGTCGTCGAATCGCTGTTGCGTCAGGACCCCACCGAGCGGCCCGACTTCGAGGAACTGCGGGGCTGGCTGCGTTCCCTCGTGCGCTCGGCCCCCGAGCCGGAGGCCGGCGCCGACATCGTCACGATGCCGCCCGTGGACGCCACCCGCCTCCCGGTCGTGCGCCGCCGGGGCGAGCTGGTGCGCCGCCGCTGGGGTCGTGGCGGCGCGGCTCACGGCCGGCACCGTCAGGGGAAGGCCTCGCGCCCCGAGAGGCATCAGCCGTACGAGCGGCAGCAGACGCACGGGAGTGCGCCGGCCTACGAGAAGCCGCCCCGCGCTCCCCGGGCCCCCCGCGAACCCAAGGGCCCCAAGGTGCTGCGCGATCCGCAGCCCGGAGGCCGGACACCGCGGCGGCTCGGACGGCTGCTGCTGGTGCTGATCCTGCTCGCGATGGCGGCCGCCGTCGCCTACGCCATGCTGTTCATGCCCGGGCAGGGGAGCGGTGCGGGGGCGGGGGCGGCGCCCTCGGGCTCCGCCGCACCCGTGGACCCGGACCCCGGCAGCAGTCCGCGTTCCCGCCCGCCGCAGTCCGCGGGGCCGTCGGGCTCCTCCGGCGCGGAGAAGCCGCAGACCAGCCGCTCCGCAGCCGACCTCGCCCCGGGCTACAAGCTGCGCAAGGACGCCGAAGGCTTCGAGATCGGTGTGCCGGAGGACTGGCAGCGCAGTCCGGCCAACGCCGACCGTCAGGTCCGTTACGGCAGCGACGGGTTCAGCGTGCTCATCGTGCCCGGCCGGGACACCGTCAAGGCCAACGGCAGTGACCCGCTGGACTATCAGCGGACGGCGGAACCCGAGCTTCAGCCCTTCCGGGAGTCCAGCTGGGCCACCTCCACCGGGCTGCGACGCGTCGACGTCGGAGGACAGGCCACGGCAGAGGGGCAGTTCACCTGGCAGGAGAGCGGCGGCCGTCAGGTGTACGTGCGTAACCAGGTCAAGATCGTGGACGGCAGGTACCACATCGTCCAGGTCATGGGCCCGGAGAACGAGCGGGACGAGGTCTCCGACATCTACGAGCAGGCCATCTCCTCGTACCGCTTCGGTTCCTGACGGCGCGTCGGCGGAGCGCGACAAGCATCACAGTGCGGTCTCGTGAGCGATGCGAGGTTCCGTGGCACCGCTTCCCGTCCGTAACCTGTCGTTCCAAGGAACGGGGCGAGGACACACGTGGAACATGCACAGGGAACGGGCGCGGGAATCGTACTGGCCGGGCGTTACCGCCTGGGTGACGTCCTCGGCCGCGGTGGCATGGGCAAGGTGTGGCGTGCTCAGGACGAGGTGCTGCACCGGACGGTCGCCGTCAAGGAGTTGACGGCCGGACTGTACGTGGCCGAGGCGGACCGGGCCGTGCTGCACGCCCGCACGCAGAAGGAGGCGCGCGCCGCGGCACGGATCACGCATCCGGGAGTCGTCACCGTGCACGACGTCATCGAGTACGACGACCGCCCCTGGATCGTCATGCAGTACGTCGACGGCCCCTCGCTCGCCGACGCGACGAAGGAGTCGGGCGAGGTCGAGCCGCGCGAGGCGGCCAGGATCGGGCTCCATGTGCTGAGCGCTTTGCGGGCCGCCCACGGTGCCGGCGTCCTGCACCGGGACGTCAAGCCGGGCAACGTCCTGCTCGCCCGGGACGGACAGGTCCTGCTGACCGATTTCGGGATCGCCGCCATCGAGGGTGACTCCACCATCACCAGGACCGGTGAACTGGTGGGCTCCATCGACTATCTGGCACCCGAGCGGGTGCGTGGTGGTGACCCGGGCCCCGCGTCCGACCTCTGGTCGCTGGGCGCCACGCTGTACACGGCGGTCGAGGGGATTTCGCCCTTCCGCCGGACCTCTCCCATCTCCACCATGCAGGCCGTCGTCACGGAGGAGCCGCCCCCGCCGGTGCACGGCGGCGCGTTGGCTCCCGTGATCACCGCGCTGCTGCGCAAGGACCCCGCGAACCGTCCGACGGCCGAGGAGACGGAGCGCATGCTCCTGGACGCGATGGAAGGGCGCAGGCCCCGCGCCGCGCAGGCACACGTGCCGACGCAGCGGGTCTCCGAGGACGATCTGCGCGCCTACCACTCCGCAGCGGACGGCTCCACCGCTCGGCTCCCGCAGCCTCAGTCCCGGCCGCAGTCCCCGCCGCCCGTGCTCCCGCACGCTTCGGCGCCCACCACCCGGCGCAGCGGTGGCCGGTGGCGCACCGTCCTGCTGGTCGTCGCGGTGGCCGCCCTGATCGGCGGGGCGGCGGGCCTGGTCGCGATGAACGCGACGGGCGACGGCACGGACACGGGCGGTGGCGCGTCAGGCCCGGTCTCCTCCGCCTCCGGCGACCAGGCCGACGGCGTCAGGAAGAAGACCGACGGCTCCACGGAGAAGGACGACGGCTCCACGGAGAAGGCCGACGAGCCCGCCTCGGAGAAGGTCCCCGCCGGCTGGAAGCGGGTCACCGCACCCGAGGGCTTCAGCCTTGCCGTACCCGAGGGCTGGGAGCGGCTGACGGGTGGCGGCCAGATCGACTACACGCCGGACAACGGTGCGCACCGCCTCCGTATCAGCCTCGATCCGCAGCCGGACTTCGACAACTCGTACGCGCACATGCAGAGCATCGAGAACGATCTGTCCGTGCGCCTGCCGGACTACGAGCGCCTGACGCTGGAGGAGATCGTCTTCCGCGACCGCCCCGGTTCCCGCTGGGAGTTCACCTGGGTCGAGTCCAAGGACCACCCCGGCCCGCGCCACGGCATCGACCAGATGTACTTCGCCGAGCCGGGGGGACCGGAGTACGCGCTCTACATGACCGGGCCCGAGGAGGACCAGGCCGAGACCCGGGCGATCTTCGAGACGATGCTGCGGAGCTGGGAACCGCCGGAGCGGACGGACTGAGTCCGCACGGCTGGACGTGTGATCCCCGTAGCGGCGGCCGAGCGGCTGAAGATTCACCATTCCCCGTACCCGATCCCGCCAGCCGTGGCGGATCGCCCCTGATCAGCGGTTATGCAGCCAGTGATCACTGGCTGCATGGCCGGGCGTTGCAGGAGTCCCGGGCGGGGTCTGTGAAAACCTGTTACCCACGGGTACCCAAAGTGGGCGCGTGGACATACTCTCGCCCTCATGACGGACTCGCAGGCCTCCACGACCACCTCCGCCGCCTCCGGCACCCGCGTCGGCACCAATCCGGTGGCCGCCGCCCCGGCGGGCGCGCGCACCGCCGCCGACGTGGTCACACCCGAGGTGATCGCCCAGCTCACCCGTGACGTCGTCGGTTCCGGCCGCACGGCCAACCACAGCCCCTTCACCGGGGAGAAGCTGGCGGACCTGCCCGAGTCCACGCCCGAGGACGTCGAGGCGGCCTTCGACCGCGCCCGCGCGGCCCAGCCCGCGTGGGCCGCCACGCCGGTCCGGGCCAGGGCCGCCGTGCTGCTCCGCTTCCACGACCTGGTCCTGCAGCGCCAGTCCGAGGTCCTCGACCTCATCCAGTTGGAGACCGGCAAGGCGCGGCTGCACGCCCACGAGGAGGTGCAGGCCGTCGCCGTCGCCGCCCGGCACTACGGGCGCAAGGCCGCCTCCTATCTCAAGCCGAAGCGCCACACCGGGGTCGTCCCGGCGCTCACGAAGGTCACCGAACTGCGCCAGCCGCGCGGGGTCGTCGGCCAGATCGCCCCCTGGAACTACCCGCTCGAACTCTCCGTCGGCGACGCGCTGCCCGCCTTCGTCTCCGGCAACGCCGTCGTGATGAAGCCCGACACGGAGACCGCGCTGACCGCGCTGTGGGCCCGTGACCTCCTGATCGAGGCCGGCCTGCCCGCCGAGGTCTTCCAGGTCGTCCTGGGCGAGGGACCCGTCGTCGGCCCCGCGGTCGTCAGCCGCGCCGACTACGTCTCCTTCACCGGCTCCACCCGTACGGGACGTGAGGTCGCCCAGGGCGCCGCGGCACGGCTCGTCGGCGTGTCCCTCGAACTCGGCGGCAAGAACGCCATGCTCGTCCTGGAGGACGCCGACGTGGAGAAGGCCGCCGCGGGTGCCGTCCGCGCCTGCTTCTCCTCCGCGGGACAGCTCTGCATCTCCATCGAGCGGCTGTACGTCCACGAGTCGGTCGCCGACGACTTCGTCGAGCGCTTCGCCGCCCGTACCAGGGCCATGAGGCTCGGCAACTCCCTCGCGTACGGCGCGGACATGGGCTCCCTCGTCGGTGAGCGGCAGCTGGAGACCGTCAGCCGGCACGTGGCCGAAGCCGTCGAGAAGGGCGCGACCCTGGTCGCGGGTGGCGTCGCACGCCCCGACATCGGCCCGCTCTTCTACGAACCGACGATCCTCGACGGTGTCGAGGCGCCCATGGCGGTGTGCGGCGAGGAGACCTTCGGGCCGGTCGTCTCCGTCTACCGCTTCAGTGACGACGACGAGGCCGTCGACCTCGCCAACGCCACCCCGTACGGCCTCAACTCCAGTGTCTGGACGAAGAACGCCGGGCGCGGCCACCGCGTCGCCGCGCGGCTGCGGTCCGGCACGGTCAACATCAACGAGGGGTACGCACCCGCGTACGGCAGCGTCCAGTCACCCATGGGCGGCATGAAGGACTCCGGTCTCGGCCGGCGGCACGGCTCCGAGGGCATCCTGAAGTACACCGAGGCCCAGACGGTCGCACAGCAGCGGCTGTTGCCCCTCGCGCCGGCCTTCGGCATGGACGACGAGAAGTACGCCGCGTTCATGAGCCGCAGTCTCAAGGCGATGAAGGCCTTCCGGCTGCGCTGACCACCTCAGCGACCCCCTACCCGCCCTTTCCGTACCGAGGAGAGCCATGTCCCAGGACAGCCATGCCCAGAACCAGGCCGGCCCGGCGGCGGCCGACGACGCGTACGACTACGACGTGCTCGTCGTCGGCTCGGGCTTCGGCGGCGCGGTCTCGGCCCTGAGACTGAGCGAGAAGGGGTACCGGGTCGGTGTCCTGGAGGCGGGCCGCCGCTTCACGCGCGCGACACTGCCCAAGAGCTCCTGGGACATCAGGAACTACCTGTGGGCCCCGGCGCTCGGCCTGTTCGGCATCCAGCGTGTGCATCTGCTGGGCAAGGTGATGGTGCTGGCCGGCGCGGGCGTCGGCGGCGGCTCCCTCAACTACGCCAACACGCTGTACGTGCCGCCCGCGCCGTTCTTCGAGGACCGCCAGTGGGCCGGCATCACCGACTGGAAGGCCGAGCTGGCGCCGTACTACGACCAGGCGAAGCGGATGCTGGGGGTGCGGCTCAACCCGACCGTGACCCCGGCGGACGTCCACCTCAAGGCCGTGGCGGAGACCATGGGCGTCGGCGACACCTTCCATCTCGCCCCCGTCGGCGTCTTCTTCGGTGACGGCCGGGACGCCGACGGCACGACACGCACGAAGCCCGGCGGGGAGGCGGCAGACCCCTACTTCGGCGGCGCGGGCCCCGCCCGCAAGGCCTGCTCCGAGTGCGGCGAATGCATGACGGGCTGCCGGCACGGCGCGAAGAACACCCTCAACGAGAACTACCTGTACCTCGCGGAGAAGGCCGGCGCCGTCATCCATCCCATGACGTCCGTCGTCGCGGTGACGGAGGGCCCGGACGGCGGATACCGGGTGTCCACCGTGCCCACGAACCGGCGCCGCAAGGCGGCGCCGACCGTGCTGCGGGCCCGCGAGGTGGTCATCGCCGCGGGCACGTACGGCACCCAGACCCTGCTGCACACGATGAAGGACGAAGGGCTGCTGCCCCGGCTCTCCTCCCGGCTCGGTGAGCTGACCCGCACCAACTCCGAGGGCCTGGTGGGCGCACAGACCAGCGACCGCCGCTACCGCAAGAAGCACGGCACCGCCAAGGCCGACTTCACCCGGGGTGTCGCCATCACCTCGTCGATCCACCCCGACGACAACACCCACATCGAGCCGGTGCGTTACGGCAAGGGCTCCAACGCGATGGGCGCACTGACCATCCTCCAGGTGCCCTACAGCACCCACCGGGTGCTGGGATGGTTCGGCAACGTGGCCAAGCACCCCTTGCTCATGATGCGCTCGCTGTCCAACCGGCGCTGGTCGGAGCGGACCATCATCGGTCTCGTCATGCAGTCACTGGACAACTCGCTGACCGCGTACCGGAAGCCCGGCGGCGTCGGCAAGGGCCTGCTCACCGCCCGGCAGGGCCACGGGGCGCCCAACCCGACCCAGATCGCCGAGGCCACCCAGGGCGCGACGCTGCTCGCCCAGGAGATCAACGGCTTCGCCGGATCGAACGTCGGGGAGCTGATGGGCACCCCGCTCACCGCGCACTTCCTCGGTGGCTGCCCGATCGGGGCGAGTCCGGAGGAAGGCGTCATCGACCCGTACCACCGGCTGTACGGGCACCCCGGCATCTCCGTGGTCGACGGGTCCGCGGTGTCCGCCAACCTCGGGGTCAACCCGTCGCTGACCATCACCGCGCAGGCGGAGCGGGCGATGTCCTTCTGGCCCAACAAGGGCCAGGCAGACCCGCGCCCGGCGCAGGACGCGGCCTACGAACGGCTCGCAGCGGTCGAGCCGCAGGCCCCTGCCGTGCCCAAGGAGGCCTTCGGCGCGCTGAAGCTGCCGTTCCTGGGGATCCCGGTGGTGCCCCCGAAGACGGCCGCCGAGGAGGCGTGAACACGGGAACGCCAAGGGGCTGCACCCCCCTCCGAGTGCAGCCCCTTCACGTACCTCCCGGTGACGCGCCCTACGCGGCGGCGTCACCGTTCTTGCGGCGCCGCACGATGAACATCGCGCCGGCACCCAGCACCACGGCAGCGCCGCCCGCGAGGGCGATCACCGGAGTGCTGGAGGACGAACCCGTCTCGGCGAGGCTGCCGGTCACCTTGGCGGTGTCGGCGGCCGGCTTCTTGCCGGGGACGGGGACCTTGCCACCCTCCTGGGGCTTCGCGCCGTCGTCGCCACCGGCGTCGACGATCTGGAACTTGTAGGCCACGTCCTGGAAGCACGGGGCGGTCTCGACGTCCTCGCCGAAGACGAGCCCGCCGCCGAGGCTGAAGCCGGCGCCCACCGGGGCACTCGCCGCCACCTTGAGGCGCAGGTCGATGTCGACCTCGTAGCCGGGCTTGATCTGGTCGGTCTCACCGACGTAGCCGGACGAGGTGCCGAAGTCCTCCACGTCCTCCCACGTGCCGTCAGCCTCGTTGAGGGCCTGGAGCTGGACCTGCTTGGTGGTGAAGAGCTGCGCGCCGGCCGCGTCGGCGGCGGCGCCCGCGAAGAACGCCACGTTCTTCACGGTCTTGTCCGAGTCGTTGTAGATGTTGAAGGTGAACCGGTCCCAGCCGCTGCCCCGGACGATCTTGCCGGAGAGGCCGTTGATGGCGAGTTCCAGCGGGCGCGGCTTGCACTCGCCGAGCTCCTCGCCCTCGTCCTCGCCCTCCTCCTCGGTCTCCGAAGCGGTGGGCGTCGGCGTCGCGGACGGCGTCTCCGACTCGGTTTCGGTGGGGGCCGGGGAGGTGGTCTCCGGCGTGGTGCCCTCGGTCGACTCCGTGGCCTCCGGCGTCGCGGACGGCGAAGCTGACTCGGTGTTCTCGGACGTCGGCGTGGCGGACGGCGTCTCGCTCGGCGTCTCGGTGGTCGAGGGCGAGGCCGTCTCGGTCGTCGTGTCCTCGGTCTCCGCGAACGCGGCCGGAGCCGAGAGCAGGACGACCGGGCCTATGACGGCGGTGGCGGCAGCGAGTGCCAGGGTGCGGCGGAGCTTCATCTGGGGCCTCAGCGGGTCCGTGTACCGCGCGGGTTGCGGTACGCCTGAAAGGGGTGAACGGGCCTGCCGTTGTGGGGTACGGAACGAGCCGTGGTGTTCGCCATGCATGACCTGTGAAGTGCGGAAACGGTTGTATCCGGCCTCACGGGATCTTTATGTGGCGCTGGCCACACCCTCGGGCCGCACCCGGTCCACGCCTCTGCCCGGCGGGACTCCACGTACCGCCGCGCCGGCGGAACCGCGCCGATTCACAGCAGCACCACCGGCACCGGCGGTGACACCCCGGACACACACCCGGTGCGCGGGACAGTGCGCGGAGAAGCACGGGAGACGCGTCCACCCCGGGCTGCGCCGCCGGCACGGACGGTGCGGGTCCACCCGCTCCGGGGCGACGGCGACAGGAGGCTTCCTCGCGTCCGCGGGGGCGGTCGCGGGCATGGCCGGCGCCGCGCCTGGCGGGGGCCGAGGGCCGTCGTCATGACGCCCGAGTGGCGGCCGGTCCCGGGCGTCCCCGGGGCCGGCCGCACACGGGTGACCGGGAAGCTGTCCCCTGCCGACCGGTCACACACGCCGGGCCGTGGTCCCACGACGTACCTGCGGTACGTCACACGTTCCGGCAGAGCCACGCGTGGATTCCCACCGTTGCCGCCCCTGGCTGGCGCGGACACCGGGACCAACGAAGCCGTCCGGGACCCGGTCACGCGCCGTACGGGTGAGACCGGGCCCGAACGCGGGTGCGGCCGTACCACCCGGCCGCTCCCCGTACGTCACACCCGGCCGCTTCCCGTACCTCACACCCGGCCGCGGCACAGCTCCAGCAGCGTCATGGCGAGGGCCGTGCCCGGCTTCCCCAGGGCGTCGCTGTAGTGGCTGAGGACGTCCATCTCGCGGGAGAGGTTCACCCGGCGCCCCCCGGACGTGATCCTCGCCTCCTGGATGACCGCCGAGACGGCCATCCGTTCCTGGACGAGGCCGATGATCCGGTCGTCCAGCGCGTCGATGCGCGTCCGGGCGCCCCCGATCAGGGACGCGGCCTCGTCGGTGTGGGCGCCGGTCCGCTCGGCGGCCGTCCTGGTGGGTGCGGTGCTGGTCATCTGTGACTCCCGGTGGGCTGAGGCCCCCGGAGCGACAGGCCCGGAATGCCAGAACGCCCCGGGCCTGTGAGCCCGGGGCGCCTGGAGAAGTTGCTTGTCAGTTGCTCAAGCAGCACGACCATGGCAGCCGGCGGGCCGGGTGCCATAGGTAAAGACGAAGATCGTGTGCTGACGCATGGGGCAAGTATGGACCCCGCCGCGGGCCGGGTCCACGCAGGGCCCGGATGGTGAGACGGGAGCCCGGCAGGGCGATGTTCCACGGCCGGTAGAATTGGGAGGACCGACCCCTCTCCACCGCCGGAAGGCCGCCCCAGTGCCAGCAGCACCCCCCGCCGCCCCCGACACCGCGACCGACGTCGTCCTGGTTGTCGACTTCGGCGCCCAGTACGCCCAGCTCATCGCCCGCCGTGTCCGTGAGGCCCGGGTCTACAGCGAGATCGTCCCGTCCACCATGCCGGTGGCCGAGATGCTGGCCAGGAACCCCCGGGCGATCATCCTGTCCGGCGGCCCCTCCTCGGTGTACGCGGAGGGCGCGCCCAGCATCGACCGCGCGCTGTTCGAGGCCGGTGTCCCGGTGTTCGGCATGTGCTACGGCTTCCAGCTGATGGCCACCACCCTCGGCGGCACGGTCGACGACAACGGCGCCCGCGAGTACGGCCGCACCTCACTCGCCGTCTCCAAGGCAGGCTCCACCCTCTTCGAGGGCACGCCCACCGAGCAGCCGGTATGGATGTCGCACGGCGACGCCTGCTCCGCCGCCCCCGAGGGCTTCACCGTGACCGCGTCCACGGACGTCGTCCCGGTCGCCGCCTTCGAGAACGACGAGAAGAAGCTCTACGGCGTCCAGTACCACCCGGAGGTCATGCACTCGACCTTCGGCCAGCAGGTCCTGGAGCACTTCCTCTACCGCGGCGCGGGCATCGAGCCGACCTGGACGACCAGCAACGTCGTCGAGGAGCAGATCGCCCTGATCCGCGAGCAGGTCGGCGACAAGCGCGCCATCTGCGGCCTCTCCGGCGGCGTGGACTCCGCGGTCGCCGCGGCCCTCGTGCAGAAGGCCATCGGCTCCCAGCTCACCTGCGTGTACGTCGACCACGGTCTGATGCGCAAGGGCGAGACCGAGCAGGTCGAGAAGGACTTCGTCGCCGCCACCGGCGCGAAGCTGAAGGTCGTCGACGCGGAGAAGCGCTTCCTCGACGCCCTGGCCGGTGTGTCCGACCCGGAGCAGAAGCGGAAGATCATCGGCCGCGAGTTCATCCGCGTCTTCGAGCAGGCCCAGCTGGAGATCCTCCAGGAGGACGGCCCCGAGGTCGCCTTCCTCGTCCAGGGCACCCTCTACCCGGACGTCGTCGAGTCCGGCGGTGGCACCGGCACCGCCAACATCAAGTCCCACCACAACGTGGGCGGCCTCCCCGACGACATCGAGTTCCAGCTCGTCGAGCCGCTGCGCCAGTTGTTCAAGGACGAGGTGCGGATGGTCGGACAGGAGCTCGGTCTGCCTGAGGAGATCGTCCAGCGGCAGCCCTTCCCCGGCCCCGGCCTCGGGATCCGCATCGTCGGTGACGTCACCAAGGAGCGACTCGACCTGCTGCGCGAGGCCGACGCCATCGCCCGTGAGGAGCTGACCGCCGCCGGCCTGGACCGCGACATCTGGCAGTGCCCCGTGGTTCTGCTCGCGGACGTCCGCAGCGTCGGCGTCCAGGGCGACGGCCGCACCTACGGCCACCCGATCGTGCTGCGCCCGGTCTCCTCCGAGGACGCCATGACGGCCGACTGGTCGCGTCTGCCGTACGAGACGCTGGCGAAGATCTCGACCCGCATCACCAACGAGGTCGCCGAGGTCAACCGTGTGGTGCTCGACGTGACGAGCAAGCCGCCGGGGACCATCGAGTGGGAGTGATCCCCGCCTCCTGAGGTCAATGCCGTTGCCGTCGCCCGTTCGTCCGGGCGGCGGCATCGCTGTATCCGGTGGTCACGCCGGCCGAGGAGACGAGACTCAGCCCCGTGGGGGCCGTCATGAGTGCCGCACCCGACGACGAACCGGCCGAGCACCACCACCACCCGTGCCCCCGGCCGAGGCCGACGACGACGGTGCGGTAAAACGCGTGGCCCGTCGCGGAGCTGCCGTGCCAGGCTGAGGCGCATGTCCGCCGAAGAAGTCCGCGCCCTCATGTCCGCCCCGGGCAACGACCACCTCACCTGGAACACCCCGCTCTCCGAGGAGCACGCCGCCCGGTTGATCGCCGCCTGTGCCCCGGCCCCCGGTGCCCGGATCGCCGACTTCGGCAGCGGCTGGGGTGAGCTGCTGATGCGTCTGGTCGAGGCGGCGCCCGGAGCCACCGGGGACGGCATCGAGACCGACCCGGACGCCGTCGTGCGAGGCGTGCGGCTGTCGGAGGAGCGAGGACTCGGAGACCGGGTGCGGTTCCACGAGGTGCCAGCCGCCGGGTATCCGGGCGACGGCTACGACCTGGCCGTGTCCATCGGCGCCGCACACGCCTGGCCCGGCGGGATTCCGGAAGCACTCGGAGCACTCCGGGCGGCCGTTCGGCCCGGAGGCCGGGTGCTGTTCGCGGACGGATTCTGGGAGCGCGAGCCCTCGCCGGCCGCGCTGGAGGGGCTGGGCGCGGAGTCCGGCGACTTCGGCTCGCTCCTGGGGCTGATCCGGCAGGCGGAGGCCGCGGGGCTCAGGCCGCTCCAGGTGACCGTCGCCGATCAGCGCGAGTGGGACCTCTTCGAGTCCGCCGCCAACATCGGGCGCGGCGAGCGCTGGGCCCTGGCCAACCCCGGGCACCGGCTGCACGCCGGGGTGACCGAGGCCGTCGACGCCCGCCGCAGCGGCTACTACGGCGGGTACCGGGGGACGCTGGGCCTCGCCTACCTCGTCCTCAGCGCCTGAGAATCGAACATTCCCACGACATGCGCCCCCGGCCCGCCCCGATGCGGGACGAGCCGGTCCCGTACGGCACAATTCGCAGAAATAAACAGTGAGTTGGCTCCACAGGTTGGGAAAGGGCGGCGTTCTCCGTGGCGTTGGACGAGGCGAGGGCGAAAAGTGCGCACGGCGGTGGCTGTACGTGCGGCGACTGCCCGCACGGAGCACGCGAAGGTCACCGGCGGGCCGTGGCGGCCTTCCTCACCAAACGGGACGAACTCGCCGCCGGACAGGGCCTCCCCGGCGGAGTCTCCCAGTCCGTCTCCGCGTCCCGGCAGTGGGTGTCGGACGAACTGACCGAGTCGGCCCGCACTGTCGCGGAACGCAGCCGTGAGGCCGGTGACGCCTGGCTCCACACCCTCTGGACGCGCACCTGCGTAGTCGTCTGGGGTGGGGTGGCCCTGCTGGTCATCGGTGAGGCCGTCACCGCGATCGGGGCCGGCTGGTCCACGGCCCGCACCGCGGGCTTGATCGCCGCATGCGTCACCGCGGGCCTGCTGACCGGCGCCGCCCGGGTCCACCGGTCCCGCGGCGGCCTGCTCGCCCCGCTGATCGGCGAGGACAACCGGCTCTCCACCTCGCGCACCGTCGCCGCCTCCTGGGTGCTGCTCGCCGTCTTCGCCGTGCTCGTCCTCGCGCTGCAACTGGCGGGGGCGTCCGACCACGCAGACCGTGACGCCCTGATCGAGGGGCTGGACCTGGTCCGCTCGGCCGGTGTGCTGACCGTGCTCGCGCTGGTGTGCGCCGTCGCCGTCGTCGTACGCCGCGTGGTGACCGTGCGGGTACTGGGCCAGCGACTGCAGAAGCTCCGCGCCGACCGGCCGCGGGCCGCCGACCTGCTGACCGACGACTCCGGGCGCGGCAGTTTCACCGATGTGCAGTACGTGCTGGTCAGCGCCGTAGCCGTGCTGTTCGCCGCGGTCCGTCTGGCCCGCCGTCCGGAGCAGCTGCCGGATCTGCCGTGGGGCCTGGCCGTCCTGGTCGCCGTCTCGGCGGCGACGTACTTCGCCGGCAAGTACGCGGAGGGTGGCCGGCCGGTCATCCTGTCGGTCGTGCGGGCCAGGGAGGCCGGGGACCTCGACGCGCCGATCCGTACCGGTGACGACATCGAGATCCGCGGCGCGGGGTTCGTCCCGCCCGGCGCCGGCAGCCCGGACCGGCTGGCCCGGGTGGTCGTCAGGATCGGGCGGGTACACGTGCACGTCCCCCTGATCCCGGTCACCGGAGGCTTCGCCAACCCGGCGGACACCGTGCTCACCGTGCCCGTCCCGGTCGAGGTCGAACCCGGCGCTGTGGAGGTGCAGGTCGTCACGGCTGCGGGTGTGGAGACGAACGCCTGCCTCATCGACGTCACGGACTGACCCGCATACCTGGTGAGCGGCACCGGACCGGCGTACGTATGGTCTTTCGAAGGGCCAACGGAAGGCGGAGCGGTGATGCGCGGTTACAGGGGCGGTTCCTACGGGCTGGACGAGCCGAGAAGTCTCAGGGACCGGGCGGGGGAGTACGCGCTGTTGCCCCTGCGGATCTTTCTCGGCGTCACGTTCGTCTACGCCGGGCTCGACAAACTGACCGACAGCGCGTTCCTGTCGGCGAGCGGGGCCGGTTCCATCGGCGAGATGATGAACGCCGTACGCGACAGCGCGGCGGTCCCCGGCCTCGTCGACCTGGCACTCAAGAGCCCCGAGGGCTTCGGCTACGCCATCGCGATCGGCGAACTCCTCGTCGGCCTCGGCACCCTCGCCGGCCTGTGGGCACGGCTCGCGGCGCTCGGCGGGGCACTGATCTCGCTGAGCCTGTGGCTGACCGTGAGCTGGCAGAGCACGCCGTACTACTACGGCAACGATCTGGTCTACCTCATGGCCTGGCTGCCACTGCTGCTCGCGGGAGCTCCCTACTGGTCGCTGGACGCCTTGCGGGGAGGCCGACACCGCGTGCGGCTGTGAGGCGGTGAAACGTCGGCAAGGCGGCTCAGGCCGCGTCCGGGCCGGCTCCGTTCTGTGAAATCCTGCACCCTTCCCCGTCCAGTGTGTTCACCATGCACGTAGCTTGTTAGCGTGAGGGAAGCGGCGGCGTCCATCAGGGCTGCCGGCGTACGGGGAAGGGGCCGGAGCATGGCGTGGGACGAGTGGGAACAGCTCAAGCGTGACGCCGCGGAGCGGAGCTCCGTGGGCATGCGGCTCAACCAGATACCCGCTGACGGCGGCGGAGGCGGCGGTGCGTCCAACGGTGACCTGGTCGTGCACGACGACCAGCTGGGCAAGCTGGGCAATACGGCCTACGAGCTGCGCCAGCAGTTCAGCACGGACAGCGACTTCGCCCGACCCAGCACGTTCACCGCGTCGATCGACCTCTTCAACGACGGTCTCGACATGGGGTCCGCGCTGACCGAGCTGCACGACGCGTGGAACACCCAGACCGCCACCTTGAAGGAGGCGTGCGCGCACATCTCGAACCATTTCGACTTCACGCGCGCACAGCACTCGAAGGACGAGGTCCACATCAGGACCGAGATGTCGGTGTCGAAGATCGACGACTACATCAAGTAACGCTCGCGAATCGACAACTGACCGAGATCTACGGGGGCTGGGCAAGCGTTATGGCGGCAGAGACGATGACGGCGCAGGAGCTCACCGACCTGCGACTGGGCACGCTGGACACCGCGGTGTCCGACTGGGAGAAGATGCACGGCAAGCTGGACACCCTGGCCACCGGGGTCGGGGGCGGTGTGAGCGCCCAGAGGCTCCGGACGCAGGCGGATGCCGCCGACTGGAAGGGCGCCAACGCCACCGTCTCCAAGGAGTTCGTCACCAAGATCGCCGTCGAGTTCCAGGACGTGGCCGGCCAGGCGAAGAGCGTGCTCGGAATCCTGCGTGACGCCAGTGCCGCCTTCAAGAAGCACAAGACGGATCTGCGGACGGTCGTCGACGACGTCGCCAAGCGCAACATCTACATCAACGCCAAGGGCGGGGCGGTCGCCTCCGTACCCCTCGGGCGCGGCAGCCGGCAACGGCGACATCCACACGCCGACCGACGAGGAACTCGCCGTCGCTGAGCGCCGGGTGAAGCGGGTGCTCTGGGAGGCGAGCGAGACCGACCGCATCGCCGCACGGGCCCTGCGCGCACTCGCGAAGAACAAGCACGACTTCTCCGGTGACGGTCCTGGTGGGCTCAAGGAGGCCGACGACCGTCAGGGCAGGGCGGACGCCGACTACTGGGCGAAGAAGGCGCAGGAGAGCAACCCCGGGGAGTGGAGCGACGCGGACGTCGTCCGGTTCAACGAGACGCTCAAGAACCAGCGGGACAACCCGGGCTTCAGCGAGCGGTTCGCCACGACCCTCGGAGGCGAGGGAACACTCCAGTTCTGGAGGGACATGGCGGCCCCGCCCGGTGGCGCGGTCGAGGGCGACCGGGCCAAGACACTCGCCGAGGTCCAGGACAACCTGAGCATGACGCTGGCCACCGCGACCCAGAGCGAGAGTCCCGCCATGGACACCTGGAAGCGGGACGTCATCGCGGCGGGCGACAAGCCGTTCCCCATCCAGGGGCTGCCGATGGGACCCAACGGTTACCAGGTCATGAGCAGCCTGATGGACAAGGGCAAGTTCGACGACGAGTTCCTGAACGACTACGGCGACAGTCTGCTGAAGTACGAGCGCGAGTACCCCGGAGACCCGGAAGTCGCCTGGCGCGACACGGCCAACCTCAACTACCCGCCCACGGACGAGCCCAACGACCCGTTCGCCGGCTTCATGGAGGGTCTCGGGCACAATCCCGAGGCGTCGCTGGAGTTCTTCAACGACTCGACGACCGCGGACGGCAAGGAGATGGACAACTGGGACTACCTGGTGGCCAAGGGCGACGACGCCCGCGAATGGCCGTTGGGCGAGGACGACAAGGCGCTCGGGCACGACGCCCTGGGGCACGCCCTCGAATCGGCGACCATCGGTGTGCCGTACGACTCGGACGCGACACCGCCGAAGCACTCGGCCGGCAGCGCGGAGCTTGTCAACCGGATCGTGGCGGAGTACGGCGAGAACCACGACCGTCTCAAGGACTCCCCGCTGACCGACAGTCTGGGGAACATCACGGCCGAGTACATGCGTGACGTCCAGAGCGGGATCAACAGGAACCGCGACCTCGAGACCTACGGCAGCGATGCCAACCTGGAGGACCTGGCGCCGGGGCGGTTGAAGGACTTCCTTGGAGGGGTGGGCAAGGACCCTGATGCCTACGGTGCGATTATCAACGCACAGCAGGCGGTCACCACCGAGCTCATCAACGAGGGATACCACGACAAGGCGAAGTACACCGATTTCTCGGCAGAACTCGAGAACCGCATCAGCTCCGGTGCCGAGATCGCGGGAATCATGGCGGAGTCCCGTACCCAGGCCGTCTACGACGACAAGATCGCTGCGGACGCGGAATTCAACGAGAGCCTGGCGACCACGGACAAGTGGGCGGACCGGGCCATCGACATGGGACTGTCCAGGTTCCCCGTTGCGGGAGATGCCGCCGGAATGATTATCGGGGACATCAAGGAAGCGGTCGTGGACCATTACACCCGTGACTCCAGCGACGAGGCAGGGCAGGACCGCAGTGACTTCCTGGAGGGCCAGCGGGCCAGGTCCGGGGACGCTGTGTACGACGCCACGTACCAGGCGGCCATCGCGGCCGGGGTGGACGAGGAGAACGCCAGCAGCCAGGCCGACACCGCAGCCCGTCAGGTCAAGGAGGGCTATGCCTTGGGCCGCCAACGGGCCGGAAGCTGAGAAGGCTGTTGCAGGATGACGCGATGGGAACGCCGTTGATCGGTAACAAGCGTAAGAAGACCGTGCTCGGCGCTCTAGGCGTTCTCGTGGCCGCCGGAGCGGGTGTGGCCCTGTTCCTGCCCGGCCAGGAGCCGGCGCTCTCCATACCCGGCCGGGTGTGTGCGGAAGCTGTGCCCAGCGCACACGTCAAGCCCTTGCTGCCGGAGAGGGGCGAGGCTTTCGAGGAGGGCTCGGTCTTCTTCACGGCAGGCACGGCGGGGGGCCTGGGGAAGTGCGACCTGTCAGGCGGCGGCAGGGATGTCGAAATCAGGTACAGCAGAATCCAGGATCCCGAGTTCACAGAGGAGACGGTGGAACGCAAGGCCGCGAGGCCTGGCTATACGCCGATCTCACTCGGGGCGGCCGAAGGATTCGTCGGTAGCAACAACAGGGCATCGCTGTTCGTCGACTGTCCGTACTCCAAGGGGCGCAAGGATCTTCTGGAGGCCTCGGTCGGCGTCGGTGGTCTACCTGAGACAGAGGACAGTGCCAGGCAGGCCGAGATCTCCGCGCTGACGGCCGACGTCGCCCGCGCGGTAGCCCGCGACGTGGTCGGCTGCGAGGGTGCTGCCGGCCTGCCCGACAGCACGCCGAAAATCGGCTGAGCGGTCGTGCGTCATCGACTTGTCGTGCCCGTGGGCGCGGCCGCCGTGGTCCTGATCGGGCTCGGTGCCTGGGCCCTGTGGGCGTCGCAGGAGCCAGCGATCGCGGTCCCGGACCGCGTCTGTGCCGACGCGCTGCCCGGCGGACCGGTGCGGGGCCTGCTGCCCGGGCACGGGGAGGGCTTCGACGAGGACCTGTTCGGTTCCTCCTCGGCTACCTCTGTGTCGACACCCTGGAAGTGCACGCTGAGCGCCGGCGGGCAGTCGGTCCAGCTCTCCGAATTCCTCATCCTGAGCGAAGACGACTACAGCTCCCAGGACATCGTCCGGGACGCCGCCAAGTCCGGGAACATTCCACTCTCCTGGGGAGCGCAGAAGGGTTTCATCGAGGGGAACACGGTCTCCCTCTATGTCGGCTGCGAGAGCGCGGAAGGCCGCCCGGTCCTGCTGGAGACGCACACCGGCATCAGCGAGGGGAGAACCAGGCTGAAGGACCGGTCCGTCCAGGAAGCGGTCACGGCCCTGGCAGCGGACTTCACCCGCTTCACGAGCGCCCGCGTGGACCACTGCAAGCCGGTCGAGCTCCCGGACAGCGCACCGAAGATCGGCTGATCCGGTCCACCCGTGGGTGGTCAGGACACTCTGGTGGAACCAGGCGCAGACGCCTCCGCCGACGCCTTCCTCGCCTGGCGCCGCCGTCGCACCCGGTAGCTCACCCAGGTCACCGTGGCAGCCAGCCACAGTCCGCCGAGGAACACGGGGGCGAAGAACGTCCACGGGGCGTTCCAGGCTCCCGCCGCGTCCGCCGCGTAGCCGGCCGCCAGGGTGAGCATGACGAGGCCCGCCACCGCGCGGCCGGGCCGGATCTCATGACGCAGCACGGGTGACCTCCAGCTGTCCGATGCCGATTCCCATGCCCAGCTCCACCGTTCCGGCGGGCTTGCTGTTCCTGGGCGGTTCGATGGTCCGCCGGGTGTGCCGGTCGGGGGCGATGTCCACGTCCTTGCGCAGGTCCGTGGGGAACTGGATGTCGCCGAGACCCGCTTCGGCGTCCACCTTCACCGTCACGCCCTCCGGTACGACGACGAGTGCGCGGCCGGCCGCGACCTCGACACGCGTGCGCAGGGTCTTGCCCTCCGGGACGGTGATCCGGGAGAGGTCGAGCTTCGCGACCCCGGTGCCCAGCTTGTACTGCGGCTGGACCGTGGCCACCGATGCGGGGCGCCACTCCTTACGGACCCAGTGCGTGCCGATGTCCTCCGGGAGGGCCGAGGCCCCGGCCAGCAGTCCTGCGGTGATCATGGCCAGCAGGACTGTGCCGAAGCCGGTCCTGCCGAGCACGGAGGCGATCAGCAGGCCGAGGCCGAACACCCCCAGGGCGCCGGCGAGTCCGATCTGCAGGCTGGTTCCCAGCGGATGGGTCTCCCAGCTCAGACCGGTGCCGAGACCGCCCGCGATCAGGGCGAGGAGGAGGACGAGGCCGCCGATCGGCCGGGGGCCCCGCGTGCCCGGTGCGCGGTGGGGCGGACGGAACGGGGCGTCCGCGGTCGTCCCGCGCCCGCGGGGTCGCGCCGCCTCCGGCACCGCGTCCGCCGGGCCCCACAGATAGCCGGTCCCCGCCGGTCCGGTCGTGCCGTCCTTGACGATCGGATCCCGCCACCAGGACGGTCTGCCCGGCGTGGGTGGCGCCTTCACCTCGGGCGGCGCCCCGTGCCCGGCGTGAGCGGCGTTCTTCGGGGGGTGCGCCGCCATGCCCGGCGCGTCCTCGGGCGGGATCGTCCTGCGGTGCTGCGTCCAGACCGAGAAGCCGATCACGCTCAGCGACAGCATCGCGGCGAAGGCGAGCATCCCGCCGTTGTGCAGCATCGACAGCAGCAGCCCGCAGCCCACCAGGGCCAGGAGCAGGGCGATCAGGGAGGCACCCTCGACCCGGCCCGAGAGCAGCCGCCGCGCCTCGTTCTCGTCCTCGCCCTCCAAGGGGAGCAGCAGCCATGCGAAGCCGTAGAAGATCAGGCCGATGCCGCCCGTCACCGCGAGGACGCCGAGCACGATCCTGAAGATCACCGGGTCCACGTCGCAGTACCGGCCGAGCCCGCCGCACACCCCGGCCACCACTTTCCGCCGCGGGCTGCGCTGCAGCCGCGGTGCCGGCTCGGGGGGCGGAGTGACGCCCGGGGAAGCGTCCTGGGGAACGGTCATGGCTCCATGGTGACGGTCCGTACGTCCTCGTGGGGCCCGCGACGACCCTGGACGATCCCTGATATTCCGTCCCTCCCGCCCCTGGGGGCCCGCCGCAGGCCCCGCGTCGGAGACCTGAACCGCGGCAACGCATCAGGGTCGGGTCGGGGCAGACCCTGATGCCACGGCCCGCCGGTACGTGTGACGATCGGTGCATGCCAGCAGCCACGACCCGAGCCCCGAGCTCCCACGCCCCGGACCCGGAGGAGCAGGTGCCGCGCAAGCTGTACCGCAGTGCCGACGGACGGATGCTCGGCGGCGTCGCACGCGGGCTCGCCGGACACCTGGGGCTGCCCGTCGCCTGGGTCCGGTTCGTCTTCCTGGGTCTGTTCTTCGCCGACGGCCTCGGTGCCCTGCTCTACGCCGTGTTCTGGATCGTCGTACCGCTCGGTGTCGGCGGTGTCGGCGGTGTCGGCGGTGCGGGCCCGATGGAGAGGTCCCTCTTCGAGACCGCACCGGACGGCAGACGCAGGCTCCGCAAGCCCGACAAGGGCCAGGTCTTCGCCCTGGTCGCGCTGCTCGTCGGCGCCATGATCTTCGTCGGCAACGTCGACATGGGGAGCGAGGCGGACCGCTACGTCTGGCCGGCGCTGCTGATAGGCGCTGGCTCCGTCCTGGTGTGGCGCCAGGCCGACAACGCGCGACGCGCCCGCTGGATCGAGGTCGGCCGCCGGCGTCGCGTGCTGCACCTGGCCCGTGGACTGGCCGGCGTCGCACTCGTCGGCCTCGGCCTCGCCGCCTTCATGGTGGTGCGGGGCTCGGCGGCCCAGCTCGGCACCGCGCTGACCGCCGCCGTGGCTGTCATCACCGGTATCGCGCTGCTCGCGGGTCCCTACCTCGTGCGCATGACACAGGACCTCTCCGAGGAACGTCTGATGCGCATCCGGGCCCAGGAGCGCGCCGAGGTCGCCGCCCACGTCCACGACTCCGTCCTGCACACCCTCACGCTGATCCAGCGCAACGCCGACGACGGCGGCGAGGTCCGCAGACTCGCCCGCGCCCAGGAGCGCGAGCTGCGCAACTGGCTGTACGACCCGTCGGGTACGGGTAAGGACGAGGACGACGAGCCCACGAACCTGGCCGAAGCGGTCAAGCGCGCCGCCGCCGAGGTGGAGGACAAGCACGGAGTTCCGCTGGAGGTCGTCGTCGTCGGCGACTGCCCGCTCGACGAGAAGCTGACGGCGCAGATGCAGGCCGCACGCGAGGCGATGGTCAACGCCGCCAAGTACGGTGGCGAGGGCGGCGCCGTCCAGGTCTTCGCGGAGGTCGACGGCCGCACGGTCTTCGTCTCCGTACGGGACCGGGGGCCGGGATTCGACCTGGACGCCGTCCCCGGAGACAGGATGGGCGTACGAGAATCGATCATCGGCCGGATGCAGCGCAACGGCGGTACGGCACGGCTGCGTTCGGTGCCCGGCGGGGGCACGGAGGTCGAGCTGGAGATGGAGAGGGCGAGCGAATGACCGAGAACACCGAAGCCACCGGGGGCCCGGAGCGCCGGGTACGGGTCGTGCTCGTCGACGACCACCGGATGTTCCGCACCGGGGTCCAGGCCGAGATCGGCCGCACCGAGGAGACCGGGGTCGAGGTCGTCGGCGAGGCCGCCGACGTCGACCAGGCGGTCACCGTGATCACCGCGACCCGCCCCGAGGTCGTCCTCCTCGACGTCCACCTCCCGGGAGGTGGCGGCGTCGAGGTGCTGCGGCGCTGCGCCCCGATGATGGGCGCCGTCGAGAACCCGGTGCGCTTCCTCGCGCTGTCAGTCTCGGACGCCGCCGAGGACGTCATCGGCGTCATCCGAGGCGGTGCCCGAGGCTACGTCACCAAGACCATCACCGGCGCCGACCTGGTCGACTCCGTCTTCCGGGTCCAGGACGGCGACGCGGTCTTCTCGCCGCGGCTGGCCGGTTTCGTACTGGACGCCTTCGCCTCGACGGACGCCCCGCCGGTCGACGAGGACATGGACCGGCTGACGCAGCGCGAGCGCGAGGTGCTGCGGCTGATCGCGCGGGGATACGCGTACAAGGAGATCGCCAAGCAGTTGTTCATCTCGGTGAAGACGGTCGAGTCCCACGTCTCGGCGGTGCTGCGCAAGCTCCAGCTCTCCAACCGGCACGAGCTGACCCGGTGGGCCACGGCGCGGCGGCTGGTCTGAGCCCCGTGCACGCGCGGGCGGGATCTCGGGCGCAGCGGGACCGGGCGCAGCGGGACCGGGCGCAGCGGTATCGGGCTCAGCGGGGCCGGGCTCAAGCGGATCGGGCTCAGGCGGCGTCGAGCGAGATGTTGAGCTTCTCGCCGGTCCTGCGGTAGCCGATGCCCGCGTAGACCCGCTCGACGTCGGGGCTTCCAGGCTCCAGCCACACCGCGTCGAAGCCGCGCTCGAAGGCGGTACGGGTCAGCCACGCGGAGAGCGCCGCGCCGACGCCCCGGCGGCGGAAGGCGGCGGCGACTGCCAGGCCGGCCAGCTCGCCGATCCCGTCGATCGGGGCCGAGCAGCCGCCCGCGCCGGCAGGCAGGCCGCCCACGGTGGCGAGTCCCGAGACGCCGCCGCCGTCCTTCGCCGCACGGAGCCACGCGATCTCGCCGTCGTCGGGACCGCCCTCGCCGCCGAAACCGGTGTGCTGGACGGCGGCTGCCGAGGTGAACTCCGCGTCGGTGGCGGGCTCGGCGATGCGGAGCCCGTCCACCGGCTTCGGAGCCAGGAGGGTATCGGCGGTACAGGCCATGACCGGTGCACGGTTCTCGACCGTGAAACCGGCTGCCAGCAGGGCCGGTTCGACGGCGGGTGCCCAGGAGGGCAGGAACTCGAGCCGGGGCAGACGGCCGTGCTCGCGGAACGCCGCGACCAGATCGGCCACCTCCCCCTCGGTGGGTTCGGCGTCCTGGTCGGGAATGGCGTAGTTGGCGAACTTCAGTTCCCAGCCCGGGTTGTGGCGCACCGTGAAGGGCCCCACCCGGTAATGGTCCGGGGAGCGGAGCGTGTTCGATCGCGCGTAGTTCTGAATGGTTGTGTCCATGGGCCCGGGAGCCTATGCGACCCGGGTCGCTCCGGCGAAGGGCATTTCGGAGATCGGTGCGATGCGTACGGGCGCACCCGGGCGCGGGGCGTGGATCATCTGGCCGCCGCCGATGTAGAGCCCGACGTGGGTGACCCCTGAGTAGAAGAACACCAGGTCCCCCGGTACCAGTTCGGAGCGGGAGACGGGCTGACCCGCGTTGATCTGGGTGTACGTCGTGCGGGGCAGTGACACACCCGCTGCTCGCCAGGCGGCCTGGGTGAGGCCGGAGCAGTCGAAGGAGGAGGGCCCGGTGGCGCCCCAGACGTACGGCTTGCCGAGAGCCCCGTACGCGAAGTCGACGGCCTGCGCCGCGCGGGCGTTGGGGGCGGCCACCGTGCCGCGGGCCGTGCTCCGGCCGGCACGGCCACCACCACCGCCGCCGTGCGCGGCGTCGGCCGAGTGCTCGTAGTCGGCGCGCTGGTCGGCGGTCAGGGTGGCCAGGAGCTTACGGGCGTCGGCGAGCTTGGTGCGGACGGAGTCCTTGTGCTTCGCCAGCTCGGCCCGGCGGGTGGCGAGGTCCGTGAGCTCGTCCTCGGCACGGGCGCGCAGCTGGGCGATGTCGCTGATCTGCCGGCGCACGCCGTTGATCGCGCCGGCCTGGCGATCGCCCGCCCGGTCCTCGTAGGAGGCGCGTTCCAGGTACTGGTCGGGGTCGGAGGAGAGCGCCAGCCGTACGGCGGGGTCGATGCCTGCGCTGCGGTACTGGGCGGTGGCGAACGAACCGAGTGCGTCGCGTGCGGTGTTGAGGCGCTCGGTCCTGCGGGCGGCCTCGTCGCGCAGCGCGTCGAGGGACTTCTCGCTCGCGGCCGCCTGTTCCTTCGCGCCGTTGTACTTCTCGGTGGCCACCTCGGCGTCGTGGTAGAGCCGGTCCACCTTGGCCTTGACCTGCGCCGGGGTGACCTGGGGATCTGCCTGCGCGGCGCCCTCGAGGGCGGTCGCGGCGGCCGCCCCGGCGAGGGCGAGCGTGGCCGCTGTGCGGGCGGCGGGCCCGGCGAACAGGCGCGGTCCGGGTTTGCGGTGAGCGGCTTCTCGATGGGCGGCCACGAGGGTGGTGCGTCCTTCCGATCGACTGCCCGTCGGGGGATGCGACGGGCCCGCAGGGGTCCGGCGGCGGGTCACCACAGGGGGAGTGGCCCGCCGCCGGATTCCTGGCAGGGCGACCGGGGGCGCCGCCCGGTACGGGGGCGGTGGAGCGGAACCGGTCACCTGGGAGGGACGCTAAGCCCGGCACACGGGGAAGAGGTGTAATGACAGCTATTGCCCCCATATGCTGTTTCGTTTCCGTCGGATGACAGGAAAATTCAACCGGAGTCCGGCAATTCGCGCAGACTCGCGGGCAACTCATCGGTAAGTCGTACCTGGCCGAAGAGTGGTGATATGGCCACGGTTAGGCTGCGGCCATGGACGTACTCATCAATGTCTTCGTGGCCTTGCACATCATCGGTATCGCCTCCCTGCTGGGCGGCTTCCTGACCCAGATGAAGGCCATGGGTGCGGGCACGGCCCGCTTCGTCCCGGCCATGCTGCACGGTGCGCTGACCATGCTCGTCACGGGTGTCGCCCTGGTCGGACTCAACCAGGCGGACGACCAGAGCGTGAACAACATCAAGATCGGCGTCAAGCTACTGGTCCTGATCGTGATCCTGGCGCTCGTCTACGTGAAGCGGGACGAGGAGAAGGTGGACAAGGGAGCGTTCGCCGCGGTCGGCGGGCTGACGGTCGCCAACATCTTCATCGCCACGCTCTGGACCTGAGCGGTCGGGGCGTACGGCTGAGGGGCCCGGGTCGACCGGGCCCCTCCTGTGTTCCGGCCGGTCGGGCCGTGTGCCGGGCGCCGTCCCCTTACGCCGGGCGCACGCTGCCGTAGATCGGCATGTAGTAGATCGATTCCTCGCGGACGTTCGCCCCGGGCTTCGGTGCGTGGATCATCATCCCGTCGCCCTTGTAGATGCCGACATGGCTGATGTCGTCGTAGAAGAAGACCAGGTCTCCCGGCCGCAGGTCCGCCGTGGCCACCCGGGTGCCCACCTCGACCTGGTCCCAGGTGGTGCGCGGCAGGCTGACGCCCGCGTCCTTCCAGGCGGCCTGGGTGAGCCCGGAGCAGTCGTACGAGGACGGGCCCGTGGCTCCCCAGACGTAGGGCTTGCCGATCTGGGCGCGTGCGAAGGCGAGGACCTTCTCGGCCTTCGAGGCGTAGCCGCTGTCGGAGCCGGTGCCGGTGCCGGCACCGGTGCCTGTGCCCGTGTCCTCCTCGGCGGCTTCCTCGGCCGTCTCCTTCTCGGCGGCGGCCTGCTGCCGGGCCAGCTCCTCGGCCTTGCGCTTGGCCTCCGCCTCCTTCTTGCGTTCCAGCTCCGCGAGCCGCGCCTTCTCCTCGGCGGTCAGCTTCGACAGCAGCGAGCGGGCCTCGGTGAGCTTCGTCTGCACCTGCTGCTTGCTGGTGCGCAGCGTGGCCTGCGACTCGGTGAGCGTCTCCAGGCTCTTCGTCGCCTCGACGCGCTTCTCCGCGGCTTCCTTCTGCTGCGTACGGAAGTCCGCGACCGCCTTCTGCTGCTGGCTGGTCATCCGCGCCATCAGCTGGTCCTGGTCGAAGTACGACTGCGGGTCGTCCGCGAGGAAGAACGTCGCCGTCGGGGCGATGGAGCCGCTGCGGTACTGCGCCGCCGCGTAGCTGCCCAGCTCGCGGCGCGTCTCGTTGAGCTTGTCGGCCCGCTTCGCCGCGGCCTCCAGCAGGGCGTCCACCTTGGAGCGCTGCTCGGCCGACGCGGTCTTCGCCTTGTTGTACTGCTGCGTCGCGGTACCGGCCTGCCGGTAGAGGGCGTCGACCTTCTTCTGTACTTCCTCGATGCCGGGCTTGGGCTCGGTGGGCGCGGCCGTCGCGCTCTGGGCGGAGAGCAGGGTGACGGAGACGAGCGCCGCCGTCGTGAGGCCGACGGCGGGGGTGGTGCGCACGCGGGTGCGCGGCTTGCGATGCGATGCCAAGGCCGGCATCTCCTTCCGTGGACCGCCTACCGGGTTAGCGATGGGGGTCCCCCCAGGCCGTTCGGGTACTGGGGGAGGGTTCGGCGGGCGTGCCCGTGCGGCGCGGTTCGCCTCAGGGGGATACGGGGCACCCGTCGGAGCACGCTAACCAACCCGTGGTGTCTCTGTGAAGGTTGATGTTCGATATGCCCGATACGTTTTCGTGACCTTTTCCGGGTGAGGGTTCGCGCGGCCGAAATGAGCCCCCGAATCTCACGTAACGTGGGCGAACCGTCTCGTTGCGCGCACGGCCCGGGGTCCTTGTCGCCGATGCGGCCCGGGCTGTCGGTGCGGCCGCCTAGACTCGTGAGGCGATGAGCAGCCTCTTTGACGACAGTTTCCTGACCGGCCTCCAGCAAGCGGAGGACGGCCCCCCGCCGCCCCCTGAGGAGCGTGCGCCCGAAGCGGTGCCGGAGGGCCTCTTCGAGGACGTCTTCGACGCGCCTCCGCCGCCGCGTGACGCCTATTACCGCGACGGCGCCCCGCGTCCCGCGATCGACGCCGCCGCGCTGCTCGACGGTCTGAACACCGAGCAGCGCGCCGCCGTCGTGCACGCCGGCTCCCCGCTGCTCATCGTCGCCGGGGCGGGATCGGGCAAGACCCGCGTCCTCACGCACCGGATCGCCCACCTCCTGGCCGAGCGCGGGGTCCACCCGGGGCAGATCCTCGCGATCACCTTCACCAACAAGGCCGCGGGCGAGATGAAGGAGCGCGTCGAGGACCTCGTCGGCCCGCGTGCCAACGCCATGTGGGTCATGACGTTCCACAGCGCCTGTGTGCGGATCCTGCGCCGCGAGTCGAAGCGCCTGGGCTTCACCTCGTCGTTCTCGATCTACGACGCCGCCGACTCCAAGCGGCTGATGGCGCTGGTCTGCCGCGATCTGGACCTCGACCCGAAGCGCTACCCGCCGAAGTCGTTCACGGCGAAGGTCTCCAACCTGAAGAACGAACTGATCGACGAGGAGACGTTCGCCGGGCAGGCCGCCGACGGTTTCGAGAAGACGCTGGCGCAGGCCTACGCGCTCTACCAGGCGCGGCTGCGCGAGGCCAACGCCCTCGACTTCGACGACATCATCATGACGACGGTCCACCTGCTCCAGGCGTTCCCCGACGTCGCCGAGCACTACCGCCGCCGCTTCCGGCACGTCATGGTCGACGAGTACCAGGACACCAACCACGCGCAGTACACCCTCGTGCGCGAGTTGGTGGGCCCGGCGGGCGAGGCCGACGCCCCCGGCGAACTGTGCGTCGTCGGTGACGCGGACCAGTCGATCTACGCCTTCCGCGGTGCGACCATCCGCAACATCCTCCAGTTCGAGGAGGACTATCCGGACGCGAAGACGATCATGCTGGAGCAGAACTACCGCTCCACGCAGACGATCCTGTCCGCGGCCAACGCGGTCATCGAGCGCAACGAGAGCCGTCGCCCCAAGAACCTCTGGACGAACGCGGGCACCGGCACCCGGATCACCGGCTACGTCGCCGACACCGAGCACGACGAGGCGCAGTTCGTCGCCGAGGAGATCGACCGTCTCACGGACGCCGGGGACGCGAAGGCGGGCGACGTCGCCGTCTTCTACCGTACGAACGCCCAGTCCCGTGTCTTCGAAGAGATCTTCATCCGCGTCGGACTGCCCTACAAGGTCGTCGGCGGAGTGCGCTTCTACGAGCGCAAGGAGGTCAGGGACGTCCTGGCCTACCTCCGGGTGCTGTCCAACCCCGAGGACACCGTCCCGCTGCGCCGCATCCTCAACGTGCCCAAGCGGGGCATCGGCGACCGGGCCGAAGCGATGATCGACGCGCTCTCGATGCGCGAGAAGATCTCCTTCCCGCAGGCGCTGCGCCGTGTCGACGAGGCGTACGGCATGGCGGCCCGGTCGGCGAACGCGGTGAAGCGGTTCAACACGCTGATGGAGGAGCTCCGCACGATCGTGGAGTCCGGCGCGGGACCGGCGGTCGTGGTGGAGGCCGTCATGGAGCGGACCGGCTATCTCGCCGAACTCCAGGCGTCCACCGACCCGCAGGACGAGACCCGTATCGAGAACCTCCAGGAACTCGCCTCCGTCGCTCTCGAATTCGAGCAGGAGCGGGCGGAGGAGGAGGGCGCGGGCACCCTCGCCGAGTTCCTGGAGAAGGTCGCGCTCGTCGCGGACGCCGACCAGATCCCCGACGAGGACGAGGACGGCTCCGGTGTCGTCACGCTGATGACGCTGCACACCGCCAAGGGCCTCGAATTCCCGGTGGTTTTCCTGACGGGCATGGAGGACGGCGTCTTCCCGCACATGCGCGCACTGGGACAGGTGAAGGAGCTGGAGGAGGAGCGCCGGCTCGCCTACGTGGGCATCACGCGCGCCCGCGAGCGCCTCTACCTGACCCGGGCGGCGATGCGGAGTGCCTGGGGCCAGCCCTCGTACAACCCGCCGTCCAGGTTCCTGGAGGAGATCCCGGACCAGCACCTGGAGTGGAAGCGCAAGGGTCCGATGGCGGCGTCGGCGGGACCGACGTCCGGCATCACGTCGTCCCTGTCCTCGTCGCGCTCGAAGTCGGGGCCGTCGGGATTCGCGACCCGGCGCACCTCCGAGAAGCCGGTGGTCACCCTGGTGGTCGGGGACCGCGTCACTCACGACCAGTTCGGCCTGGGCACGGTGACGGCGGTCGACGGGTTCGGCGACCAGGCGAAGGCGACGGTCGACTTCGGCGACGAGAGGCCGAAGAAGCTGCTGCTGCGCTACGCGCCGGTCGAGAAGCTCTGACCCGGGCCGGCGGGCCGAGGGACTGCGGGTCTCCGGCCGGCCGAGGGGCTTCGATTCGAATCGGCCGACTGCGGGGGCCAGGTGTGCCGAGCCCCCGGCCGGCCCCGTGGGCCGGCCGGTGTCAGTTCGGGTTGATGCCGTGGCTGCTGAACCACGGCATCGGGTCGATCGCCGAGCCGCCGCCGGGCCGTACCTCGAAGTGCAGGTGCGGGCCGGTGGAGTTGCCGGAGTTCCCCGAGTAGGCGATGACGTCGCCGGCCTTGACCGGGCCGGAGCGGATCTTGGTGGAGCTGAGGTGGCAGTACCACGTCTCGGTGCCGTCGGCCGCGGTGACGATGGCCATGTTGCCGTAGGCGCTGTTCCACTGGGTGCGGACGGTGCCGTCGGTCGCGGCCATCACCTGGGTGCCGTAGGCGACGGGGAAGTCGATGCCCGTGTGCACGGACATCCAGTTCACACCGGCCTGGCCGTACATGGCGCTGAGGCCGTGCTGCGCGACGGGGAGGACGAACTTGGGGCGTGCGGCCTCGCGGCGCGCGGCCTCCTCCTCGCGCTTCTTCTTCTCCGCGGCCTGGCGCTCCTTCAGGTCGATGCGCTCCTGGGTGCGGCTGGCACGGTCGGCGAAGTTCTCGGCGTCGGCACTGAGATTGGCGAGCTGGGTGTCCAGCTTGTTGTTGGCCACGGCCGGCTTGACCGTCTCGGCAGCCGCCATGGACGTGGTGTCGTCCTTCGTCTCCTCGCCTCCGCCGACACCGCTCACCGAGGCGGCGGCGATGCCCGCCACGCTCATGACGCAGGCGGAGGGGACGGCGACGGTGAGGAGTGCGGACCGCTTCGCCGGGGTGCGGCGCCTGCCCCGGCTGCCGCGCCCGGCGGCGGAACGGCTCACGGGGCGCGCGGAGGCCTGGACCGAGGGGGACTCCGCGGTCACGTCGAGGACGTCCTGTCCCGGCTCGGCGATGTCCGACAGGTACTCGGTGTCCTGGGCCGCGGGGGCCTTTTCGTAGCCGTCCGTGCAGGCGTCCGGGTGCGGGGCCGCCTGGACGGTTCCGGTGCCGTCGGTCTCGGCGTGGTCGTGGGAGCCGGGGGACTCGTGGGACGTGAACTCGGCCGACCCGTAAGGCCCGTAGGACGCCGACTCGTGTTCGTACGAGGGATACGACGTCTGTTCGGGTGCGTACGCGGCGTTCTCGGGCGTGGCGCCGCTGTTCCAGGCGGTGGCGTCGAAGGTGCCCGTCTCGGCGGCCGCGTAGCTCTCGTACCCCGCGGTCTCGAATGCGGGAGCGGCGTAGGTGCCGGTCGCGTAGGCCGTGGTGTCGAAGGTGGCGGTGGGGAAGGCGCCGGTGTCGCCGGTGTCCCACTGGCCGGCCTGGCCGGTGTGGTCCCAGCCGCTGGTGTCCCACTGGCCCGTCGCGTCCGCGGTGGCCGCCTGGGCCGGGATCCCGGACTCGGGCACCCAGGTGGCGGTCGTGTCGTAACTCTGGTGCGCCTGGGCGTCGTAGGTGTCGTACGAGGCCTGCTGGTGCGCGCCGGTGTCCCACTGGCCGCCGCCGTAGCCGCTGTCGTACGCCGGGGCGTAATCGCTGCCGTACGTTGCCGCGTAGCTGCTGTCGTGCTGACCCGGCAGGGTCCCGAAGAGCGGGTCGGTGTCGAAGTTGCCGGTGGAATGGCTGTCGTATCCGGCATGCCCGGCGTGGGGGTGCTGGTCGTTCACCAACTTCTCTCTCGCCTCGGCAGCAGGACCTGTTCCGGGGGTCCGGTGGGGGGACCCCAGGGTGAGCAGTGGCCGCGACTGTACCCGGCGGTACGTGAGGACGACAATCTTCGGCGGTGTTCAGCCCCTCAGGAAACGGGCAATCGGCCGCCTTTCGGAGAACCGAGGCGACAGGCTTGGCTTTATGTTCGAAAGTCGTTCTATTCGGTAAGGGGCTCGGGGCAGTTCGGCCTCTGTCCCTTCCGGTGGCGCTCAAGTGACTCGTACCCCGGTGCCGGGAGGAAATGTGCGCTCGGTCCGGCCGGTGCGGGACGGCGGTCTCCACCGATGTCACCCGAGGGCCCGCGCTCCTTCGGCATTCGGAGGGCCCGCGCTCCTTCGCCATCCGGACATCGGTGACGGCGGCTCCGGGGCGGGCGGTACGGTCCGCGGACGTGGAGGTCAGGCGACCGAGGCCGAACCCGGGGTGCCGATGGCTGCTCCGTCGGATTCGAGTGCCTGGCGGATCGCGGACGCGACAGCGGGATGCACCGGAAGGGCGAGATGGCCGATACCGGTGACGCGCACGTTCACCGCGTCGAGGTCGGGGTGGTCGACGCAGGCCGTCTCGACCGGGAGCATCACCCTGTCCAGCTCGCTCCAGAAGCTGATGAAGCGCGTCCGGCAGTTCGGAGCGGGGCGGCGCAGCTCCTCGATCAGGTCGGATCCGCTCCGCATCTGGCGGACGATGGGGTGGGCGCCCGCCAGCGGGGCGGCGGCGGTGCCGCCGTGCGGCGTGCCGAGGGTGACGAGTGTGCGCACCCGGCGGTCCCCGCCGAGCCGCTGCACGTAGTACCGCGCGATCAGACCGCCGAGGCTGTGGCCCACGATGTCGATCTCGTGGTGCCCGGTGCGGGCGCAGATCTCCTCCACATGGCGGCCGAGCAGCTCCGCCGCTGTGCGGATGTCGCAGGTCAGGGGCGAGTAGTTCAGTGACTCGAGACGGTGCCAGCCGTGGCGGGCCAGGGAGCGGCGGAGGAGGACGAACACGGAGCGGTTGTCGATGAAGCCGTGCAGGAGGACGACGGGTGGACGGTCCTCCGCCGTGGTCGGCAGCGCGGCCACGGCAACCTGAGGCGTGGTCGTCGGGGACGGCCCGGCCGGTTCCGCCGTACGGGTGATCCGGCCGGGGGAGGGTTCCGGCGCCGCTCCGGTGCCGGGATCGGGCGGGAACACGGGGGTCCGGCGTTCCGGCGTGAGGCCGGACGGATAGATGAGCACGTGCCCGGCGAGGATCACCAGCTCCAGCGCGGTGGCTCTGACCAGCGTCGAAGACAGCCGACTGGGGCGCAGGCACGGCAAGCGCAGCAGTAGGGGTAGGAAGGACAGGACCTTCATGGCCGACCTCCTGCACCGGCGTGCGGGGAGGCGGCTCCTGCCCCGTACACCCTCACGGGGGTCGCTGCGGAGGCTGGTACGGCCTGGTGCGGCCCGGGATCGCACCACCGTGCCGTGCGGCTGACGGCGCGGTGGTACGACGACCTCGTTGCGGCTCCCTCGACGGCGCTCCCCGCGCGGCCGGGGCCGCCCGGTGCCGGGAACGACGCCGGCGAACATATCCCATGTGTGATTTCCCCCTCCCGGCCCACCGCGAAACGGCGCCGTGCGGGATGCTGCAGATAACGTTCGTTCACATCACCGGCCCTCCGGGTACGGGAGACGCATGTGGAGGCTTTGATGGGTGTGACCGGTCCGATCCGTGTGGTGGTGGCCAAGCCGGGCCTCGACGGCCATGACCGCGGGGCCAAGGTGATCGCGCGGGCGCTGCGGGATGCGGGCATGGAGGTCATCTACACGGGGCTCCACCAGACTCCCGAACAGATCGTCGACACGGCGATCCAGGAGGACGCCGACGCCATCGGCCTCTCGATCCTCTCCGGTGCGCACAACACGCTCTTCGCCAAGGTCATCGAGCTGTTGAAGGAGCGCGACGCCGAGGACATCAAGGTGTTCGGCGGCGGCATCATCCCCGAGGCGGACATCGCTCCGCTGAAGGAGCAGGGCGTGGCCGAGATCTTCACCCCGGGTGCGACGACGACCTCGATCGTCGACTGGGTGAACGCTCACGTCCGCCAGCCTGCCGAGGCCTGAGCCTCCTCACCGCCCCGCGCCAGGGGCCGCCCGGGTCCGGAGAGGCCCGGGCCGGGCCTCATGGATCTCGCCGAGGATCGAGGGCTCGGCCGGGCCCTCGATCTGCCGGGACCCGGCGCTGGGCCGGCAGAGTGAACCCGGCACAGGTCCGGGCCGGCGGATCCGCGGCCCGGCTCGCCTCACCCGGTGCGCTCCTGCCCCGCGCACGCCCTTTCCCCGTCACTCCATGCCGCCCCCGGCCAGCTCCGCGTCCATGGTGCCGCGCAGGCGCAGGGTGGACACCAGGCGCTGGAAAGCCTCCGACCAGTAGCCACCCGCACCCGGAGAAGCGCCTTCCGGCTCGTCCGGCGTGGTGGTGAGGACCGCGAGCCTCTCCCCCTCGGCGGGGTCCAGGCAGCGCTCGGCGAGGCCCATCACCCCGCTGAAGCTCCAGGGGTAGCTTCCGGCGTCCCGTGCGATGTCCAGCGCGTCGACCACCGACCGGCCGAGCGGCCCGTGCCACGGCACGGAGCAGACGCCGAGCAGCTGGAAGGCGTCGGACAGGCCGTGTGCTGCTATGAAGCCGGCGACCCAGAGCGCCCGTTCGCCGGGAGGCAGGGTGGCGAGCAGCTTCGACCGCTCCGCCAGGGACGCCGTCCCGGGGCCGTTCGCCGGAGGTGTCGAGGGGGCGCCGAGCAGGGCCCGCGCCCAGTCGGGATCCCGCTGCCGCACAGCGGCCCGGCACCAGGCGGCGTGCAGCTCACCGGACCAGCCGTCGGCGACCGGCAGGGCCACGAGCGCCTGTGCCGTCCGGCCGCCGAATCTCTCCCGCCAGACACCGAGCGGGGTCGACTCCACCAACTGACCCAGCCACCACGACCGTTCACCGCGGCCCGAGGGTGGTGCCGGTACCACGCCGTCGCGTTGCATCGCGGCGTCGCATTCGTGCGGTGCCTCCACCCCGACGGACAGGGCATCCCCCGTCCGGTCGGGGTTCACGCAGGACGTGGCACGGGCCGCCATCCGGCGGGCGAGTGCCGAATCGGGCAGCGCGGACAGCAGCTCGGCCGCCGTGGAACGGACGTTACGACTGCGGTCCGCGAGGGCTTCCTCCAGGAACGCCTCGTCGTCCCCGGAGAGGCCGGATCGCAGGGAATCCAGGAACATCAGCCGGTCCTCGGCCCGCTCGGAGGACCAGGTGCCGGCGAGCAGGGAGCGGGCGGCCCCGGGATCCTCCTCCCTGAGAGCCCCGAGCAGCGCGACCCGTTCGGCGAACAGGCCCTCCTCCCACAGCAGGCCGACCTCCTCGGAATCCGTTGTGTCGGGGCGCGGCGCGCCACGGGACGAGGCCCGCAGCGCGAACCTCCACTCGGGGTTCAGCGCCGCCAGCCAGAGCCCGCGCGGCCCGGCGAACTCCAGGACGTGCGGGCGAAGATCCGTACGCGCCCTCGCCGCGTCCAGGAGAGCGGGCAGCAACTCCGCCGGCGCCCGGTAGCCGTGCGCACCCGCGGAGGCCAGCCACTGGGGGATGAGCTCGGTGAGATCGGGAGCCGCTCCCCGGCGCCCGCCACCGGGGGGCGCCGACCGGTCGGCGAGCAACTGGGCGAGCCTGCGGTGTGCGGCGGCAGGCAGCGGTGGCCGGGGATCTGCGGGAGCGGGCTCCGGCAGGGCGGTCCGGGCGGCCGGCCGCAGAGCCGCCCTGCGCCGCACGGTATGAACCGCCGCCGCGCCGAGCAGCGCCGCCGGACCGGCCGAGGCGCCGCCCTCCACCCGGAGCGGGCGCCGGTCGGTGCCGAGCAGGGCCGAGGTGACGAGGTCTTCCCAGGGGGTGCTCAGGGGCACGCCGGGCGTGTCGGTGGTGGGCATCGGTTCCCTTCCGGTGATTCGGGCCTCGCGGGCTGAAGAGGTGCGTCCGCTCGGGAAAACGGCACGTCAGGTGAGCGCTACGGCGGCCCCCGGCCCGGCACTCCCGGCGACCTCGGGGCACCAGGCGGCCAACGGGTCGAAACCTCGGTGCCCGCACTCGCCGAACACCGTCAGGGGGCCACCACCGGAGAGCGCCACGAGCTTCCACAGGCCCGGCCTGGACAGGGCCGAGGGTACGACCGGCAGGGCGGATCCGTCGGTCCGGCCGGCCAGCTGCCAGCCGTCCGCGGACGGCACGGGTATGACATCGCGCAGCGTGGCCGGCCAGGCGTCGAGCCAGGGGTCGTCCCGCAGGGCCTTCCCGTACGCGGCGACAGCATCGGCCGTCGTACCGCCGGGCGGTGGTGCTGTCGTGACGAGCGGCTCGCCGAACCGCGTTCCCAGCGCGACCCGTAGACCTCCGCCGCCCGGATAGGGCGTCACCTCGGCGTCGACCACCGCGCCCACCGGCAGCGCCTGGGCGGGGGCGCGCCCGGGCGACCCGTAGGACAGCAGCAGCGCGGTACGCCCCGACTCCCTGCCGTACAGCCAGATGCGGCGGGTGACGATCCTGCCCTCCGGCGCGTCGTGCTGCGCGAGGACCAGCCACCGGTCGCGGACGGCCGGGCCCTCCGCGGAGGCCGTCAGCCCCACCCTCGCGCGGACCGTGGCCGCCAGCGGGGCGGGCAGCCGGCCGAGCCCCAGCCAGGCCGAGTCCAGCAGGTGCAGCAGGGCGCACTCCTCCAGCAGCCGTGCCGGCCAGCCGGACCCCGAAGCCGCCACCGAGCTCAACTCCCTCACACGGCCTGCGATCCCCGGGGCCTGAGCGTCGATCATGCGGGCTGCTGTCTCCTCCCACAGCCCGTAGTCCGGCCGGTCCGTCGTCGCGAGTCCGCCGCGCAGCAGGTCGGTGAGCCGCCGGTCCAGCTCCTGCGCCCCGCCCGTGACGCGCTCTGCCCTGCGCTCGGCGCGACGGGCCGCGGCCCTGCGCGCGGACACGGCGGCCGCAGGGTCCTCCGGCGCTGTGACCCCCCGCGCGCGCCGGTCCGCCAGCCACCGCAGGACCCACGGCGGCTCCTGAGCACCCTCCGGCACCAGCGCGCCGGACGAGAGGAGCAGCAGCAGCCCCAGGACATGCCCGCAGGGGGAGCTGCCGCCGGTGCAACTGCATGTGTAGGAGGACCCGTCGGTGTCGACCGCCGTGCGGCACGGCACGCCGTCGCCCCCGCAGACACCCCATGCCGCGCCCGGGCCGGCGTGACCCGCCTCGGCCCACGCGTGTTCCGACGCGAGCGCCAGGCCCGCGTCCCGTGTCGCTTCGTCAGGAGCGAGCGCCAGCACCTGCTCCCTCGTCCGACGCGCCACCGGGTGGGTGGAGCGCCGGGTTTCTCCCCTGTGAGACAGCACCATGAGGACGACGGTAGAACGAGCCACTGACAATCGGCTCCGACCGGTGACCGCGGCCGTTCCGCGACGACTCGACCGCTTCGCCGGTGTGCGCTTCTCCACGAAGGGAGGGGGCCGGTAAACGGAATCGGGGGCCCCGGCGGTCATGCCTGCCGTGCCGGCCGAGAAACGCGGCGGATCTCGCCTGCGCCATCAGGTACAAGGGCGAAAGCATCGAGGAGGCGGACCGATTGTCAGTGGCATGGTGCACCGTGGAAACCGCATCGGATCGACCGATCCGGAGGGGGATTCATGACCGTGTCCGTACAGACCGACGCGCCCGGCGGCGAAGTCCTGAGGCCGCACGCCGAGCACGCCTTCGCCGACGAGCTCAAGGCGCTCGCCGCCGCCGACGACCGCCCCAGGCCGCCCCGTTGGAAGCTTTCGCCATGGGCGGTCTCCACCTATCTGCTCGGCGGGACACTCCCGGACGGCACGCTGATCACCCCGAAGTACGTGGGTCCGCGCCGTCTCGTCGAAGTCGCCGTGACCACGCTCGCCACCGACCGTGCCCTGCTCCTTCTCGGCGTTCCGGGGACGGCCAAGACCTGGGTGTCCGAACACCTCGCCGCAGCCGTAAGCGGGGACTCGACCCTGCTCGTCCAGGGCACCGCGGGCACCCCCGAGGAGGCCGTCCGCTACGGGTGGGACTACGCGCGGCTGCTGGCCCACGGGCCCAGCCGCGAGGCACTGGTGCCGAGCCCTGTCATGCGGGCCATGGCGGAGGGCATGACCGTCCGCGTCGAGGAGCTCACCCGCATCCCCGCCGACGTCCAGGACGCGCTCATCACGATCCTGTCGGAGAAGACGCTCCCCGTGCCGGAGCTCGGACAAGAGGTCCAGGCGGTAAGGGGGTTCAACCTCGTCGCCACGGCGAACGACCGCGACCGAGGGGTCAACGAGCTCTCGAGTGCCCTGCGCCGCCGGTTCAACACCGTCGTGCTGCCGCTGCCCGCCACCCCCGAGGCGGAGGTGGACATAGTGGCCCGGCGGGTGGCCCAGATCGGACACGCGCTCGACCTGCCTCCGGCGCCCGACGGAGCGGCCGAGATCCGACGCGTCGTCACGGTCTTCCGCGAACTGCGCGACGGCATCACCACGGACGGCCGCACCAAACTCAAGTCGCCGTCAGGGACGCTGTCCACGGCCGAGGCCATCTCCGTCGTCACCGGAGGTCTCGCGCTCGCCGCCCACTTCGGCGACGGTGTCCTGCGCCCCGGTGACGTGGCCGCAGGCATCATCGGTGCTGTCGTCCGGGACACCGCTGCCGACCGTGTGGTCTGGCAGGAGTACGTGGAGACCGTCGTCCGGGAGCGGGACGGCTGGAAGGACTTCTACCGCGCCTGCCGTGAGGCCGCCGAATGACACCCCGCGCCGGGGGGAGGCCCACCGCTGCCGGGGGACCGCTGTTGATGGGGGTGCGCCACCACGGGCCCGGCTCCGCACGCGCGGTCCTGGCAGCCCTCGAGGCCGCGCGGCCGAGCGCCGTGCTCGTCGAAGGGCCGCCCGAGGGGGACGCGTTGCTGGCACTCGCCGCGCACCGCCGCATGCGTCCGCCGGTCGCGCTCCTCGCCCACGCCGTGGACGACCCGGGGCGCGCCGCGTTCTGGCCGCTGGCGGACTTCTCGCCCGAGTGGGTGGCGATCCGCTGGGCATCGGCGCAGGGGATCCCCGTGCGCTTCGTCGACCTGCCCGCCGCCCACTCCCTGGCGCTGACGGAACACCGGGACGGCGGACCGGCGGAGGGCCGGGGCATCGATCCGATAGGGATCCTCGCCGGGGCCGCGGGATATGACGATCCCGAGCGCTGGTGGGAGGACGTCGTCGAGCACCGTGCGGCGGCCGGCGGTCCGGCCGACCCGCGCGCCCCGTTCGCCGCGCTCGCCGAGGCGATGACGGCACTGCGTGAGGCGCACGGGGACGGAGGGCATCCGCAGGACGCCGTCCGGGAGGCGTGCATGCGCCTCCAGCTGCGTGCCGCCCGTAAGGAGTTCGGCGACGACATCGCGGTGGTCTGCGGCGCGTGGCACGTGCCCGCACTCGCGGCGAGGACCACGGTCGCCGCCGACCGGGCGCTCCTCAAGGGAATGCCCAGGGTCAGGACGGAGCTGACCTGGGTGCCGTGGACCCATCGCAGGCTCGCCCGGCACAGTGGGTACGGCGCGGGGATCGATTCGCCCGGCTGGTACGGGCATCTCTTCGCGGCTCCGGACCGGCCCGTGGAGCGCTGGATGACGAAGGTGGCGGGACTGCTGCGCGACACGGACAGGACCGTCTCCTCCGCGCACGTCATCGAGGCGGTCCGGCTCGCAGGGACGCTGGCCGCCCTTCGCGGCCGCCCGGCCGTCGGCCTCGCCGAGGCCACGGACGCGGTCAGGGCCGTCATGTGCGAGGGGTCCGATGTACCGCTCGCCCTGGTGCGGGACCAGCTCGTCGTCGGCGAGATCCTGGGCGAGGTGCCGGACACCGCGCCCGCCGTCCCGCTCCGGCGCGACCTGGACAGGCAGCAGCGCTCGCTGAGGCTCAGGCCCGAGGCGGAGAGGCGTGACCTGGAGCTCGATCTGCGCAAGGAGACCGACGCTGCCCGCAGTTGTCTGCTGCACCGGCTGCGGCTCCTCGGAGTCGGGTGGGGCGAACCCGCCGTGGGCCGGGGCAGCACGGGGACGTTCCGTGAGAGCTGGCGGCTGCGCTGGGAGCCCGAGCTGTTCGTCCGGATCGCCGAGGCCGGTGTGTGGGGCACCACCGTGCTCGGCGCCGCGACCGCCAGGGCGGAATCGGACGCCCTGTCCGCGTCGTCGCTCGCCGCAGTGACCGCGCTCGCCGAGCAGTGCCTCCTGGCCGGCCTGTCCGGGGCGCTGCCCGTGGTGATGAGTGCCCTCGCCGACCGGGCCGCCCTCGACGCGGACGTCGGCCACCTCGCGGACGCGCTGCCGGCCCTGGCCCGCTCCCTGCGGTACGGCGACGTACGGTCCACCGACACCGCGGCCCTGGGGGAAGTGGCCGTCGGCCTCGCCGAGCGCGTCTGTGTGGGACTGCCGGCCGCCTGCACCGGTCTCGACGCGGACGCCGCGACGGAGGCACAGCGCCGGGTGGACGGAGTGCACCAGGCGATCGGGCTGCTCGCCGCCGCAGCGATCCGGGCGGACGGGCTGTCCGAGCGGTGGGCCGGAGCCCTTCACAAGCTGTGCGCGGGGGACGCCGTCGCCGGCGTTGTCAGGGGTCGTGCCACGCGACTGCTCCTGGACGACGGTCGGCTGGCCGGGAGCGAGGCCGCGCGCCTGATGGGACTGGCCCTCTCGCCCGGCACCGCACCGGCCGACGCGGCGGCCTGGATCGAGGGCTTCGTCGGCGGAGCGGCGGGCGGGGGCCTGCTGCTCGTCCACGACGACCGGCTCCTCGGGCTCGTCGACACGTGGCTGACGGGCATACCGGCCGACACGTTCGCCGCCGTACTGCCCCTGTTGCGCCGCACGTTCTCGACCTATGACCCGGGTGTGCGGCGCACGTTGGGCGAGCTCGTCCGCCGCGGTCCGGATCCCGGCAGGGGGCGCGACGAGTGCGGGAACGGCGCACGGGGTTTCGGCGAGGGATTCGACGAGGAAAGGGCGGACGCGGTGGTTCCGGTGCTTCGGCTGCTGCTCGGCCTCGAGTCCCCGGCCGAGCGGGCGGTGACCGGATGACGACGGACCGGGCGGGTACCGGGGGAAGGGTGAGGGAGATGGGCGCGACTCCTCCTGCCGAGGACGAACGGCTGCGGCGCTGGCGCATGGTCCTCGGCGCGGACAGTGCCGACGGCACGGGACACGAGGTCACCGGACGCGACGCGGCGATGGACGGAGCACTGACCGCGCTGTACGGCGGCGGGCCGAAGCCGGGCGGCAGGGGCGGAGCCGAGCGTTCCGCCGGACTCGGGGCATCCGCCCCGTCCGTGGCCCGCTGGCTCGGCGACATACGTACGTACTTCCCGGCCTCCGTCGTCCAGGTCATGCAGCGCGACGCGATCGACCGCCTCGGGCTCGCCACCCTGCTGCTGGAGCCCGAGATGCTGGAGGCGGTCGAACCCGACGTCCACCTGGTCGGAACCCTGCTCTCGCTCGGCAAGGCCATGCCGGAGACGACGAAGGAGACGGCCCGGGCCGTCGTGCGCAAGGTCGTCGAGGACCTGGAACGCCGGCTGGCCACCCGCACGAGGGCCACGCTCACCGGAGCACTGGACCGCTCGGTCAGGAGCCGGCGGCCACGTCACCGCGACATCGACTGGGACCGCACGATCCGGGCCAACCTCAGGAACTACGTGTCACTTCCCGGAGGCGAGGGGGCCGGGACGGTGGTGCCCGAACGTCTCGTCGGATACGGGCGCACGGACCGGTCGGTGAAGAAGGACGTCATCCTGTGCGTCGACCAGTCGGGCTCCATGGCCGCCTCCGTCGTCCACGCCGCCGTCTTCGGCGCGGTGCTCGCCTCGATGCGGACCCTGTCGACCCGGCTCGTCGTCTTCGACACGGCCGTCGTCGACCTCACCGACCAGCTGGACGACCCGGTCGACGTCCTCTTCGGCACGCGGCTCGGCGGCGGTACGGACATCAACCGTGCGCTCGCCTACTGCCAGTCGAGGATCACCCGTCCGGCGGACACCGTGGTCGTCCTCATCAGCGATCTCCACGAGGGAGGGATCCGTGACGAGATGGTCGGGCGGGCCGCGGCGATGAAGGCGTCCGGGGTGCAGTTCGTGACCCTGCTCGCACTCTCGGACGAGGGCACACCGTCCTACGACCGGGAGCACGCCGCCGCGCTGGGAGCGCTCGGCGCCCCGGTCTTCGCCTGCACCCCGGACCTCTTCCCCGAGATCATGGCGGCGGCGATCGAGCAGCGGCCCCTGCCGGTACCCGACCCCGGCCGGTGACCGGAGGGCATCGGGTCCGCACCACCCGACGCTGCCCCCGCGACCGCTCCCGGGGGCGCCGTTTTGTCCTTCGTACCCCGGCTACCAGCGCGATCTGTGACCGGTATCACCGCTCAGGTGTGATCTGCAATTTAGGGTCCGGCGTGGCGCGGGGGATAACCTGCCGGATGGACATGCCGCGTACCCGGTCACCGTGTGCGCCTCCCTAGTGACTGCGCAGTCACGTTGCCCTCGCGGCACGCCCACGCAGAAAACCAACCGCGAGACCACTAAAAGGGACGGACGCGCGTGGACCTGTTCGAGTACCAGGCGAGGGACCTCTTCGCCAAGCACGGTGTACCGGTGCTGGCCGGTGAAGTGATCGACATGCCTGAGGCAGCCCGCGAGGCGACCGAGCGGCTGGGCGGCAAGTCCGTCGTCAAGGCGCAGGTGAAGGTCGGTGGCCGAGGCAAGGCCGGCGGCGTGAAGCTGGCGGCAGACCCGGATGAGGCGGTCGCCCGGGCGACCGACATCCTCGGCATGGACATCAAGGGCCACACGGTCCACAAGGTGATGATCGCCGAGCTGTCCCCGGAGATCGAGGCGGAGTACTACGTCTCGTACCTCCTGGACCGCACCAACCGCACCTTCCTCGCCATGGCGTCGGTGCAGGGCGGCATGGACATCGAGGAGGTCGCGGAGAAGACTCCCGAGGCCCTCGCGAAGGTCCCGGTCAACGCCGTCGACGGCGTCGACATCGAGAAGGCCCGCGAGATCGTGGCCCAGGCGAAGTTCCCGGCCGAGGTGGCCGAGGGTGTCGCCGAGGCCATGGTGACCCTGTGGGACACCTTCGTCGCCGAGGACGCGCTCCTCGTCGAGGTCAACCCGCTGGTGAAGACCAAGGACGGCCGCATCCTGGCGCTGGACGGAAAGGTGTCTCTCGACGAGAACGCCGACTTCCGCCAGCCCGGCCACGAGGCGCTCGAGGACAAGGCCGCGGCCAACCCCCTCGAGGCCGCCGCCAAGGCCAAGAACCTCAACTACGTCAAGCTCGAGGGCGAGGTCGGCATCATCGGTAACGGTGCCGGTCTGGTCATGTCGACGCTGGACGTCGTCGCGTACGCCGGTGAGAACCACGGCAACGTGAAGCCCGCCAACTTCCTCGACATCGGTGGCGGCGCCTCCGCAGAGGTCATGGCGAACGGCCTGGAGATCATCCTCGGCGACCCGGACGTCAAGTCCGTCTTCGTCAACGTCTTCGGCGGCATCACCGCCTGCGACGAGGTCGCCAACGGCATCGTCCAGGCCCTGGAGCTGCTCAAGTCCAAGGGCGAGGACGTCACCAAGCCGCTGGTCGTGCGCCTCGACGGCAACAACGCGGAGCTGGGTCGCAAGATCCTCTCCGACGCCAACCACCCGCTCGTGCAGCGCGTGGACACCATGGACGGCGCGGCCGACAAGGCCGCCGAGCTCGCCGCGGCTGCGAAGTAAGGGACGAGGGACTCCAACACCATGGCTATCTTCCTCACCAAGGACAGCAAGGTCATCGTCCAGGGGATGACCGGCGCCACGGGCATGAAGCACACCAAGCTCATGCTGGCCGACGGCACCAACATCGTCGGTGGCGTGAACCCGCGCAAGGCGGGCACCTCCGTCGACTTCGACGGCACCGAGGTACCCGTGTTCGGATCCGTCGCCGAGGCGATGGAGAAGACCGGCGCCGACGTGTCCGTCCTCTTCGTGCCGCCGGCCTTCGCGAAGGCAGCGGTCGTCGAGGCGATCGACGCCGAGATCCCGCTGGCCGTCGTGATCACCGAGGGCATCGCGGTCCACGACTCGGCCGCCTTCTGGGCGTACGCCGGCTCGAAGGGCAACAAGACCCGGATCATCGGCCCGAACTGCCCGGGTCTGATCACCCCCGGCCAGTCCAACGCCGGCATCATCCCGGGCGACATCACCAAGCCCGGCCGCATCGGTCTCGTGTCCAAGTCCGGCACGCTGACCTACCAGATGATGTACGAGCTCCGTGACATCGGCTTCTCGTCCGCAGTCGGCATCGGTGGCGACCCTGTCATCGGTACGACGCACATCGACGCCCTGGCGGCGTTCGAGGCGGACCCCGAGACGGACCTCATCGTGATGATCGGCGAGATCGGCGGCGACGCCGAGGAGCGTGCCGCCGACTTCATCGCGAAGAACGTCACGAAGCCGGTCGTCGGCTACGTCGCGGGCTTCACCGCCCCGGAGGGCAAGACCATGGGCCATGCCGGCGCCATCGTCTCCGGCTCCTCCGGCACCGCCGCCGCGAAGAAGGAGGCCCTCGAGGCCGCCGGCGTGAAGGTCGGCAAGACGCCGACCGAGACCGCCAAGCTGGCGCGCGAGATCCTCGAAGGCTGACCGCGCGCCGCGGCGGTCTGCCCGCCGCGGCACCGTGTCACCCGTAGCAACGGCGCGGGCCCGCACCCCTCATCGAAGGGGTGCGGGCCCGCGCCGTTTCCGGTGGACGGGTCCGCTCAGGGAATGCGCGGGAGGAGCCGTTCCGGGCCGTGCGCGAGCTCGCCCCGTAGCGACTCCTGGAGCTCCAGGTCCTGCGGCGTCAACTTCTGCGGGCCTCCCAGCGGAGGGACACCGCCGACCTGTTCGGCGGGTGCCAGCGGCTGCTCGTACCGGGTGGGTGCCGTGTACAGAGTGAAGGCGGTCGAGCTGATGAGCAGCGCCCCGAAGCAGAGTGCGGCCCTGGTCCAGAGTTCCGCGACGCGCTCGCTGCCCGCGCGGACGGCCGGGGCCGGTGGCGGAGCGAGTACCTCCTCCGCGAGGGCGAGTGCGTCGAGCCGTTCGTGGAGCGGTGCGGACCCTTCGCCCGGCTCCGGGGGAGCCGGCGGCTCCGCCGGTCCGGTCAGCCGCTCGGCCACCGCGGCACGTGCGTTCAGCAGCCTGCTCGCCGCGGCGTTGGTGCTCGCCTCCGTCTCCGCCGCGGTCTCCGGCAGCCCCAGGCCCACGCCGTCGTGGAGCAGCAGCGTGCGACGGTGCGAGGGCGGCAGGCCGAGCAGCGCGTCGAGCAGCGCGCGCCGCGCCGGGTCCTCGGGCGGCGGGTCGGCCCGGCGGTGTGCGCGGCGCAGCCGGTGCCAGGGCGACATCGCGTACTCGTACGAGGCCGCACGCACCCAGCCCGCCGGATCGCGGTCCCTGGCCACCTCGGGCCAGCGCTGCCAGGCGATGCGGAAGGCGTGTTCGACGGCTTCCCGTGTCAGCTTCCGACGACCCGTCAGCAGGAACACCTGACAGGTCAGGCCGGGTGCGGTTCGGCTGTACAGGACGTCGTAGGCCTGTTCCGCCGTGAGAGCCGGCAGTGGGACGGGGTCCGGGCCGCCCGGCGCGGCCGTCTCCGGCGCGGTGCCCTCCTGACGGGGTGAGGCGCCGGGTGAGGCGCCGGGCGAGGCGGGAACCAGGGCACAAGGGGCCGGCGTGACCCTGGCAGGCGGTTCCGGGGCGGGGTCGTCCTGGGTGCGCGGTTCGGGAGCCGGATCGATTCGGGTGCCTGTGGTGGGGCGGGTGCCGGGGCCGGTCGGGGGCATCGTGCCGCTCCCGGTGGCCTCGACGGTGCGGGGTGGTGCGGGGCGGTGCTCGGCGAAGCCGATCAGCCTGGCGTAGGCCGCGCCCCGACGGCCCCGCGGGCTGCTGCGCCCCGTCTCCCAGGCGTGGACGGTGGCGGGCGTGACGCCCACGACCGCGGCGACCTGCTCCTCACTCAGCGCCCTCGCCTCGCGCAGTCTGCGGCGCTCCTTGGGAGAAGGCAGGGCGGCGGCGGGAGCCGGGCCGGTGGTGCTCCGCGTCATGCCCGGCCTCCGTACTCGGTGGCACCGCACTGGGTGAAAAAGTACATAAACGTATATTGGGCGACACAGCGGCCATTGGCCCGTTACACGAAATAGGCGCGTGTCGTTGGCAGCATGGCCGCGTGACCCAAGTGACCGAGTGCAGCCCGACGTTGCCGGCCGAGCGGAGCAGGTCCGCCGTCCTGGCCTCCGCCTTCGTGCGTGGGGCGCTCGCGGCGGGGCTCGGACTGGGCTCCCTGGCCGTCCTGGTCATGGTGCTGTGGATCAGTTCGCCGTACCCCGACAGTGGACCTGCCGAAGCTCTTCACGTGGCAGCGGGGCTCTGGCTGCTCGCCCACGGCGCCGAACTCGTGAGGGCCGACACCGTGGGAGGGCATCCCGCGCCCGTGGCGATGGTCCCGCTGCTCCTCGTCGCGCTGCCGGTGTGGCTGGTGCACCGGGCCGCCCGGGACTCCGCGGAGGCCGACGGAACGGCCTCGGGCGGACACTCGGCGGTCGGTGCGTTCTGCGCGGTGAGCGCCGGATATCTGCTGGTGGTGCTTGCCGCGGCGGCGTACGCGCAGGACGGGGCGCTGCCCGCAGACCGGGCGTCGATCGCCTTCCCCGTCACCGCCGTGGTGACCGGCGCGACCGCCGTCGGGGTGTGGGCGGCGCGGGGGCGCCCGCTGACGCCGCTACTGGTCTGGGCGCCGCTGAGGCTGCAGGAAGCGGCCGCCCGCGCCCGGTTCCGGGCCGGGGCCGGCGTGGTCCTGAGGTCGGCCGCCGCCGGTGTGCTCGCGTTGCTCGGCGGCGGTGCGCTGCTGGTCGCGGTGGCGCTGGTGTGGCACGCGGGGGCGGTCAGGGAGTCGTTCCTGGGGCTGTCGGGAGACTGGGCCGGCCGGATCTCCGTCCTGCTGCTGGCTACGGCGCTCGTGCCGAACGCGGCTGTGTGGGGTGCCGCCTACGGCCTCGGGCCGGGATTCGCCCTCGGTACGGCGTCCACGGCCGCCCCGCTCGCCTTCACCGGGCCCCCCGCGTTGCCGGACTTCCCGCTGCTCGCCGCGGTTCCGTCCCACGGTCCGGGTGCGGCGGTGAACTGGGCGGCGGCCGCGGTGCCGGTCGTCGCGGGCCTGGCCGTCGCACGATTCGTCGCGCAGGGGGCGGCGCCGGTGCGCGGGACGCGCGAGCAGGCGTGGAGTCAGGGTCTTACCGCACTGGTGGCGGGGCTGGCGGCCCTGGGGTGCGGGGCCGGCGCGGCGGTCCTGGCGGCGGCTTCGGGTGGCGCTCTGGGGACCGGGGCGCTGGCGGAGTTCGGTCCCGTGTGGTGGCTGGTGGGCCCGGCCGCTCTCCTGTGGACGGCCGTGACCGGCGTGCCGGTGGCGCTGCTGCTCAGGGCGTGGCGGCTCAGGGAGAACCGGTGGGGCTGGCGCTGGGACGCGGCGAAGGGGGAGCCGGCCGAGCCGGAACTGGGGCCGAAGCCGGAGAAGGCCAGGAAGAAGCAGCGGAAGAAGGCGGGGGAGAAGCCGGGGGGCGAGGACGCGGAGTCCTACGACTTCCTGTCGGCCGACTCGTGGCACGCGGACGGGGCGAGGGAGGCACGCTGGGCCGCGCTCAAGAAGAATTCGGGCGGGCTGATGGCCGGTTTCCGGGCGGATGCCGAACGGGGGCCCGCACCCGTGCCGGCACCGCCCCCCACCCCCGTCTCGAAGCCGGCCGCTGTGCCCGGAGCCTCGCCGGATCCCGCCCCCCTGCCGACGGCCGGTTCTGCCTCGGCCCCGGCCCCAGTCCCGGCCCCGGTCCCGGCCGCGTCCTCCTCGGCCCCGGCTCCCGCGTCCGCCCCGGCTCCGGCCCCCGATCCTGCTTCCCGCGAGGCTCCCGCCGACGAGCCCGATACGCGGACCGGCCGGGTTCCGGATGCCCCTGGGCACTCGGAACCCGGCCGGGAAGACGCTCCGTAGGGAGCGTCCCGTGTGTGGTCCGGGGCTACTTCTTCACGCCGAAGAAGGGCTCCAGCGGGTCGGGCAGCTTGTCGTTGCACGCGACGGCGCCGGACTTGGTGAGTGCGTCGTTCACGCAGGTGTAGTAGTCGCGGTAGACCAGCTGCACCGTGTAGCCGGTGGCCACGATCGCCAGGGCCAGCAGTGCCGTCACCAGGCCACTGACGGCTGCCGTCGTCTGCTGGCGGCTGCTGACCTGCGCCGTGCCGGGCACGGCTCCGGGCGTGGCGGCCCGGTCCGGGACGCCCGCGCCGGATGCGGCAGTGGGGGCCGCGTCGGCCGCCCGGGTCTTGTGCGGCCCGCCGCGGAGGGCACTGATCGACCAGTACACGGCGAGGGCGCCGAGGAGCATCGCGATCTCGGGGAAGTCGAAGAGGGCGAAGAAGAACGCCCACATACCGCCCAGCACCGCGTAGCGAGCGCGCCGCTGAACGGGGTCGGTCGGGTCCCAGCGCAGCCCGCCGCGACCGCCCTCGGGGCCACTGCCCGGGCCGCTCGGTCCGCCGGTGCCACCGGGGCGGCCGCCGAAGTCGCCGTTCTGGCGGCCGGGCTGCCGGTCGCTCCACCGGCTGCCCCAGACGGGGCGGTCGTCGGAGTGTCCTTCGTCACCGCCGCCGTCGCTGTCGTGGTTTCCCGGGGTGCGGGAGGGGTGACGGGGCTGCCAGGGCTGGTCGGGGCGGTCCTCGGGCGGAGCCGCGAACGGATTGTCGTCGGACGAACCTGACGAGGAGCCCGAGCCCCGGGAGGATCCTGAGTCCGACGAGGGGCTTGAGGACGAGCCCAACGACGAACCCGAGGACGAGTCCGGTGATGAGGACTTGCGTTCCCGCATCAGCGTGGATGCCCGCTCGGGCAGCGGGTGGCCAAGGGCGGTGCGGAGGCGGTCCGGCATGTGGTGAACGTCTTCCCCATCTCGTCATTTCCGCCCGGGGGCGGTTCCCTGTCCCCTGACGCTACCTTCCGGTCACGCACCCGTCCCGTGGGGGCCGCCAGGTGTGCCGGTATCGTTGCTGACGGTCGGACCGTTCGTAGAGTTCCCCGTATCGAGGGGTGAGCTTCTTTCGTACGACCATACAAACGCACCTCCTGCACATCGCGTATCTGCCGCACCACGCGAGAAAGGGCCCCGCCGTGGCCTCCCCGCCCCCCTCCGCCGCTCCGGCCCGAGTGGTCGTGCTCGTCTCCGGCTCGGGCACGAACCTCCAGGCACTCCTCGACGCGATCGATGCCGACCCCGAAGGCTACGGAGCCCGGATCGTCGCCGTCGGCGCGGACCGGCACGGCACCGTCGGTCTCGAACGGGCCGAGCGCGCCGGGCTCCCCACGTTCGTGTGCAGGCTCGGCGAGTACGCGAGCCGTGACGAGTGGGACGCGGCCCTGACCGCGGCTGTGGCGGAACACCGCCCGGACCTCGTCGTGTCCGCGGGATTCATGAAGATCGTGGGGAAGGGGTTCCTCGCCGAGTTCGGCGGCCGTGTCGTCAACACCCACCCCGCCCTGCTCCCCAGCTTTCCCGGTGCCCATGGCGTCCGTGACGCGCTCGCGTACGGCGTGAAGGTGACCGGGTGCACCGTCCACTTCGTCGACGACGGCGTCGACACCGGTCCGATCATCGCGCAGGGCGTGGTCGAGGTGACCGAAGAGGAAACGGTGGAGGGCGAAGCGGCCCTCCACGAACGCATCAAGGAAATCGAGCGCAAGCTGCTCGTCGAGGCCGTTGGGCGGCTCGCCCGCGACGGCTATCGCATTGAGGGACGAAAGGTTCATCTCGGTCATGTCGGTGAATAAGCCCATCCGCCGCGCCCTGGTCAGCGTCTACGACAAGACGGGGCTCGAAGACCTCGCCCGCGGTCTGCACGAGGCGGGAGTCGAGCTGGTGTCCACCGGCTCCACCGCCGGGAAGATCGCAGCCGCCGGCGTGCCGGTCACCAAGGTCGAGGAGCTCACCGGCTTCCCCGAGTGCCTCGACGGTCGCGTCAAGACGCTGCACCCCCGTGTGCACGCGGGCATCCTCGCCGACCTGCGCCTGGACGCCCACCGCGAGCAGCTCGCCGAGCTCGGCGTGGAGCCGTTCGACCTCGTGGTCGTCAACCTGTACCCGTTCAAGGCGACCGTCGCCTCCGGCGCGTCCGACGACGAGTGCGTGGAGCAGATCGACATCGGCGGGCCCTCGATGGTCCGCGCCGCCGCCAAGAACCACCCGTCCGTGGCGGTCGTGACCAGCCCCGGGCGCTACGCCGACGTCCTCGCCGCGGTCGCGGCGGGAGGCTTCGACCTGACCGCCCGCAAGCGGCTCGCCGCCGAGGCCTTCCGGCACACCGCCGCGTACGACGTGGCCGTGGCCTCCTGGTTCGCCGACGGTTACGCGGCCGCCGACGACTCCGGTTTCCCCGACTTCTCCGGCGCGACGTACGAGCGCAAGAACGTCCTGCGCTACGGCGAGAACCCGCACCAGCCCGCCGCGCTCTACACCTCGGGCGAGGGCGGTCTCGCCGAGGCCGAGCAGCTGCACGGCAAGGAGATGTCCTACAACAACTACACGGACACCGACGCCGCCCGCCGCGCCGCCTACGACCACGTCGAGCCGTGCGTCGCGATCATCAAGCACGCCAACCCGTGCGGGATCGCGATCGCCGACGACGTCGCGACGGCGCACCGCAACGCGCACGCCTGCGACCCGCTGTCCGCCTTCGGCGGCGTCATCGCCGTCAACCGGCCGGTGACCGTCGAGATGGCCGAGCAGGTCGCCGAGATCTTCACCGAGGTCATCGTCGCGCCGGCGTACGAGGACGGCGCCGTCGAGGTGCTGGCCCGCAAGAAGAACATCCGGGTGCTGCGCTGCCCCGAGGCCCCGGCCGCCACGGTGGAGGTCAAGCCGATCGACGGAGGTGCCCTGCTCCAGGTCACCGACCGGCTCCAGGCCGAGGGCGACGACCCGGCCAACTGGACCCTCGCCACCGGCGAGGCCCTCTCCGACGACGAGCTCAGGGAGCTCGCCTTCGCGTGGACGGCCTGCCGCGCGGTCAAGTCCAACGCGATCCTGCTCGCCAAGGACGGCGCCTCGGTCGGTGTCGGCATGGGCCAGGTCAACCGCGTCGACTCGGCGAAACTGGCGGTCGAGCGGGCGGGCGAGGAGCGGGCCCGTGGCGCGTACGCCGCGTCCGACGCCTTCTTCCCTTTCCCGGACGGTCTGGAGATCCTGACCGCCGCGGGCATCAGGGCCGTCGCCCAGCCGGGCGGCTCGGTCCGGGACGAACTCGTCGTCGAGGCCGCGAAGAAGGCCGGCGTGACCATGTACTTCACGGGCACGCGCCACTTCTTCCACTGACCCCCGGGTCGTAGCACCGCCGCAGGCCGCATCCCCCCGGGGGTGCGGCCTGCGGCGCGTCCCGGCGTGCCCTGCCCGTTCGCCCCTCTGTTCTAATGAATGGCCTTGTCGGGCCGTAGCGGCGGGACCGGTGCGACCGGCAGTGACCAGTGTGGGATTCCGTTGCGGGGGCATGGTGCTTGACCTGAACCAGAGCGAGACCGACGTGCCCGGGGAGCAGGCCCCGGAGCGGGCCACGGGCACGCCCTACCCGGCCCCGCTGCGTCCGTACCTGATCGCGGCCGCGGTCCTCTGCGCGCTCTACTTCCTCTACGCCTACCTGCGCTACAGCCACTTCCAGTCGCCGTCCTGGGACCTGGGCATCTTCGAGCAGGAGGTGCGCGCGTACGCCGGATTCGACGCGCCCGTCGTCGACATCAAGGGGCCGGGCTACCTGATCCTCGGCGACCACTTCAGCCCGCTGGTGGCGCTCCTGGTGCCGCTCTACTGGATCTGGCCATCCGCCGTCGCCCTGATCTTCGCGCAGGCCGCACTCTTCGCCGCCTCCGCGGTCATCGTCGGGCGCACCGCCCAGCAGATCCTGGGCGGCCGCACCGGCCTGTGCGTCACCGTCGCGTACGGGCTGTCCTGGGGGCTGCAGGAAGCGGTGAAGGCCGACTTCCACGAGATAGCGCTCGCGGTCCCGCTGCTCGCCCTGGTCTGCCGGGCCCTGCTCATGGAGCGCTGGCGGGCCGCCGTCCTGTGGTCGTTGCCGCTGGTCCTGGTCAAGGAGGACCTCGGCGTCACCGTCGCCGTGGCCGGCGGGCTCCTGGCCCTGTACGGGCGGCGACTCCAGGGCTTCATGCTCGCCGCCTTCGGCGTCAGCGCGTTCGCGCTCACCGTGCTGGTGCTCATACCCGCGGCCAGCAGCGCGGGGTCCTACGACTACTGGAAGAAGATCGAGGAGAACGGCGGGCAGGAGGTCCCCCTGCTCGACTCCGTCCTCGGCGTGTTCGACTCCTCCGTCAAGCTGGAGATGCTCGTCTTCCTGGTCGGCATCACGGCCTTCATGGCGCTCCGCTCGCCCCTGATCCTGCTCGTCCTGCCCACGCTCGGGTGGCGTCTGCTCTCCCAGGACTCCAACCACTGGGGCATGGTCTGGCACTACAGCGCGATCCTCATGCCCGTGGTCTTCCTGGCCATGGCCGACGGCATCCGCCGCAGCCGGGGATCGAAGCGGCCCTGGCTCGTCTCGTACGCGAACGTCGCCGTGCCCGTGGCCACGGCGATCGCCGTGGCCCTCACCCAGCACCTCCCGCTCCGCGACCTGCTGCGCCCGGAGACGTACCGCGCCGACGCCCGCACCCACGCCGCCGAAGAGGCGCTGGAGGCCATTCCCGTGGGCGCGCGCGTGGAGACGGACATCACGCTGATGGCACACCTGACCGGGGACCGCACGGTCTACTGGGTCGGCGGGGCCCCCGGAACCGCACCCGACGTCATCGCGATCAACCTGGACTTCGGCTGGTCGCGGCCGATCGACGACCCGGTGAAGTACGCCGGGCAGCTGCACCCGGAGGCGCGCTACCGGATCACCCGCGAGGCGGGCTCCTTCGTCGTCATGGAGCGGACCGCACCGGCGCCGGAAAACAGCTGAAGGCCGCACACCCGCCGGTGGGCGGGTGCTACGGCCTTCACGCGCGGGTGCGGGAACGTCAGTGCTGCTGCTGGCGGTTGAACCAGGCGCCGCCGTCGGACTTCGCCACGAAGACGACGACCAGGATGGCGAGGACCGTGTGGGCGAGGCCCATCACGACGAAGGGGTAGATGCCCAGGATCGCGGTGATCACGCCGAAGACGATGGTGGCGATGCGGATCCCGCTGCCACCCTTGCCGAACTTGGCGGCGAGGACGACGGCGAGGACTCCCCACACCACGGCGAAGGCGACGATTCCCCACAGCACGGCGCCCGAGTACTCGGCGAGCTGCTGGAACTGGACGTCCTCCTGGAGCGTCGCGTCGTTCTTGGCGGCGCTCACAGCCGCGGCCGCGAGGGCGACGAAGATCGCGCCGATGACCTGGAGGCCGGCTATCACGAAGAGCATGACGCGGGCGGCCTTCACGCCGCCGGGCATCTCGGTGGGTCCGCCCGGGAAGCCGTAACCGCCCTGGACCGGAGGCGCCTGCGGGTAGCCGTAGCCCTGCTGGGGGGCGGCACCCTGCTGGCCCTGCTGCGGGTAGCCGTAGCCCGGCTGCCCGCCAGGCTGTCCGCCCTGCTGCTGGCCGTAGGGGTTGTTGGGGTCGCCGAAGCTCATGGCGAGGTTCCTCCGTTGCGAAGTGCGGGGACGACGCGGCCCGGGCGGAGGAATCGTGTGCAATCTTGAACGGTGGTCCCCCCGACACTGTCCGCGGTGATGCGGGACTTATCGTCGTCGTGACATCCACGTTTTGTCCAGCCGATTGCCGAATGCGTTGTGCAAGTGCAATCTCGCGTCCATGTGACAGACCAGGATTGGTACGCGGGCGGGGTCATCCGCGAGGATGGGTGTCATGACTGCCCAGATTCTCGATGGCAAGGCCACCGCAGCTGCGATCAAGTCCGATCTGACCGTCCGCGTGGCGGCCCTCAAGGCGCAGGGCATCACACCCGGCCTGGGAACCCTGCTCGTCGGTGACGATCCGGGCAGCCGCTGGTACGTGAACGGCAAGCACCGCGACTGTGCCCAGGTCGGCATGGGCTCCATCCAGCGTGAACTCCCCGACACCGCCACCCAGGAGGAGATCGAGGAGGTCGTGCGGGAGCTCAACGCCGACCCCGACTGCACGGGTTACATCGTGCAGCTCCCGCTCCCCAAGGGGATCGACACCAACCGCGTCCTGGAGCTGATGGACCCGGCCAAGGACGCGGACGGGCTGCATCCCATGAGCCTGGGCAAGCTCGTGCTGAACGAGAGCGGTCCGCTGCCCTGCACGCCGCAGGGCGTCGTCACCCTGCTCCGTCGCCACGGTGTGGAGATCAACGGCGCCCACGTGGTCGTCGTCGGCCGGGGCGTCACCATCGGCCGCCCCCTCCCGCTGCTCCTGACGCGCAAGTCCGAGAACGCGACCGTCACCCAGTGCCACACCGGCACCCGTGACCTCTCGGCGCACCTCAGGCAGGCCGACATCATCGTCGCCGCCGCCGGTGTGGCCCACCTGATCAAGCCCGAGGACGTGAAGCCGGGTGCGGCGGTGCTGGACGTCGGTGTCAGCCGGGACGAGAACGGCAAGATCGTCGGCGACGTCCACCCCGGTGTGGCCGAGGTGGCCGCGTGGGTCGCCCCGAACCCCGGCGGCGTCGGCCCCATGACCCGCGCCCAGCTGCTCGTCAACGTGGTCGAGGCGGCCGAACTCGCTGCCGCCGAGGCCTCCGCCGCATCCGCGGGCTGACCCGGACCGGAGGAACGTCATGGGTGCTGGTACGAGTCCGGCGGACGGTACGCGTGCGGACGGGCCGGCCGAGGAGGCGGCGACGTCCGACGAGGCCGGGGTGTCCGGAGGGACCGTCGCGTCGCGGAAGTCCGCAGTGGCCGGGGAAGCCGGGACGAGCGAGGGCGCCGGAGCATCGGAGAGAACCGTGACATCCGGGACGTCGGCATCCGGGACGTCGGCATCCGGGACGTCCGACGAGGGCGGGGCGTCCGTCACCACTGAGGCGGCCGGCGCCGGCGGGGAGGGCGTGAGCGGTGGCTCGACCTGGGCGCCCTCACGTCGCTTCTCGCTGACCCGTGACACCGCGCGCCCCGAGGGCGGTGGCCGGGCGGCTCCCGGTGACGCCCCCGCCCCAGCCAGGCAGTGGCCGCTGCTCACGGTGCTCGGCACCGCCGGGCTCGGCCTGCTGATCGTGGGGGCCGACCCCTTCGACCAGGCGTTCAGGATCGGCGCGATGCTGATGGGTCTCGCACTGCTGGCCGGGGCGGCACTGCGCTGGGTCGTCCCCTCCGTCGGCATGCTGGCCGTCCGGTCACGGTTTACCGACCTGGTCACGTACGGCCTGATGGGCACGCTGATCGTGCTGCTGGCACTGATGGCGCAGCCCGATCCGTGGCTGCAGGTGCCGATCCTGCAGGACGTGGTCCACTTCACGATCCGCTGAGGGGTGTCCGTCCCCTCCCCCGAGAAGGGACGGACACCGGCCAGGGGTTCGGCACGGGAGACTCCGGAACGCGGTGACTTGTGCGGCCTTGCCCTGTCCTGGAGTAAGTGTCATGGGCATGAGGTGGCGCGTTCAAGGGCTGCCTGGTGCCTGTGACGCGGAGGTGACCATTCCGCCACCGTGTGATCGTCGCGCAACGGCCGGTGGCCGCCTCGGTACGCGCTACCGGGACAGCCCTCGGGGCGCACGGCGGAGCGCGCGCTCCTGTCGAAAGCCCTCATGCGCCTCTTTGTCCGGAACCGGCTCCTCATCCGCGCATCCTTCTGGTAGTCCGGAGCGTGGGCCACGCGTTCCGACGACAGGGGGAGTCCTCCGGTGCCGGGGAACGGGGGCGCGCACCGGGAACACCGGGGGAAGCGACTGGGGGAAGCAATGCCTCGCTGGAAGGAATTACCGGAAGAACTCGACCCGCAGATGCGGGAGTTCGTGGGGCAGCTGCGCGGACTGGTGGACCACGGCGGTCTGAGTCCGGCCGCGGTCGCCGACCGTACGGGCTACAGCAAGACGTCGTGGGAGCGTTATCTCAACGGAAGGCTGCTCGCTCCCAAGGGGGCGATCGTGGCGCTCGCCGAGGTGACGGGCACGCAGCAGCACCATCTGACGACCATGTGGGAACTGGCCGAGCGGTCCTGGAGCCGTTCCGAGATGCGCCACGACATGACGATGGAGGCCATCAGGATCTCCCAGGCGCGTGCGGCGCCCGGTGCGGCGGGCGTGGCGGCGGCCCCCGTGGCGGGCCGGCGAGCGGGCCGTCCGGACAGCTCCACCAGGGTCCCCGCCGCTGCGGGGCCCGAGGGGGGAGCGGGCGGCATCGCGCACTCTCCGTCCGTACCCGGCCGGCGCGTCGCCGACCCGCGGATTCCGCGACAGCCGAGGCCGGGGGACGCGCCGGATTCCGGCGGGGACGGACACCGCGCGGGCGGCGGTTCCCGTGAGCGCCGGGAGAGCGGCCGCCGCAGACTGCCGCTGATCCTCGGGGGCGCCGTGGGCGTACTCCTGCTGACGGTCGGGGCCGTGCTGCTCGCGGGTGGGAGCGAGGGCGAGGATGAGGACGAGGGCTCCGGCGCGGTGGCCGCGACGACGCCCTCCGCCGATCCGGGCACCAGCGTGTCCCGGTTGCCCTCCGGCGTCGGATGCTCCGGCGCCGACTGTGCCGGAGCGGACCCGGAGACCATGGGCTGCGGCGGCCGGTTCGCCGCCACGGTCGCCAGGACGACGCTCGGCGGCGCCCTCGTCGAGGTCCGCTACAGCAGGACCTGCGAGGCCGCCTGGGGCCGTGTCACCCGGGCCTCGGAGGGTGACACCGTGCGGATCACCGCCGGTCCGTCCGAGCAGAACGGCACGGTGGAGGCCGGAGCCGATGCGTACACCCCGATGGTCGCCGTGAGGCGGGCCGCCGACGCCGAGGCCTGCGCGGTCCGCGCTTCCGGGGAGAGCGGCTGCACCACTCCGGGGTGACGTGCGTGAAGGCTCCTCTGCGTAACCGACTGTGTGCGGTCCCACAGGGGGGCGGACGGCCCGGGGAACGTGGGTCGGATAGCCTGACGGCTGGATATCTCTTCACATCAAGATTCAGAGGTATCCAGCACCAGGGGCAGGGACCCCCACCGCCAGCTGTCTAACGGAGATCGCCATGACCCGCACTCCCGTGAATGTCACCGTGACCGGCGCAGCCGGCCAGATCGGCTACGCGCTGCTCTTCCGCATCGCCTCCGGCCACCTGCTCGGCCCGGATGTGCCGGTCAACCTGCGACTCCTCGAGATCCCGCAGGGCCTCAAGGCCGCCGAGGGCACCGCTATGGAGCTCGACGACTGCGCCTTCCCGCTGCTGCGCAACATCGAGATCACGGACGACGCCAACGTCGGCTTCGCAGGCGCCAACGTCGCTCTCCTGGTCGGCGCCCGCCCGCGTACGAAGGGCATGGAGCGCGGCGACCTGCTGTCCGCCAACGGCGGCATCTTCAAGCCGCAGGGCAAGGCCATCAACGACAACGCAGCGGACGACATCAAGGTCCTCGTCGTCGGCAACCCGGCCAACACCAACGCCCTCATCGCGCAGGCCGCCGCCCCGGACGTACCGGCGGAGCGCTTCACCGCGATGACCCGCCTGGACCACAACCGCGCGATCTCGCAGCTGGCCGCCAGGACCGGTGCCGCCGTCTCCGAGATCAAGCGGCTGACGATCTGGGGCAACCACTCGGCGACCCAGTACCCGGACATCTTCCACGCGGAGATCGCGGGCAAGAACGCGGCCGAGGTCGTCAACGACGAGGCGTGGCTGGCCGACACCTTCATCCCGACCGTCGCCAAGCGCGGCGCCGCGATCATCGAGGCCCGTGGCGCGTCCTCGGCCGCCTCTGCCGCCAACGCCGCCATCGACCACGTGCACACCTGGGTCAACGGCACCGCCGAGGGCGACTGGACGTCGATGGGCATCCCGTCGGACGGCTCCTACGGCGTTCCCGAGGGCATCATCTCCTCCTTCCCGGTCACCACGAAGGACGGGAAGTACGAGATCGTCCAGGGTCTGGACATCAACGAGTTCTCCCGTGCGCGCATCGACGCGTCGGTGCAGGAGCTCACCGAGGAGCGCGACGCGGTCCGCGAGCTCGGCCTGATCTGACCGGAGTCCGGCGCCGACATGGGCACTGATGGTCTCGAACATGGGGCCCAGGACGGCGTAGGCCTCCTTCGAACCGCCCACCATGATGGACGGCCCGTTCAGGGCG